>NZ_CP109434.1:375000-745000 GCF_036227105.1 Amycolatopsis sp. NBC_01488 | reverse complement strand
TGTCATGCCGACGGTCTTGGGGACGTTCTCACCGCCGACGGCCTGGCGGTTGCCCAGGGGTCTGGCGAAGCTGTCGGCGTCCGGCACGGAACGTTTGTCCTGGTTCGTCGTGGTGCCGGCGGGGAACTTGCGGGCCACCGGATCGACCAGGCAGGACTTGCTGATCCAGCCCGGCTGCGCCCGGTGCCGGGCGCGGGACTGGACTACGTTGCGACGGATCCGGCCTGCGGGGACAACCCGCCTGCACCGGAAATACCGTCCAGCGCGTACGTGTCGGAGGTCGGGACCCTCGGGCGCCGGGTCCGTGAACCGCGGCTTCGCCGATCGGGGCGGGTCGGCGAGGTCGCAGGCTCGGTCTGTAACGGATCACCCCGTCGGTCGATACTCGTCTGAGTCCGGGGTGTCCGGGCCTTCGTGAACGGATTTCCGCCATGCCTCGATCTCACCTGGCCGCACTCGTCGCGGCCGGAGCCGTCACACTTGCCTGTACTGCCTGCTCCGGCTCGTCCGCCACCGCGGAGGCGCCGACCCCTGAGGCCGCCGCCGTGGGGTCCACGACAGCCGCCCCAGCCGCCCTCGATGCTGCCCAGGCCGGCGCCGCCGTGGTCGCCGCCGCCAAGCAGTCCTCGGCCGTGCACGTCAGGGGCGCCATCGTCGAGGGCGGCAACGTCACCCTCGACGTGCAGCTCAACCAGGACAGCGCGAGCGGCACCGTCACGCAGGACGGTCTCGAGATCCCCGCGCTCCGCGTCGGGGACAAGTACTACTTCCGCTTCACCGCCTCGGTGGTGAAGAAGTCCGGTATCCCGGCGTCGGCGGCTAAGCAGCTGACCGGTAAGTGGGTCCCGTCGACGGCCAAGATAGGCGCGGGTATCGCTGATGCCTTCAAGGCCTTCCTCGATTACAAGACATTCACCGAGAACACGGTCGGCCAGCTCGCGGCGGCGACCTTCACGGCCGGCGGGCCGACCACATTCGCAGGTACGCGGGCAGTGAACTTCACCAGCCCCGACGGCACCGCCACGGTGGCCGCCGACGAACCGCATTACCTGCTGCGCATGCAGGATCCCAAGAGCGGCACTCTCGAGTACACGGACTGGAACAAACCCACCACCATCAAGGAACCCGCGGCGGCGGAAATCTACTCCGGTCCCGGCTCCTGATCTTTCACCGAGGGAAGCCTGCGCTGACGGAAGCCGCGTCGCGCGGCTGCGCGAGGCGGTCCGGTCGGGTCTATCCCGTGATCGGTGTTTCCGGCGTTGTTGTTCAGTAGGTCTCGGCTCCCGGCCAGCGGTCACCGAAGGTGATGGCGAACGCGTTGATCACTGGTTTCCAGCGCATCGTCCATCGGGCGCGGCCTGTCCCGGTCGGGTCCAGGCTGCGGGTCACAAGATACAGACACTTCATCGCGGCCTGCTCGGTCGGGAAATGCCCCCGCGCACGAATCGCCCGCCGATAACGGGCATTCAATGATTCGATCGCGTTCGTCGAGCAGATCATCGTCCGGATCTCGACGTCGTAATCGAGGAACGGAATGAACTCCTCCCAGGCGTTGCGCCAGAGCCGGATCATTGCCCCGTACTTCTTCCTCCATTTCTCCTCGAGTTCGTCCATCGCGATAGCCGCGGCATCCGGACTGGGTGCAGTGTAGACGGGTTTGATGTCCCGCTTCACCGCGTCCCAATCCCGACTCGAAACCAACCGGAAGGTGTTCCGGATCAAGTGGACAATGCAGGTTTGAACAATAGTTTTCGGCCAGACGTTCGCCACCGTATCGGGAAGCCCTTTGAGGCCGTCACAGACGAGGAAGAACACGTCGGCCACGCCGCGGTTCTTCAGGTCGATCAGCACGCTCATCCAGAACTTTGCCCCCTCGCCACCGGCGCCCATCCACAGGCCCAGGACGTCCTTGCGGCCATCCACGGTGACCCCGATGGCAGCGTAGACGGGCCGGTTGGCGACCTGCCCGTCGCGGACCTTGACGTGGATTGCGTCGATGAACACCGCCGCGTACACGGCGTCGAGCGGGCGGTTGGCCCAGTCGTTCATTTCGGCGACAACCTTGTCGGTGATCCGCGAGATCGTCTCCTTGCTGACCGAAGCTCCGTAGATTTCGGCGAAATGCGCGGATATGTCGCCGGTGGTCATCCCTTTCGCATACAGCGACAGCACGATTTCGTCCACATCTGTGAGCCGCCGTTGCCGTTTCTTCACGATCTGCGGCTCGAACGTGCTCTCCCGGTCCCGCGGAACCTCGATCTGAACTTCGCCGGCGGCATCCGAGATCACCGTTTTCGGCCGTGCACCGTTGCGCACGTTCGTCGACTCACGGCCCGGGTCGGCCTGGTTCTTCTCGTGCCCGAGGTGCTCGGTCATCTCTTCGTTGAGGGCGGTTTCCAGCACGTTCTTGGTGAACAGCTTCAGCAGGCCGTCCGGGCCGGTCAGTGCCAGCCCGCGAGCCTTCGCCTCGGCCACCATCGCCGCCGCGGCGGCCTGCTCCGGCGACAGCTCCCGCGCCGGCTCGGACTCACGCTTACGTGGACTCACAAGCTCCGATGTCATCACTCACAGTGCCCATCCCGCCAGACCTCAGCCCGGCGTGTCGGGCCGGAAACACCGATCTTGGAACAGTCCCGTCCGGTCCTCGGTGCGTGTTCCGGGAAGATGGCGTCGTCCGACGCAGGCACCCAGGGCGGGGGAGGAGGGGCCGATCAGCAGGGTGAGCGGGAGATTCATGAGCAGAGTCGTCTCGTCAAGGCGGATGGCGGATTGGCGGATGATCACTGGCAGGTCGTGGGCGGCCAGGGCGCCGGTCTCGGTGTAGCCCTCGGCCAGGAAGGTGAGGCCGCAGGAGTGCCAGTTCGGGTCGCCGTGGTCGAGGAGCTGCAGGGAACCGGCGCCGGCGTAGGCCACGGGCGCGGGGTCGCCGCCGACGATCTGCGGGGAGACGGTGTCGGTCGGCGGTGGTGGCGCGGCGGCTGCGGCGGAGACACCGGCCAGCGTCGGCAGCACGGCCAGGGCTACTGCGGCTGTCTTTGTGAAACGCACGAGCAGAAATGTCCTTTCGCGGTAACGAGTTTTGGCGCGGTCGTGGGAATGCGACGCGCCAGGTTCGGTGTGTTGCGTGGCCGCGCACGAGGATGGTTGTGCGCGCCAGGCGTTCGTGGGATCCCGTACACCACAGAGGCCGGTTTCTTAACCTTGTGGGTGCACGAGGAATGACTGGCCACACCCCGGTGACCGGTCGGGTCCGGGCCCGATGCCGCCGTGCAGGTAAGTCGAGGTTCGTGGCGACACCGGTTCCGGATCCCTGGCCGTCCGCGCGGTTGGGATACGGGCGGTCGGGGAGTCAGAGGTTTCGAGCCAGGGGGGCTCCGGTAGCTCGTTGTCCGGTCCTGGTTTCTGGGTGAGGACGGCGGCGGTGAAGTGTCCGCACACCGGTGCGTCCGCGGACGGTCCGTCGGGGTACCAGGTGAACGTGGGAGCGATCCCGGGTGGCAGCACGCTGGTGCCCTGGATCATCGCGTGGATCTCGGCGTCGGTGGCGAGGCTGCCGGTCCCCGGACCGTGTTCCTGCAGTGCCGCTTCGAATTCACGTGCCTGGGCGGCGAGGTCGGGAGTCTCGGGCTGGTACAGGTGGGTCATGGCTAGGAACCCGCCGGCCGGAAGACGCGCGAGATGGTCTTGCACCACCTGGGTGGCATCGGTGCGGTTGCCGCCGTAGAACGACATCACCCCGCCGCCCAGCAGCAACGCCACGCGGTCGAGGTCGGGACAGATCAGGCCTGGGTTTTCGCTGCCGGTGTTGTAGAGGGTGTCCCACATGGCGGCGGGGTTCCACGGGTCGGCGTCGACGACGTGGATGCCGTCATCGGCATCGGCGATGGTGCGCAGCTGCGCCAGTGTCAGCGGGTCGCGTTCGACGTAGATCACCGTCGCGCACGCCGTGCGCTGCAGGCGGTTGTGGGCGATCGCCTCGGTGAGACGGACCTGGGAGTGCAGATCGTCATCACTGGCGATGTGCGGCAGGCCCGCGCCGGCGACCACGATGCTGCTGACGCGCTGGTGGCCGGCGAGGTAGGTGGCCGCCCGGTCGAGGAACCCGCGTTCAGACCGGAACACGAACCCCGCGCCCTGCACCTTTTCGTTGAGCCGCTGGGCGGCGGTGCGTTCGTTGTCGTGGGCGTATTTGACGCACGGTTTGACGCGGCCGTCGCTGTTTTTGGCTTCGCGGAAGGCGTCGTAGAGGTAGGCGAGGTTGATCCGGCTTTGGTTGGCTCCGCAGGGGGCCCACCGCCACGGCGTGTTGTCCGCGCGTAGAGGGGCTGGGGCGGGGTGGTCTGTGTCATCGGTGCAGTCGCGCCTCAGTGAAGTGCAGGATGGGAACGGACGTTGCTAGTTGCGGGTGCGGGTCGCGGTGACGAGCAGGTGAGCCGGGCCGCGGGTCCAGGGCGAGGGGTGCAGCGGCACCTCGGCAGCGGGTATGTCCAGGCGCGCGTCGGGCAGGCGGTGCAGGATGGTCTCGACGGCGGTGCGGGCGATGAGGCGGCTGGCCCGCTGGGCGGGGCAGGCGTGCAGTCCGATGCCGAAGGCCAGGTGCGCGCGGTTGCCGGTGTCGATGCGGTCCTGGGCGCCGGCCCAGGGGTCGGCGTTGGCGGCGGCGAGCCCGAGGATCAGGGCGTCGCCGCGGGCGATGTGCTGGCCGGCGAGGACGGTGTCGCTGGTGGCCCAGCGGGTGAGCTGGTTGGCCATCGGCGGGTCTGTCCACAACACGTGATCCAGAGCGTCGTCGATGCCGAGGTGGCCGCCGCGGACTTGGGCGGCGAAGCGGCTATCGGTGAGCATGATCCGCAGCGTCTGCGCGATCCACACCTGGGTGGTTTCCCAGCCTGCTCCCAGCGTCAGCAACATCGAGGCCAGAACCTCGGCGTCGTCGCGATGGTTGGGGTGGTCGAGGAAGGCGGTGGTGAGGTCGGCGGCCGGCGCCGCGCGGTGCGCGCTGATGATGCCGGTGAGGATGGCTTCCATCTCGGCGAACAGGGCCTGGGCGTCCCCGCCGGAGCCGAATAGCGCGATCACGCAGGCCTGCAGCCGCTCGCCGAGGTCCGTGGGGATGCCGAACAGGCCCGCGACGGTGAGCATCGGCACCTGCGCGGCGTAGGGCGCGACCAGGTCGATCGGCCCGTCAGCGGGGAGCCGGTCGATCAGCCGGTCACAGGTCGCGCGGATGAGGCGGGCCATGTGCTGCTCGCTGAGCCCGGCCAGGGCGTCGACGAGCGGGGCACGAAGCCGACGATGTTTGGCGCCGTCGGAGAAGTACGCGTTGTCGCGCGGGGCCATGATCGGCAGGAGCCCCGAGTCCGGGCTGATGCGGCCTTCTTGCAACAGCCGCCAGTGGGTGGAGTCGCGGGAGAAATGCAGCTCGTCGCGGACCACGGCCCGGATCTCGCGGTACCCCATCACCAGCCACGCCGGGATCCCGGGATCCAGGTCGACCGGCACGACCTGCCCCCAGCCCTCGCGCAGCCGCCGATAGGCGGCTTGGGGGGCGGGGCACGTGGTCGTCGTCGACAGCAGGGGCAGGCCGGTCAGCTCGGCGAGGCGGCAGCCGGTCACGGGCGTGGACATCAGATTCGGGCCTCCGCGGCGTCGAGACAGGTCAGGGCACGACGGACCAGGGTGATCAGGGCGTCGACCGGCGAGCGGTGGTCGCGGGCGTCGCAGTGCAGCACCACCGCCTCGGGCAGGGCGAGCGCCTGGCGCACCTCGTCGTCGGCGTGGTTGGGGGTGTCGGGGAAGTCGTTGACGGCGACGACGTAGGGCAGCCGGGTGGTGTCGAGCTGGTCGAGGACGGCGAAGCTGTGATCGAGCCGGCGCAGGTCGACCAGGACCAGGACCCCGATGGCGCCCTGGGCCAGGCCGGGCCACAGGGGCCAGAACCGTTGTTGCCCGGGGGTGCCGAACAGGTACAGCGCGGTGTCGCCGAGGGTGATCCGGCCGAAGTCCAGCGCGACCGTCGTGGTGGTTTTGTCCTCGACGCCGTCGAGGGAGTCGATGTCGGCGCCGGCGACGGTCATCTGCTCTTCGGTGCGCAGTGGCTCGATCTCGCTGACCGTGCCGATCAGTGTGGTCTTGCCGACGCCGAACGGCCCGGCCACCGAGCCGGCAACGCAGCCGACGCCGACGTCGCTGACCCAACGCTGATCCGGCGGAGCACTGAGAAGCACGCCAAACCAGAGGTTTCTCGACGACCGGGCTGGCTCTCTGTCCGCACCAGAGCGTCAATCGATGCCGTCACCCCGTGACCCCACACCAGAGCAAAGGAGTTCACATGCCCTGGGTCGACCAAACCGGCCAGGACACTTGGCGCGTTCGCTACCGACGCGCCGACGGAACGATCGCCTCCATCGCCGGGTTTCCCGATGAAGCCGCAGCGAACAACTACATCGACGACATGGAGACCGACAAACGTCGCGGAAAATGGATCGACCCGACGGGTGGTCAGACCACCGTAGCCGAGTGGGCCGGGGACTGGATCGACGCACTCGACATCGACCGGCGCACGGAAGATAATTACCGCAGCTTCCTCAAGGTTCACGTTCTTCCCCGATGGGGCACCACCGCACTGGCCGACATCACCAACTCCAAAGTCCGGAGCTGGGAGAAGAAATTGCGACAATCCGGGCTGGCGGACAGCACCGTCGCCAGCATCATGAAGTGCTTCTCCCTGTTGCTGTCCGACGCCGCGGACGAGACACTCATCGACGCTAACCCGATCCGGAACCGCCGCCGGGGTCGGCGCCGCCGAACCCAGCGCCGACCCAGGCAAGTGTGGGCAGAACCAGGAGAGGTTCTCGCCGTGTCCGACCAGATCGCTCTCTGCTACGGCCCGGGTGGAGCGATACTGGCGACCACGGCGGGCTGGACCGGGGCGCGCTGGGGCGAGCTGGTCGGACTGCAACGCCCGAACCTGCACCTCTACGACGACAACACCGGGAAGATCGTTGTCGACCCCGACATCGGCGCACTCCACGAACCGGGCTCGGGCAGCATGTTCCTCGGCCCGCCGAAGACCGAGGCGTCCGTGCGAGACATCTCCCTGCCGCCGTTCCTCGTGATGCTCCTGCGGGCTCACCTGGACAGCCACGACCACTCGCACGTCTTCGTCACACCGCAGTCCGAACTGCACCGGCGGAGCAACTTCGGCCGCCGCGCATTCCGCCCCGCGGCCGACGGAAACACGCGCAAGGTCAATCCCCGCGTTCGCCTGCGCGCCGTGAAGCCAGGCCTGAAATTCCACGGGCTCCGGCACAGCCACAAGACCTGGGTGATCGACGATGGGATTCCCGAGATCGCCCAAGCGCTCCGCCTCGGTCATGTACTCCAAGACAAGGTCCAAGAGACCTACTCTCACGTCGCAGACGCCGTCGAGCAACGCCTGCTTGAGTCACTGCAGACGCGGTGGGAGAAGGCTGTCGCCGGCAGCACAACTCCGGCGGAGCAATGTGCGTGGCGATATGTGGCCGCATAACTGACTCATGGTTTCGGGGATTCAACTGTAATCGTGCTGGACCGAGCAGAAAGTTTCGGATGAACCGGGTCGGGTTCGCGGTCTTCGCCCTGCTCGCCGACCGCCTCGGGCGGCGTCCGACGTTCATCGCCTATCTCGCCGTCGCGGCCATCGCGACCGCGTTGCTCGTCTCTTCGGGGCACCGCGTCGTCGTGCCGATCGCGGCATTCCTCGCCGGCGTCGCCGGCGTGTCGCCGGGGCCGGGCCCTGGGTTGCCGAAATGACCTACCGCTCACCGGTGCGCGCCCTGGCCATGGGTACCGTGTACAACGGCGGACGGCTGGGCGGTGCGCTGGCTCCGCGGTCGTCGGGCTGCTCGCGACTTCGACGACCGGGTTCAGGATCGGGCTGGGCGCCGCCGTACTCGCAGCCGTCATCGCGATCATCGTCATGGCACTGACGTCCGAGACCAGCGGGCGGGAACTGTCCTCCTGACAAAGGCATCCATGCCCGAAATGCCGGCAGGGTGCCAGACTCGGCCGACCAGCAGATGAACAGTCGCGGACGTTGCTCCCGGTGGGAGTTCGCGGTCAGCTGGTCCGCTGATCAGGTGCGCGAGCTATCGAGCATCGCGGTGAGGCCGCCGCCCCGCTGAAGATCGCCGGAGCGGCGGGCTCGCCGGTGTCCCCTTTGGTCATTGCCTGAGGCCGGTCACCAGCGGGGCTCGCGCTTCTCGCGGAACGCCGTGAGGCCCCTCGGCTTTCTCGCCGCCCGCGCCGTTCGTGGAGTCGGCGTGGCGGGTGGGGTCCCAGCCCAACTCGTCGTCGCGGATGTCGAAGTCACGGACGGCTTCGGTGTGGCGCTGACGGCTGCGGGGGAGTTGGCGCTGATGGTGTCGGCTAGGGCGAGTGCTGCATCTTCGGCCCGTCCGTCGTCGGCCAGTTCGGAGACCAGGCCCAAGGCGTAGAGGCGTTCCGCGGGCATCGGCTGCCCGGTGAGGAGCAGGTGGCGGCCCACCATCGGCGGAAGGGTGCGGGGCCCACGGAAGAGGGCGCCGCAGTTGGCGACCAGGCCGTGAGTCGCTTCCGGCAGGGCGAAGCGTGCCGAGCGTCCAGCGACGATGATGTCACAGGCCATCGCGATCTCGAAACCGCCGCCGTAAGCCGGTCCTTCGACGGCGGCGATCAGGGGTGTGGTGCGTCGGCGGGCGATGAGGCCGTACGAGCAGCCGCGCGGGGTGGGTCCGCCCGGTCCGTCGGCCAGGTCCGTTCCGGCGCAGAAGATGTCCGGGCCGCCGGTGAGGACGCCGGCTCGCAGCTCGGGGTCGTCAGCGAGCCGGTTCAACGCGTCGTCCAAGGCCGCGGTCATCGCTGCGTTTGCCCCTGGTTCGCCGACGACGCCACCTACGTGTTCGGCAACAACGAGCCACTGACCGGCCGCGCCGCGATCATCGCAGCCACGGCTGGCGCGGTCGTGGCCCTGCCGTGGGTCCGCCACGTCGTCGACCAGATCACACTGGCGGGCGAAGTCCAGCTGTTCTGGCCCTTCACGATCGAAGCGGAGTCCCCGGAGGGCAAGCCGCTGGCCCTGCCGTGCGGGACGGCCATTCGGCTCGCGGGGAGCAGGTGGGCGACTACTGCGTCCACCTGGATTTCACGTCGGCACTGGGGCGGCGGGATCGGTCAGGTAGTGCCGGATGACCGGGGTGACCCAGGCTTCCAGTTCGGCACGCCCCATGTGCGCCAGGGGCGGCACCTTCAGCACGTAGCGCGAGAGGGCCAAGCCGAGAATCTGTGAGCCGAGGAGCGCGGCGCGCTCGGGGGCACGGTCGGCCGCGACGGTGGCCACGGCCGGGGTGACCTGGCTGGTGAACAGTTCCAGCATCTTCACCGCCGCGGCTTCGCTGGTCGTGGCCGCGCGCAGCAGGGAAAGGAATCCGGCGTCGTCCTCCCAGACGCTGAAGAACCGTGGCATCAGCACGTGCCCGAGCTCGTCGGCCGTCACCTCGGTGAGGTCGGGCAGATTCAGCTCGAACGCCGCCGCCGCGGCGAAGAGGCCTTCCTTCGTGCCGAAGTAGCGGATGACCATCGCCGGGTCGACGCCGACGTCCGCGGCCACGTCGCGCAGCCGCACCCGGTCGAATCCCTGTGCGCCGAAGCGTTCTCGTGCGGCTTCGAGGATCGCGGCGCGCGTGGCGGGGGCGGAACGTCGGCGGGTTTCGGGCATGACGTCAGCATAAGTCATCGATGGTTGACTTCGCCCGGCGGTGCTCGTACCGTTAAAGTCACCCGCTGTTGACTTAGGAGGTTCTGATGGGCACCGTAGATGTCGTCGTGGTCGGAGGCGGCCCGACGGGCTGCATGCTGGCCGGGGAGCTGGCCCTGGCCGGTCGGTCGGTCGTGGTCGTCGAAAAGCACGCCGAGGCTTCGCCGCTCAGCCGGGCGTTCGGGACCCACGCCCGGACGCTGGAGGTCCTGGACACCCGCGGCCTCGCCGACGAGCTGGTCGCCACGGGTACCAAGGCGGGCAGCCTGAGCCTGTGGAAGAGCGCGGGGCTCGACCTCACCCAGCTGCCGTCCAGGTTTCCGTTCCTGCTCGTGACGCCGCAGCGCAACGTGGACGCGTTGCTCGAGAAGTACGCCCGGGATCACGGCGCGCAGATCGTGCGCGGAGCCGGTGTCACGGGCCTGGAGCAGCTGGACGACGGCGTCGTCGTCCAGGCCGGTGACCTCGTGTGGAAAGCGTCCTATGTGGTCGCCGCCGACGGTGCGCACAGCACCGTCCGGCGCCTGACCGGCACGGAGTTCCCGGGCAAGACGCTGCTGAGGTCGATCATGCTCGCCGACGCGTACCTCGCCGAGCCGCCGGACACCGTCATCACCGTGGACGCCGTCAAGAACAGCTTCGCGTTCCTCGCGCCCTTTGGCGACGGTTGGTTCCGCATCATCGCCTGGGATCGCCGTCACGAGGACGACCCGGCCTTCCGCGCCGAACCGGCCTTGGTCCGCGACATCCTCCGGCGGACCATGGGCACCGACTTCGGCATGGGCGAGACCCGGTGGATTTCCCAGTTCCGCAGCGACGAACGCCAGATCGGCACCTATCGCTCGGGCAGGGTGTTCTTCGCCGGCGACGCTGCCCACGTCCATTCGCCCGCGGGCGGTCAGGGCATGAACACGGGCATCCAGGACGCGGCCAACCTCGGCTGGAAACTGGCCACCGTCCTCGACGGCGCCGACCCCGCGATCCTCGACACCTACCAAGCCGAACGACACCCGGTCGGGAAGCTGGTGCTCCGCACCAGCGGAGCCACCATCCGGATGATGACGTTGCGGTCGTGGCCGATGCGGATGTTGCGCAACCACGCACTCGCAGCGCTACTGCGAAGCCGCAGGTTCTCCGGCAAAGCTGCCGGGATGTTCACCGGGACCGGGATCCGCTACCGCCGCGCGTCGTCCGAACACACGCTGGTCGGCACCCCCGCCGGCGAGGTCGCATTGCGGGAAGGCCGGTTGCTCGAGGCTTTGCGCCACGGCGAGTTCGTGCTCGTGGCCGGCCGCGAAGCCGGACACGTGCGGGCCCCGATGCCGGTGGTGCACCGCACCGACGACGGACCGGGGCTGCTGGTGCGGCCGGACGGCTACGTCGCTTGGGCCGGCGACGTCACATCCGGGGACTGGGCCGCCGTCCTCGGCCGGTGGACCGCGCCTGCCCGCGAACGGAGGGCTCCCTGATGCAGATCGTCGTCATCCGCTTCACCGTGCGCGAAGAGTGGACAGGCCGGTGGCTCCACCTCGTCGACGAATTCACCCGCGCCACGCGAGCCGAGGACAGCAACCTCTGGTTCTGGTGGGCGCGCTGTGTCGACGAACCGAACGTCTTCTTCCTGATAGAAGGGCACTGCGAGGACGGCGTCGAGCGGCACCTGAAGTCACCGCTGATCCCGAAGATCCAACGCGAGTGGCCCGGCGCCCTCGTCGAGACACCACGGGTGCTCATGACAACGATGCCCGGAGACGACTGGCAGGAGCTGGCTCTCCTGCCCGTGCCGGTCCAGTGACCCAACTGCCATCGGCGATGGACCTGGCGTCGACGATAGCGCCGAAAGCGAAAGCCACCGTTGTTGCCTTTGACCCCGGGATGTGCGACGGCAAGCTCAGGTATCGCGCGCCTGCTGGGTGGGGGCGACGTTCCAGGACGGCGGGAGTTCGTGACCGTCGATTTCCCCGACGCCGAACGCGGCGGCGATGTCCTTGTCGCTGGTGGTGGAGGCGGACCGACCGCACATCAGCCGGGGATGTTGCGGGGGTCGTGGCCGTAGGTGTTGCGTTCGCCGATTTTGCCGTCGAGGTTGCGGATGAAGTGCTCGACCTTGCGCTCGCGGGCCAGGTCACGGCCTCCGGTGACGGCGGCTTCCTTGGTGTCGAAGGTGCTCTTCTCCGGCGCGGAGCTTCCCTCGATCTTGTTCTGCCACTGGCCGTTTTCGTGGTAGGTCTCGACGTCGCCCTTCACAGGTTCGCTCCTTCCCTTTATGGGCTCTTGCTGGGAGAGGAGTACCCGTCCTGTCCGGGCGAAACCCCGCCGTCGCGGGTCAGGGCGACGGCAGGGCGGCCGGCTTCTTGTGGAGGTCGAGGAGGAGGTCGCCGTGGTCGTCGATGCGGTCGAGGACGTCCTCGGCGGTGAACACCAGCCGGCTGGTGTGCCGGCAGGCGGCGACCTCGTCCCAGGTGATCGGCGTGGACACCGTCGGGTGGTCGGGGCCGCGCAGGGAGTACGGGGCGACGGTGGTCTTGGCGGGGTTGTTCTGGGACCAGTCGATGAACACCCGGTTGGTGCGCTGGTTCTTGGCCATGACGGCGGTGACGGTGTCGGGGGTTTCGCGGGCGAGCCGCTGCGCGAGTTTCTTGGCGTAGGCCGACGGCGCGTCGGTGTCGATCGCGGCGTAGAGCTGCATCCTTATCCGGACTACGGATCACAAGGACGGTGGGACAACGTCTACCGCACCAGAACGGCTACCTGACGCGACGATCAGGGTGGCTCTTTTCCTCCGGAAGCTCAACGTATGGCCGGTCGCCGCCCAGTGCGGCCAGTACGGTCCGGTAGGTCAGGTCGGTCCGTGCGCCCACCTCGCCCGCCGCGGCGCCCAGCATCGGCGAGTCAGTCGGCAGCTGTGCTGCTTCGTGGACGACGGCCAGGTAGATGGCGCAGCACCACGCCGTATCGGTGGCGGTGATTTCGCCGGCTTCGCGCAACCGCCTGAACAGCAGTTCGAGCCCGGCCGTGACTTCGGGGCTCAGGGGTGTCATCTTGGTGGCCGGGTCCACGGTGAGTTCCATGATCGCCCGGTTGTCGACCTTGAGCTCGAAGAGCAGCTCCGTCAGCCGGTACAGCGCCGCGACGGGGGGCGCCGTCGCCACTCGCGCCTGCTCGAGCCCGCGCAGGTAGCGCTCGTTGAGCAGGCCGGTCAGCGCCTCCAGCAACGCCTTCCGGGACGAGAACCGGCGGTGGACGGTGGCGCGCGCGAGCCCTGCGGCGTCGGCGATCCGCTCCAGCGTGGCGGTCGCGTCGACCGCGAGCACCTCCTCGGCGGCCGCCAGGATCCGCGCCGTGCTGCGCTCCGCGTCCGCCCGCAAGCGCCTCGGTTCGGCGTCTGCGCTCACCCGGAACCCCCCTTCTCGCTCGGCTCAACTGAGACATCCCGCATCAGCTTACATCCGAAGCATCAACGTCTCGACTCCTCGACTAAATGAGACTTCGGTGTAGTATTTGTAGGGTCAAGTCAGACGTGAACGGAGAACCACCATGGATCTGGATCTTGCGGGCAAGCGTGTCCTCGTGACGGGGGCGAGCCGGGGCATCGGGCTGGCGACGGTCGAGGCGTTCGTCGCCGAAGGCGCCGAAGTCGTCGCCGTGTCGCGGAAGAGCAGCCCTGCGCTCGAAGCCACCGGCGCGAGGTTCGTGTCCGCCGACCTCCTCGACCCTGCCGCGCCGCGGCGCGTACTCGACGCCGTGCTCGCGGACGCCTCCCGCCTCGACGTGCTCGTCAACAACGCGGGCGGCGGTGAAGCGTCCGGCGCCGACCTCCTCGACCCCGTCGGCGGTTCCAGCGCGGCGTGGGACGACGTGCTCGCGCTGAACCTGCGCGCTGCCGTGGAGATGACGCGGGCCGCGCTGCCGGCGTTGTCGCGGGCGCGGGGAGCGATCGTGAACATCAGCTCGAGTTCGGCGCGCGATCCGCGTGGGGTGCCGCTGTCCTATGCCGCGGCCAAGGCCGGGCTGAGCGCGTTTTCCCGCGGGTTGGCGGAGAAACTGGGGGAGACGGGCGTCCGGGTCAACGTCGTCACCCCCGGCGCCACCCGGACCGCGATCCTGACGAGCCCGGACGGCTACATGGGACGGCTGTCGGCGAGCATGGGCATCGACCACGAGTCGTTGCTCGCGGCCATCCCCGAGCAGTCGGGAATGGTGACCGGCAAGCTGATCGAGCCCGTTGAGATCGCGAGGGCGGTGCTTCTGCTGGCGTCGCCGACGATGCCCAGCGCGGTGGGCTCCAACTGGAGCGTAGACGGAGGCGTCCTCAAGACGCCGTAGAAAACTTGCTTGGCGGTGTCTCGCGAGTTAAGTTCGCCAACGATCCTAAAGGGCGGGAGATCGACGCGATCAGTGACCTATGTCGCTCAAAGCAAGCCAGCGGGGTTCCAGCTCGGCAGCCAGTTTCGCAAGCAGGCCAAAGAAACTTTCGTCTTTGCGAAACAGTCCGGCCGCATCCCTTACTTTCACTTCGACGGGCCGCCGGCCGCCCAGGTGCTGGCGAAGCTGGCGGAGTATGGGCAACGGTACGGCGTCGAACCCGTTATTGATATCGGACCTCTTGGGTGATTTAATTGTATGAATTTCACGGCTGGTTTGGACTGGCGGAGACTCCGGAAGAAATTGAGGCTGCGAGATTTGACGAGTCTATGAATGTTCTCCGCCAACGCGTTTCCGCTATTGACTGGGCTTCCGGTGAAGTGCAACTGAGAGTTTTTAACGGTCTGCACTTCTTAACCGTCGATGGCGCTCCTAATCGTCGTAGGGACGAAGCGCGCGAGCTTACCGAACTATTGGAGCACGTCGCTCGGGAGTTTCGCGGATCGTGGGGTGTCTTGTACGAACGGTCAGACGATATGGATAGCCCTCCTGGGCCCGGCGCTTTTCGGGTTCGTGTCATGGCTCGCGGTAAAATATCTGAGCGCCTAGATCCGTTTCTTTCCCCTGTTCGCCCAATAATCGAAGATTGACGTGACGCTAGTTCACTATTGCGACTGTAACCTTATCTGGCGGCCTTGGCCATATCCGATCGTGTCGGGTCGGGCGTGGGCGCGGTGATGGCAGCCGACGCTGTGAACCGTCACGCAGTTGATCCGTGATGGTGGCATTCCGTTGGCTGAATTCCCTGCAGTTACTCTTCGCTCGGCGCTGCTGCGAGGCCAGTTTGTTTGCCGCCGCACTGCCATTGTGGCCGCTAGCCAGGGACAGAGATGGATGAGGCACCGACCATCATCTCGATCTGCTCTCGCGCGCTGCCACATGGCCGCAGGGGCGGGGCCGCGCGTGTCCCGCCCCTGCGACATGAACTGGGCCGGTCGCTGCGGAGCAGGATTGACCACTGCTCGCGCCGGCGCAATTCACCGCAGCCGCCGGCGAACGCGTCGGGACCTGCTTCCGGCAAAGCCTCCGAGCTGCGCCATTACGGCATCGACGTCACTGTCCACGCGACCGTGTTTGCGGGCTGTTCGATGTTTGTGGGCGAGCCGGCCTGGTTGAGCCGCGGCGGAGTGAACTGCGGTGGGTTGGTAGCGGCCGCGGCATTCTTGCGGCAGCCCGAAGTCAATCTGCCCAGCCTCGTTGTATACGACGATCTTGCCGTCGGGCACTGCAGGCTGGCCGTCGAGGGCGGGGCCGAGGACGCCGGTAAGGTCGCCGAACTCGTGGGCGAAGCCGATGCCGTTGCGGCTGGTGAGCACAGTGGTGCTGTCGGCCTTGGCGAGCATCGACTTAATCCACTCCGGGTCGTCGGAAGAGCGCTGAGTCGCCATGCCCAACCTCCGTCTTCGCGGCGTTTACGCCCAGGAACGACGGTAACCTGATCGGCCTAGCTGTGCTGTGTCTGCGCTGGTCAACGCCCTAACTAGGGAAGCGCGTACGACCTCGAACACGCCACCGCGGCTGTCTGGATGTGGGAGTTATTCGGCGCGCCGCTGGTCAGCCGAACGGTCGTCTGAGGACTAGATGCCGTGCTTCGCGCAGGACGGCTTGGGCGATCTCGTCGTCGCGCAGGTTCGGCGCGGCTGCCGGCCGCGACGACGACGGTGGCGACGTCGTGCAGCTTGACGTTGGTGCGCTGGGAGATCTCACGCAAGGTGGTGAACGCCTCGTCCGCGCTCCAGCCGCGGATCAGCGTGAACATGCCCTTGGTGTGTTCGATGACGGGCTGGGTGTCCAGCGCGTCCCTAGGCTGGTCGCGCTCGAGCGCGACGGCGTTCGAGTTGTCGTCAATCCCCGTCCGCTAATCAAATCGCACTGTCGGCTGTTGCTCTGAGCACAACCTGACGGGAGGGACTGGCTGGCTGCCGTTGTCGGTCGTCACATTCGGCCGCTGCCGGTGCAATACACGTATTCGCTTCTGCGATATTCGTCAGGGGTCACGCGGGCTGTGCCTCGGCCTCGTGGGCGGCGAGCTTTGTCGCACTCTGCGGCGAACGTCGCGGGCCTGCCGCTGTCGCTGCGATACAGCGCTTCCACTTTGGGACGGTACGCCCTGGCCGGATGGCCCGAACCCGTGTGCGGCTTGTCGCTCGCGCTACAGGGCACGGTGAACTCCTGCGCTGTGGTGAGGGGTCGCGTTGTGGTGCGTGTCCAGGACCGCTCCATAGGCGACAGAGAGGAAGCTGATTCGGCGAAGAACCTCGGTGGGCGACCGGATCGGGTGCTAGCGCCGAGTTTGACGGCGTCGGCTGGGCCGGCCCGGAGCCGGTTTCCGGTGGCTCGGTCCGCGGTGGCCGGCGGCGACGATGGCGCGGAGATCGTCGTCTGTAAAGCGGAGGTGTTTGCCGACGAAGGTGCAGGGGATGAGGCGCTGGCCGGCTTTGCGGCGGAGCCACGACTCGCCGATGGTCAGCCGCTTGGCTGCGGCGGCCGGTGTGTAGAGGAGTCGGTCTGCGTCTTCGGTGGCGGAGCCGGTGGGCACGGATGGCCTCGGTGGCGCGGGTGTCACGGCGCCGGAGCGGCGAAGTGGATCATCGGTTTGCATGGCGGCCTCGAAGTGCGCGACAGGTTGTGGTCGCTGCTAACTCCGCTCGGCCGCCTTGGGGGAGACAGAACGGCGGTGATCCGCTGTCAACCGCATCGAGGCTGGCTTAGGTCGGTGGCGGAGCCTGCGATCGACGCCGCGGAGGTGCCCGGTCAGAGAACCTTTGGTGATCCACCTGTTCGGGGGACGCTGCTGGGGCACTTTTCGTGACCCCATTTCGCCGCCGTCGGCGCGGTGCCCCAGTTTTGCCCCAGCTACTCGTCGGTAGCTGAACGTCTTCTTGGCGAAACTCAAAGTTCGCCGATACGAAAAAACCGCCCTACCTCGCCAGTTGTCAAAGGTGGGCGGTGTTTCGTCACTGTGGAGCTAAGGGGACTCGAACCCCTGACCCCCTCACTGCCAGGAGGGTCGATCATGGTCCTGACCTGCGGCGATAGAGAATCGCCTAGTGAAATGATGCGCTTGACTGCCGTTGTTGGCAACTGTGTGTTGTTGAGTGCAGTTGTGACAGGGGGTTTGCCCCAGCTGTGCCCCAGTGAAATTAGTGAGAGGACTGGCCGCGCTCGTCTCGGACATCCAGCCCAGCTGGCAGGGCGATCGGGGATTGGCTCCGGCGGCAACGGTGAAGCCCTGGGACGGGAGGGAAGTCAGGGTTTCCAAGATCCGGTGAAGAGCGCCATCTCGACGCCGTCCGGTTCGCCGCCGAACTCGGGACGGGTGGCCTGGTCCGCCGCCCAGCGCAGGTAGGCCAGCCAGGTGCCGGCCCACCACGCCGTCCGGTACTTCCCGGCCGACCCTGCTGATGCGGGCAGCCGACTCGCCACGACCCGGTCCAGGATCAACGGCTGGATCCCTCCTGCACCGCGGCGATAGCCTGCGAAGTAGAGCAGCTTCGTGAAGAAGGCTGCTCCGAGGCCGGTGAGCTTCGCGGTGGTCGTGAATCGCTCGTAGCAGTCTTCGAGCACGGCCGGGGTGACGGCGTCCGGACGTAGTTCGCTGAGCGCGGCTTCCAGCCTCTCGGCGGCGTGCTCCTGGGTCAGGATGCGGCCGGTCCTGAACGGCCCGTATCCGCGGATCCCGTGCCCCCAGGCCAGCACGCCTGCCGCGAGCTGCACGCTCGAGACATCCCGCGCGCGCCAGCGCTCGGCGAGGACGAAGACCTCGTTGCGCCAGACCTTCCCGCTTACGGCGAAGCTCGCCGGCCAGGCGCCCGGAGGGAGCGCGGCCGTCCACCGCGTCGAGTCGACCGGGATCGGCTCCGGTTCACCGGGAAGCGCATCATGCGGCATGAGCACGAAGTCGCCTGGGAGCGGACGCTCATTACACCTCCTGGTCTTGCCGGACAGTCAATGCCACCTCGCCCGCGATAGTGCATGCTGCGCGGCTGCCGAGTTCGTGAATGAGGCTTGGGTACGCAGCCGCACAGTGGTGGAACTCCGCGGGTGAGCGTCGGGGTCCAGGTCGCCAGGTCGCGCCACCGCTGGTGGCGACGCAGCCGGTAGCTGGGCAGTGCCTCAGCTATCGAGCTGCGGGTGAGTTCCGCCCGGATCGCGCCCGGCATGGTGAGCGAGAAGCGGTACACGACGTAGGTCATGGTGCTCGACGCTCAGCCGGAGCATGTGCCGGACGCACTCGATGACCATGATCCGTTCGCCATGCGGAGCAGCCCACGGACCTGCGCGATAGCTCATTGGCATGACAAAGTTGCTTCGCGGGCAGCGTCCTGCGTGGCGAAAGTCAGCGCCCAGCCAGCAGCGACACCGTCAGGGCAGTGCTGAAGGCCGCCACCAGCGGCCAGTTCCTCACTCGGCCGGTGCTGGCCCTGGCCGGGTACATGCGTGTGCCGCACCCTGCCTACGCAGCCGCTGACATACCCCGTGTCGCAGGCAGGTCCGCCGGTGTCATAGTTTGTCGACCATCGTTCTGGGGAGGCATGGATGACCCGCCGTCTTCGGGCTGCCGTTCTGGCGACAATGCTCGGACTCTCCGCTTGTCGGCCCGCCCAGGAGACTCAGCCGGCCGGACTGGATTCCCCTCGGACGAACATCCTGATCGAGACACCAGGCAACGAGCCGGTGGCCGAATACGAGGGCACGCCGACGTACTACCCGTGCGCCATACTCACCAACGACGTCATCGCCGCTGCAGGGCTGAAGTACACCGACCACGCTCTCGCCGGCGGCACCCGACTCAGCCCGGGCGCCGACCGTCCGGAGCTTGCAGGCACCACGTTCGAACCGATCTCCTGCGGCGGCCACCTCCAACGAGCCGCCGGCCGCCGCGACGAACCGGACATCACTCTCACGACGCTCAATGTCAAGCTCTCGAGCGCTTCCGCTTGGCGTCTGGCCACGTCGCCGCAAGCGGGGAAGGCCGGAACCGCCAACGGCGTCGAGTATCACCGTCGCCCGGATCAAGGCGACGACGAAATCACGGTGGCCTTCACCGACGGCGGTCACGGCGCGGCCAACGCCTTCACCCTCGAATTGGACCACTTCTCAGCGATAGCGGACGGCGAAAACGCCCTGGCCAAGCTCATCGACGGCATCACCAAGAACATCACGGCAGGTCCCCGGCCGATGCCCGAGCACAGCTACCCGGATCCCTACCACCTGACCGCCGAGCCGTGCGACGCCATGCCCCCCGAGGTCTTCACCGCGGTCACGGGCCGGCCGACCGACGGCCTTCAGAGGGACTTGTTCGGCGTGGACGAGAGCTCCGTGGTGAACCATCACGCGGTCCAGATCACCTGTCAACGCGTGTCCCTGTTCGACCGAACCGAACGGGATCCGGCGAGCCTGTCTGTCGAGCAGACGATCTACGCGGAGGGCCCCGCCGTCGCGGCCGGTGCCGCTCAGGAAATGTGCGCTTACGAGGCAACCACAAAGGACAGCAGCCCCCTGCCCCGGCCCGTTGGTGACGAGAGTTGCGGTGTGCTGGGAGACAGCGTGACCGGCGGGGCCACGGTTTACTTCCACGTCGGCCGCACAATGGTCCGAGTAAGCCTCAACTCGCACGAGATCACCGGACCGCTCGCGATCGCCAAAGTAGCCGACGGCGCGCAGCGGATCTACACGCTCCTCAACCGCTGAGCCGGCCGCCAGGCACCTCCTGCGCGGTCTGGCTTCCGGACTGCGTCGGCCGCAGCAGAGCGAGAGGACGCGAAAAGGGGCCCGGACCGGGAAACTCCCGGCCCGGGCCAGTCAGGTCTAGAGGATCGTGATGGCTCGCGGAGCTGGGACCTCGCTGTTGAAGACGAAGTTGTCGTGCCACTTGATGCTGTCTCCGACGAATTTCGTGCCGTCGGAGGTGGCGACGTAGACGTCGCCGGCGGTGCCGCGGGTGAAGGTGGCGATGTCGTCTTTGCCGTCGCCGTTGAAGTCCCCAACGGCGGGGATTTCGTCGTTGGCGGCGAAGTGGTCATGCCACTTGGCACTGGTGCCCACGAACTTCGTACCGTCGGAGATGGCAACGAAGGCATCGGCGGCGGAGCCGCGCGTGAAGACGACGAGGTCGTCCTTGCCGTCACCGTTGAAGTCGCCGACCGCGGGGATCTCACTGTTGAACGCGAAGTTGTCGTGCCACTTCACGCCGTCACCGACGAACTTGGTGCCGTCGGAGGTAGCCACGTAGACATCGGCAGTGGTGCCGCGGGTGAAAACGGCGATGTCGTCTTTGCCGTCGCCGTTGAAGTCACCGACGTAAGGCAGTTCGTCGTTGATACCGAAGTGGTCGTGCCACAGGGTTGCGGTGCCGAACTTCGTGCCGTCGGAGAGTGCGACGAGGACGTCGGCCGTGCTGCCGCGTTTGAAGATGGCGATGTCGTCTTTGCCGTCGCCGTTGAAGTCTCCGACGGCGGGAATCTCGTCGTTGATGCCGAAGTTGTCGTGCCAGAGCACGCCGTTGCCGTTGAACTTGGTGCCGTCGGAGAGCGCGACGTAGACGTCTCCGCTCGTCCCCCGGGCGAAGGTCGCGACGTCGGCTTTGCCGTCTCCATCGAAGTCGCCGGACAGCGGGATTTCGGTGCCGATGGAGAACCGGTCGTGCCACAGCACGCTGTTGCCGGTGAACTTCGTCCCGTCCGAGTTGGCCACGTAGACGTCGCCTGCTGTGCCGCGGGTGAAGGTGGCGATGTCGCCCTTGCCGTCACCGGTGAAGTCGACAGGGATGGCGAGCGGGGTGGAGGCGGACACGACATCGGTCGGCGGTGCGCTCCGCCCGTCCGCGGTCACGGCGACGACCTGGTAGTAGCGGGTCTGCTTGGCCGGGACCGACGTCTGGGTCAGTGTGGTGGCCTGGGTCGTGTTCACCAGGTGGGCAGCGTCGATCGGGACTGGAGTAGTGGTCGAGCTGTACACGCGGTAGGAGGCGTTGTCCTGCGCGGCGAGTGCGCTCCAGCTGACGGTGACCGAGTGACCGACAGCCTTGGCGGACGGGACGAGAACCTGCTGCCGGATCCAGTCGACGAGGTCGTCGGTGCGGTCCGCGGTAGTGCCTTGCCGGGTCTCGGTCGAGACCAGGCAGCCGTGTCCCCACGTCGTCGTCACAACACCCGCGAGGTCAGTGTGGCCGGCGTTTTCGCGGAAGACCGGGCCGCCGGCGTCGCCTTTGCAGGCGTCGGCGCCCTGGTCCCCGGTCAGCACCAGCTTGGTCGAGCTGGTCGATGCGACGGTGAACGGGCTTGTCTGCAGCTGGTCAGGCGCCCACGTGGAGGTGGTGCGGCCGTAGCCGGCGACGCGCAGTACATCCCCGGTCGTAGAAGCTGTGGTGCCGAGTGACACCGGGGTGACGTCGGTGATCGGGGTGTCGAGACGCGCGAGCATCGTGCTGCGATCCGCCCGAGCGATCAGGCTGGTGACCGTGGCGACATGCCCGCCGGTGCCGCTGAGCTTCGTGCGGCCGACCGTCACCGTGGTCGGCTTGGCGGGTGTGCCGCCCTGTGGGTTCTGCGGGAAGCAGCCGGTCGAGGTGATGATCCACTGCGGTGCGACCAGCGCGCCGGTGCAGGCCGCGGTCTCGTTCGACAGTTTCGCGGCGAACGCGTAGGCGCCGTCGACGGCCCCGGTGCCGCTGGAGATGGCCTCGGCCGGCGATGCGGTCAGTATGCCACTCGCCAGCCCGGTGAGTGTCACGAGCGCGAAGGCTCTTAGCTTGTGCACGAGATTCCTGCTTTCGAAAGATGAAGATTGGGATGTTGTCGGCTACGAAAAGGCGCTGGCTGAGTGTTAGTGCGATGCGTCCAATTGCAGCAACGTGGTGGGGTCTCCCGGCGGAGTAGCAGCGATTCCCACTTCTGTGTCGAAGTTGGGGTCCACGTCCACTGCCGTGTGCACGCCGGCGTCGGTGGTCAGTTGGGCCTTGAGCCTGTGGCCCGTGTTCGTGGAGGTGCCGTCGCCTCGCACGGCGTAGACGTTCGGGACCTTCAACGTCAGGTGCCCCGTTGCGGCGGTTGCTTCGAAGCAGAGCCTGCCGTTGCCCAGCGAGCCGATGCGGTCAGTGGTCCGAACGATGATCAGTCCTGGTGCTTCGGTTGGCGGGCAGGCCTTGTAGAGGATGTGGCCGTCGCCGCTGATCAGCTGCACGTGATCGCTTGCCAGGATCGCGTCGGCCCCCGGATATGTGTAGTCCTCGACCGCGGACGGCTGTTCCTCCGCCGCAGAGGCGGCGCCGCTGGCTGGGGTGACACTGATGCTCACTGCCACGGCCGCGACCGCCGCGAAAGCTCCTGCGCCTAACAGCCTCCTGTACAACTTGCGCATCTCTTCCCCTCCATAGTCGAATTGCGACATATGACCCAATGTGGACGTCGGCATCAAAACGATGCCGGGCAGCGCGAGACTAAGCAGCTCGCCCAGGAGGCGGCATTGTGATGTCAATCACCTCTTGGTGGCGGTTGACCGGTTCCTGATCGCCCGGTAAATGTTTGAACGCGCGTTTTACGTCGGGGCGGAATCTGCGCACCGGTCAATCGAGGGGGGACTCGAATGCGTGCAGTCAAAACGTGGTTTCGTGCTGGCTTGATCCTGGCGGTCACGGCGACGCTGGGCGTCGGCGGGATCACCGCTCCGCCGGCTGCCGTGGCCGCGCTGAGCCGCCCGATCGCCGCGGCGGCGTCAGCGGAAGCCGGCCCGTCAGACTCAGACCGCCTGAAGGTGCTGCGGCTCTGGCAGTTCGGCGGCCCGGCGACCAGACAGGACGCGGCGGCGGCACTGGCAGGCACGGAAACGGACGTGACGCGGTTCTTGACCTCGCAGAGGGCCACGGACGTCTCGATCGACCGAAGTGTGCAGGTCAGCCGGTTGATGTCGGCTGGGGGAGTAGCGACGCGATCGGCGGCACAGCAGGCGCTGGACGCCGGTACGGACGACTCGCTGAGCGCATTCCTCGATACCGGCTGGGAAGTGCCGTACGGAATCGACCTGAGCGTGCGGGTAAGCCAGGTGATGTCCGCAGGCGGCGCGCAGGTGAAGCAGGCCGGGCAGGAGGCACTGGACGCCGGCACCGACGACGCGCTGAAGTCATTCCTGCAGTCCGACTGGCAGATCCCGTTCGAAATCGACCAGACGGTCAAGGTCAGCCGGGCGATGTCTGGTGGCGGTCCCGAGGTGAAGAAGGCCGGGCAGCAGGCGCTGGACGCGGGCACCGTAGACGCGTTGAACCAGTTCCTCGGCGTCGATCTCCCTGTTGCGCAGGCGCGAGATGCGGAAACGACGTCCATCGCGCAACTAGAGCCTGTTTCAATGTCGTAGCCACTCGTTGATCGCCGCGATGTGCACGGTCGCCTCGTAGCGAACCGCGAGTTTGTCGAACCGTGTGGCGACGCCTCGGTTGCGTTTGAGCCGGTTGATGCCGCACTCCACCGCGTGCCGTTGCTTGTAGATCTCTGGGTCGAATGCTGGTGGCCGCCCACCGGCCCGGCCGCGGTTGCGGCGATGCCGGACCTGATCAGAAGGCTGGGGAATCGTGCACGCGATCCCGCGCCGCCGCAGATAGGCCCGGTTGGCGCGGGAACTGTAGGCCTTGTCCGCCAGGACACGATCCGGCCGGGTCCGGGCTCGCCCACCACCAACCCGGGCGACCCGGACCCTGGCCAGCACCGCCTCGAACTGCGGTGAATCACCACGTTGACCGGCGGTCACCAGCAACGACAGTGGTTTTTGGCCTTGCTCGGTGGCCAGATGCAGCTTGGTCGTCCAGCCTCCCCGCGACCGGCCCAGCGCGTGGTCGGCCGGTTCGGGCTCGCCGATACCGCCTGGCGGTTCTTTCTGCAGGTCGCCCTCGATGCGGGCGCCTGCGGCATGCTGGTGCGCCCGGTTGATCGTGGAATCCACGCTCACCTCCCAGGTGATCAACCCGGCGGCGTCGGCCCGAGTCTGCAACGCCGCCAAGATCAACGCCCACACACCAGCGCGCTGCCAGCGCCGGAACAAGCCATAGACGGTTTGCCAGCAGCCATACACAGGTGGGACGTCACGCCACGGCGAACCGACACGAACCCGCCAGCGGATACCGTCCAAAAGCTGGCGTTTACTCCACAGTGGCGGGCGGCCGGGCTTCTTGCCGACAGGCAGCAGCGGTTCCAGAATCGCCCACTGCGCGTCGGTCAGATCGGCTCGCCCCGTCGCCGCTAGGCTGGGCACGAGGTCTCCGGTGTACTTGATCAGCTTGGTCGTTGATCGGTCTACCGGAGACCTCGTCTATCTCACCCAAGACACGCCGCACCCCACAACGCCGACCACAAGCTCCGCTGGTCAGCACATCAAAACAGGCTCTAGTGGCCACGGCCAAGGCTGCTTCGGAACAGGCGGCGACGGAGACCGAGCAGGCGAAACAGGAATCTGACCGCGCGGTCGTGGAGGCAGCGGCCGCGATGAAGGCCGCCCAAGCCGCCAAGGACGCCGCTGCGGCCGCGCAGGGACATGCCGGCGAGGCCACGGATGCGGCGAACCGGGCCGCGTATGCGGCCGACCAGGCGGCGTTCACCGCGCGGCAGGCGATCGGCGCGGCCAACGCGGCGTCCCGCTCGGCGCACACCGCGGCGATGGCTGCCGCGCGGGCGGCCGCCGCGGCCGGCCAGGCGCGAACGGCCGCCTCACACGCCTACGACGCGGCGGCCGCAGCGATCGGCGACAAGGTCAAAGCTGCGGACGCGACCAAGGCCGCGCAGACTGCGCGGGACGCGGCGGTGAGCGCATCGACGGCCGCGGACGCGGCCAGGGCAGCGCGGACCGCGTCACAACGAGCCAAGGATGCGGGTTCGGCGGCTGGGGACGCCGCAACCCAGTCCCGGACGGCGGCGCAGGCCGCCACCGACGCGGCCAACAGCGCCGCGGCTGCGGGCGCCGATGCCCGGCAGGCGCAGGCCGCCGCCGCGAACGCTCGCGCCCAGGCCGCGCGGGCGACCGCTGCTGCGCAGGCCAGCCAGTCCTGGGCGGACGAAGCGGGCTCGGACGCCGGCGCGGCCGCCGATGCCGCCTCCGCCGCTGCCAACGACGCCACCGCAGCAGCGGCCGCGGCGGACGATGCGGCCGCACACGCCGGGCAAGCCACGGACGCGGCCGCCAAGGCGACCGCGCACGCGAACGCCGCCACCGCAGCGGCGAACGCGGCGGTTGGCGCGTCGAACCAGGCGGCCCGGATCGCCCAGGCCGCCCGCAAAGCCGACGACGACCGGATCGCGCTGAACGGCCAGCAGGCCGACGACGCCGCGCGTGCCGCCGCGTCGTCGGCCTCCGTGCGCCCGGTGCCACCCCGGTGGGACCTCGACCAGGTCAGCACCTGGAACGCCGAGACCACCCGGCTGATCACCGAGGCCACCGCGGTCGGCACCGCTCGCGCGACCGTGCTCACCGACGCCCGCAAGGTCGCGCTGACCCTCGCAGGCCAGGGCGGCCCTTGGACGAAGACCGCGGCGCTCGCCGCGCTGTCGGCGTCCGACAACGAGGTCGTCGACTTCATCACCACCGGCTTGACCGCGGCCGCCGGACAGGACGACCGCGCCGTCCTCGCCCAGCTCGTCGACGCCGCCGCACCCGGCTTCCAGACGGCCGGGAACGCGGCACTGGCCGGTTCGGACATCGATGTGCGGAACTTCCTGCGCAGTCGTGACTACCCCGGTCGGGCACAGGACGACACCCTGCAGGTCAGCCAGGTCATGTCCGCCGCTCGCACGGCCGGTCGCACCGTGGTCGTGCAGGAGGGCCAGAAGGCCCTCGACGCCGGCACTGACCAAGCGCTGCGGGAGTTCCTCGACAACGGTCAGTTCGTCGCGCTCGGCATGGACGACCAGCTGAAGGCCAGCCAGATCCAGTCCGCCGCTCGTGCCGCGGGAGCGCGCGAGGTTGTCAACGCGGCCCAGGCCGCCCTCGACGGACCACCGGTGCTGCTGCGTGAGTTCATCGCCGTGGGCCAGTACACCGCCGCCCGCCGCGACCAGAACACCGCCGCCCACAACGCTGCCATCGACGGCCTGCTGGCCCAGGCCGCAAGCTCCGCGGCCACGGCCACGCACGACGCCGACGAAGCTCAGGCCGCGGCGGCTCGAGCCCGCAACGCTGCCGACGAAGCCGCCGGGTACGCCGATCAGGCGGCCACGGCGGCCAACCAGGCCGCCGACTACGCCCGTCAGGCCCAGGACGCTGCCACTCGCGCCGCGGCGTCCGCCCAGCAGGCCCAGACCTCGGCCAACACTGCAGCTGGCGCTGCGGCGTCCGCCGTCGTCTCCGCCGACCGGGCCGGACGCTCCGCCGCGACGGCTCAGTACTATGCCCACGCCGCCGCGGGCTACGCCCACGATGCCGCGAGTTCGGCCAAGATCGCGTACGACGCCGCGATCCAAGCCGGCAACGACGCCGCTGCGGCTGCTATAGCCGCGAAGGACGCTTGGCAGAGTGTCGCGAACAAAGCCGCGACGGAAAAGCAGCAGCTCATCCAGCAGCGGCGCGCCGACTGCGACGACAACGCCCGCGACGTCGAGGCCGTCAACCTGCTGAGCAATCAGGACTGCGTGCTGCTGTTCAGTGGCTCCCAGGCCGAGCAGGAACGCATCCTCGGACACCTGCAGGACATTTGCCGACAGCACATCCCGCAGGGTGACCCGACGCTGGCGCGGTGCCTGGACTACCGGAACCTGTTCAGCCCGAACTACATGGCCACGCTCCGGGACGACTTCACCAACTTCGTCACCGCCGGAACGGATCCTGACCTCGGCGGACTGCTCGTGTTGATCGCCTCCCTCGTTTGCCCGGAGTGCGAACTGGCCGACCTGCTCGCCGGCGGGGCAGCCGAGCTGCGCGCGGGCGCGGGAGCCGCCGCCCTGACGGAAGCGGCCGACGTCGCGGGGGTGGGCCTGCTCGACGCCGCCGGTGCCGGCGCTGCCGCGCAGCTCGGGCGGGCGGCCAGTGCTGCGCAGGAAGCGGCGGCGGAGTCGGGAGCACTGGCCAACGAAGCCGCCCACCTCGCCGACCTGCCCGACATCGGCCTGCTCGAGATCACGGCAACCAACCCGTCGGCCTCGGAAATCCGAGCCGCCGAGGAAATGGCGGGAGCGGGTTCGAGGGTCACACTGCGGGATCCGGTAGGCACCCGTGCCGGTGGCGGGACGAGCGACCTGGTGGTCGACGGAGTGCTTTGGGACGTGTACTCGCCGACGGGGACCTCCATCGATTCCATGCTGGGGAAGATCGCGAAGAAGTACTCCCAGGTGCACGGCGGCGGCGTGATCGTCGATCTGCGGGGGACCGGGCTTTCCGCAGCCGATTTCGGCGGCGCGGCGGAGGCACTCAGGCGAGTGAATGGTATGATCAAAAGCTGGGGTAAAGCTGAACTTATTGGTGAAGTCAGATTCTTTGGTGGTTGATGATGGCGAAGATGCGATGCAAGTGTGGAACCATCCTTCGTGATGACGATCCTCACGATAGCCTTTTTGTTCTGGAACACGATGAGTTCGACGTGGATGTCTCTCCGGAGATATTGCTCGGCAGGGCGCAGTTGGTCGTGCGATGCAAGGTTTGCCATCGGTTGTGGTTTTGGGGTGAAAATGGTGATCTGTCGGAGTATTTGAAAGGTGATGTGTTGCATGGTGGGGTCGAATCTGGTGAGTGAATAACCTGTTGCGCGAATCCTGTTATAGTTGTTCCGGTCGTTGTGGTATTTGGGTTGTCTTGAGCAAAAGTGTCTTTTGCTACATGCTTCAGGTAGGCCCACGATCATCTGACGTACTCACCGCTCTGGTAGCGCAACAGGCGACCGTGATCGAAGGGTCGCGAGTCCGTTGGTGGGTGCACCGCGTGATCAAGCGGCTGAAGTAGTGGCTCGGATCGCTGAAAGACTCGTGTCTCAGCCCAGGTGATCGCGCTGTCGCTGTTCCTGATAACGCCATTGGGGAGCTTCTGGTGCGGGATTCCTGCTGACTCACGTCCCCGCCGGGCCCTGGATCGCCGTCGGCGGCCCTGGGTCTACTCCTGCGCAACGTCCGTCGCTGGCCCCTAACCTGCCATCCGTTTCGAAATCTGGGTCAACACACCAGCGAGATTCCGCAGTTTGGATCAAGCGAACGAGCTCGCCTGTGACCTCGCCACCACAGCGAGGCTGCAATCCGGACCGCGGCCCCTGGCGACCGCACACTTCCCATCGTCCGGCCCGGCGCGCGCTACGCCCGGGTACTTCAGCAACCCGTCTGGGCCGGTCAGTGCCAGCCCGCGGGCTTTCGCTTCGGCCACCATCGCCGCTGCGGCGGCCTGCTCCGGCGACAGCTCGCGCCAGCGTGGACTCACTCTTGCGCGGACTCATAAGCTCCGATGTCATCACTCACAGTGTCCATCCCACTGGAACTGCGCCCGGTACGTCAGGCTGGAAACACCGATCTTGGAACAGTCCCCCGGTCACCTGCGTCGTCGTTTCTGGAGGTCGACGTTGGAGATGTCTGTGCCGGGGTACTTCACCCGCTGCGGGCTAACGCTTCGTTGGTCTCATCCGTGCGTGGGAGGTTGTTGTGGCGTGGGTGGAGCAGCGCGGCAACAGGTCGTGGCGCGTGAGGTATCGGCGGCAAGGTTTCGGTGTTCGTTCGGTGTCCGGATTTGGCTCGCGGCGTGATGCTGCGGCCTACGCCGCCGGGTTGGAGGTGGATCGGCGTCGGCGGGTGTGGATCGATCCGGTGGACAGTGCGGTCACGGTGGCGGAGTGGGTGGTGCGGTGGTTCCGGTCGCTGGATCTGGATTCGCGGACGATCGAGAGCTATCGGAGCCGCTTGCGGTGTCACATCCTGCCGAAGTTCGGGGGTGTGCCGTTGGGTGCGATTACGGCGCTGGGTGTGACCGAGTGGGTCCGGGAGCTGGAGCGAGCCGGCTACGCCCCGTCGACGGTGAGCTCGCAGCTGAACCTGTTGTCGATGCTGCTGACCGACGCGGCCGATGAGCGGCTGATCCCGTTCAATCCGGTGCGTCGGCGAAGGCGCCGTGGCCGGCGGTCACGGCGGGCCGTGGCGGAGCGGATCTGGGCGACGCCGGAGCACGTGGTGCGGATCGCCGAGCAGGCAGACCTCCTTGGCGGCCCGATCGCGCGGCTGCTGGTAATCACCGCGGCATGGACCGGTTGCCGGTGGGGCGAGCTGGCCGGCCTGCACCGGGACAACGTCGATCTCAGGCGTGGGGTGATCGTGATCGATCCGTTGGTGGGTGCGTTGCACGAGTCGGGGTCGATGCGCTGGCTCGGGCCGCCGAAGACCCGGGCCTCCGCGCGGACGATCGCGCTGCCGCCGTTCCTGGTCGCGCTGCTGCGCGAGCATCTCGCGCGACACCGGTATGGGTTCGTGTTCACGACGCCGAGCGGGACGTGGTTGTGGCGTTCGACGTTCCTCCGTCGGGTCTTCTGCCCCGCGGTCGACGGCAGCGAGGCGTCCGGGACAAAGGCGGGCTGCGCGGCGGTCCGGCCTGGGTTGACCTTCCACGGGCTGCGGCACAGCCACAAGACCTGGCTGATCGCCGGCGGCGCACCGGAGATCGCCCAGGCCCGCCGGCTCGGTCACCACCTGGACAACCGGGTCATCGAGACCTACTCCCACGTCGCCCCGGAGGTCGAGCAGCGGCTGCTCGACGATCTCGAGCGGCGCTGGCACACGGCGGTCCCGCCACCACCGACACCCTCACCGAGTGTGGTCGACAATAGGCGGGTGGCGGTGGTTGTCCCCCTCTTCGCCACGGTGGGGGTCACCCGCCGGGTGAGCCGGGGAGCAGCGGGAACACCGTACCGCCGCCGCACCGGGGCTGGGGTGGTGCTCCAGTTTTGCCCCACCAGGAGCACAAGATCAGGCCGTAAGCCGATCACCGAAGATCGAACTCGGAACGCAGAAAACCCCTCCGGCCAGCCACAACGGCTGAAACGAAGGGGTTCGTTACGACGTGGAGCTAAGGGGACTCGAACCCCTGACCCCCTCACTGCCAGTGAGGTGCGCTACCAGCTGCGCCATAGCCCCGGAGCGAAGGTGAACTCCGCATCTCGTATGTGAGTACCGTACACGACCCCGGCATGACCCGAGCGCGGGGGGTGCCTCCGCGTGACTGCCACCTGCACACCCCATCCGACCTGGGGTTTTACACCTTATTTTTAGTCGTGTATTGACCTCGGGCTGTGGCCGCCGTTACATTTTGGCGCGGTTGTGACGCCGAGGTCCCCGCCCGTTACGCCGCGTCTACCCAGACCGGGCACGCCTCTGCCGTTTCCTGCTCTACGGACGCCGCCCGGTGCGGCGGAGGAGGTTTCGATGACGACGAGACGGCGGGTGATGGTGCTGCTCTCCGCGGCGTTCGCCCTGGTCGCGGGCACCACGAGCGCGACCGTGGCGCAGGCCGCACCGACTCCGGACGGCTGGTACACCGTGACCGCCGGCAACAGCGGGAAGTGCGTCGACGCGCGGGCCGCCGGGACCGCCAACGGCACCGTCGTGCAGCAGTACTCCTGCAACCAGAGCGCCTCCCAACAGTGGCAGTTCCAGTCCACCGGTGACGGCTACTTCCGGGTGAACGCCCGCACCAACCCGGCCGCCGCCTGGGATGTCACGAACGTCTCCACCGCCGATGGCGGCCTCGTCCAGCTGTGGACCTACTCGAGCGGGGCCAACCAGCAGTGGCAGGCCGTCGACGAGGGCAGTGGCCGCTACCACTTCGTCAGCCGCAACAGCGGGAAGTGCCTCGACGTCCCGGGCGCCTCCGCCGCCGACTCCGTCCAGCTCCAGCAGTACTCCTGCAACGGCACCGCCGCCCAGTCGTTCACACTGACCCCCGTGGGTGGCACGACGCAGCCCGGCCAGCCGGACCTCGGCCCGAACGTGGTGATCTTCGACCCGTCGATGCCGAGCTCGACGATCCAGAGCCGGCTCGACAGCATCTTCAGCCAGCAGGAACGCAACCAGTTCGGCAGCCAGCGCTACGCCGTGATGTTCAAGCCGGGCACCTACTCCAACGACGTCAACGTCGGCTTCTACACGCAGGTGCTGGGCCTCGGCCTGAGCCCCGACGCCGTGACGATCAACGGCGCCGTGCACGTCGAGGCCGACTGGTTCCCGCCGCAGAACGCGACGCAGAACTTCTGGCGTGGCGCGGAAAACCTGTCCGTGAACCCGACCGGCGGCGCCGACCGCTGGGCCGTCTCCCAGGCCGCGCCCTACCGCCGGATGCACGTCCGCGGCGACCTGCAGCTCGACGACGGCGGCTGGGCCAGCGGCGGCTGGATCTCCGACACGAAGATCGACGGCCAGGTCCGCTCCGGCTCGCAGCAGCAGTGGATCTCGCGCAACTCGCAGTTCGGCAGCTGGAACGGCTCGAACTGGAACATGGTCTTCGCGGGCGTCCAGGGCGCTCCCGCGAACACCTTCCCGAGCCCGCCGTACACGACCGTCGGCACGACGCCGGTCGTGCGCGAGAAGCCGTTCCTCTACATCGACAACGCCGGCAACTACCAGGTGTTCGTCCCGGGCGTGAAGACCAACGCGGCCGGCACGACCTGGGCGAACGGCAGCGCCCCCGGTACCTCGCTGCCGATCGACCAGTTCTACATCGCCAAGCCCGGCGCCACCGCCGCGGACATGAACGCCGCGCTCGCCGCGGGCAAGAACCTGCTGGTCACGCCCGGTGTCTACCACCTCAGCCAGGCGCTGCACGTCACCCGGCCGGACACCGTCGTGCTCGGCCTCGGCATCGCCACGCTGGTGCCGGACGGCGGCGTCACCGCGATGAACGTCGACGACGTCGACGGCGTCCAGGTCGCCGGCCTGCTGATCGACGCCGGCACGACCAACTCGGCCACTCTCATGCAGGTGGGCCCGGCCGGCTCGACCGCCGACCACACGGCCGACCCGACGTCGCTGCACGACGTGTTCTTCCGGATCGGCGGCGCCGCCGTCGGCAAGGCGACGAACAGCCTGGTGGTCAACAGCAACAACGTGATCGGCGACCACATGTGGATCTGGCGCGCCGACCACGCCGACAACAACGCCTACGTCGGCTGGACCACCAACACCGCCGACAACGGACTCACCGTCAACGGCAACAACGTGACGATGTACGGCCTCTTCGTCGAGCACTACCAGAAGACGCAGGTCGTCTGGAACGGCAACGGCGGCCGGACGTACTTCTTCCAGAACGAGATGCCCTACGACGTGCCGAACCAGGCGTCCTGGATGAACGGGTCGTCGAACGGCTACTCGGCCTACAAGGTGGGCCCGAACGTCACCAGCCACGAGGCGTGGGGGCTGGGCAGCTACTGCTACTTCAGCACCAACCCCTCGGTCGCCAGCGCCCACGCCTTCGAGGCGCCGAACACCCCGGGCGTGAAGTTCCACGACATGGTGACGGTGTCGCTCAACTACCAGGGCACGATCACGCACGTCATCAACACCACGGGTGCCACGACCCCGACCGGCACCCAGCCGGTCGACCTGGTCAGCTACCCCTGAGCAACCGGCGTGCGCCGTGGTGGCGGCCGCGGCGCACGCCGGTCCTTACAAGTCCACAATGGCCGGTGAATGCCCTGAACGGGTGTTCGGAGGCGCGAACAGCGGGTAACCGCCGCGATACTGAGATCCCAACGATCCCGGGAGCGGCAGATGACCTCCTTCGCAGCGTTCTCCGTCGTCGAACCCCGCAAGGCGTGGCCGATCGCCGCCGTCCGCGGCGTGTTCGCCGTGCTCTTCGGTCTCTTCGCACTGATCTGGCCGGGCGTCACGGTGCTCGCCCTGGCGATCCTGTACGGCGTGTACGCGATCGTCGACGGCGTCGGCGGGCTGATGCAGGCCTTCCGCCCGGGCGACACCGGCCACCGCGCCGCCTACGGAATCCTCGGCGCGCTCGGCGTCATCGCGGGAATTCTGGTCCTGGTCTGGCCCGGCATCACGGTTCTGCTCCTGGCCCTGCTGGTCGGCCTGTGGGCGATCGTCACGGGCGTCGCGGAGATCGCCGCGGCGATCCGGCTGCGCAAGCAGATCCAAGGTGAGGCGTTCCTCATCGCGGCGGGCGCGCTCTCGGTGATCGCGGGCGTCCTCATCGTGATCAACCCGATCGCCGGCGCGTTCGGCGTCGCGCTGCTCGTCGGCATCTACGCGCTGCTGTACGGGATCATGCTGCTGGTGCTGGCCTTCCGGCTGCGCAAACTGGGGGACGCCACCCCCGCCGCGTGAGTAGCGTGCGGGGGTGTCGACCCGCGAACTGGTGGTGCTGGGCACCGCGAGCCAGGTGCCCACGCGCCACCGCAACCAGAACGGCTACCTCCTGAGGTGGGACGGCGAGGGCATCCTCTTCGACCCCGGTGAAGGCACCCAGCGCCAGATGCTGCGAGCGGGCGTCGCCGCCACGGACGTCACCCGGATCTGCGTCACGCACTTCCACGGCGACCACAGCCTTGGCCTCTCCGGGGTGATCCAACGGCTGTCGCTGGACAAGGTCGAGCACCCGGTCCACGCTCACTTCCCGGCGTCCGGCGCGCACTACTTCGAGCGGATGCGGCACGCGACGGCGTTCTACGAGACCGCTGACCTGCGTGAGCACCCGATCGCCGCCGACGGCCCGATCGCCACCGGGAAGGTCGCCCTCGAAGCCCGGCGGCTGAGCCACCCCGTCGAGGCGTTCGGCTACCGCCTGGTCGAGCCGGATGGCCGCACCATGTTGCCCGAGCGGCTGCGCGAGCACGGCATCAGCGGCCCGGACGTCGGCAAGCTGCAGCGAGAAGGCCGGCTCGGGCCCACCCGCCTGGAAGACGTCAGCATCCACCGGCCGGGGCAGCGGTTCGCGTTCGTCATGGACACCCGCCTGTGCGACGCCGTGTACGCCCTCAGCGAAAACGCCGACATGCTCGTGATCGAGTCGACCTTCCTCGCCGAGGACACCCGCCTTGCCCGCGACTTCGGGCCCCTGACCGCCCAGCAGGCCGCGCGCGTGGCCGCCGAGTCCGGCGTCCGGCAGCTCGTGCTGACCCACTTCTCGCAGCGCTACCCCGACCCCGCGCGCTTCCTGGACGAAGCCAAAGCCGAGTTCGACGGCGAAATCGTGGTGGCCGCGGACCTGGAGCGGGTCCAGGTCCCGAAACGGCGGTCCTCCCCAGCCGGGCATCGGGCGCCGTAGGCTGCATTCGTGAGCCAGCCGATCCTGATGACCGTCGACGACGATCCCGCCGTGTCCCGCTCGGTCGCCCGAGACCTGCGGCGCCGCTACGGGAAGGACTACCGCGTCATCCGCGCCGACTCCGGTGCGGACGCCCTCGACGCGCTGCGCGAGATCAAGCTGCGCGGCGACGCCGTCGCGGCCATCCTCGCCGACTACCGGATGCCGCAGATGGACGGCATCGCCTTCCTCGAGAAGGCGATGGACCTGTTCCCGCACGCCCGGCGCGCCCTGCTGACCGCCTACGCCGACACCGACGCCGCGATCCAGGCGATCAACGTCGTCGACGTCGACCACTACCTGCTCAAGCCGTGGGACCCGCCGGAGGAGAAGCTCTACCCGGTGATCGACGCGCTGGTCGAGACCTGGAAGGCGGTCGGCGACCGGCCGGTCGAGGAGGTCAAGCTCATCGGCCACCGGTACAACTCGCCGTCGTTCCAGATGCGCGACTTCCTGGCCCGCAACGCCGTGCCGTACCGCTGGTTCTCCGTCGACGACGACGAAGGCTGCCGGATCCTGCAGGCCGCGGAGGCCACCGAAAAGGACATCCCGGTCGTCGTCACCCCGGACGGCACCGTCCTCAAGAACCCCTCCGGCGGCGAGATCGCCGACGCGGTCGGTTTGTCGACGCGCCCGGCGCAGGAGTTCTACGACCTCGTCGTGATCGGCGGCGGCCCGGCCGGCCTCGGCGCCGCGGTGTACGGCGCGTCCGAGGGCCTGCGCACGGTGCTCGTCGAGAAGAAGGCCACCGGCGGCCAGGCCGGCACCAGTTCGCGCATCGAGAACTACCTCGGCTTCCCGGACGGCGTCTCCGGCGCCCAGCTGACCGACCGGGCGCGGCGCCAGGCCCAGAAGTTCGGCGCCGAGGTGCTGACCGCCCGCGACGTCGTCGGCCTCGAAGCACGCGGCTCGTCCCGGGTCGTCACCTTCGGCGACGGCAGCGAGATCGCCGCGCACTCGGTGATCCTCGCCAGCGGCGTCACCTACCGGGCCCTGCAGGCCGACGGCATCGAGGAGCTGTCCGGACGCGGCGTCTACTACGGCTCGGCCGCGACCGAGGCACCCGAGTGCAAGGGCGAGCACGTCTACATCGTCGGCGGCGCCAACTCCGCCGGGCAGGCCGCGGTGTTCTTCTCCCGGCACGCCAGCGACGTCACGATCCTCGTCCGCGGCGAGTCGCTCGAGGCGTCGATGTCGCACTACCTGATCGAGCAGATCGCCGGCATCGAGAACATCCACGTCCGCACGCACACCACGGTCAAGCAGGCCCACGGCGACGGCCACCTCGAGCGGCTCACGCTGTGCGAGAACGGCGTCACCGAGACCGTCGACACCGGGCACCTGTTCATCTTCATCGGCGCCGCCCCGCGCACCGACTGGCTCGGCGACGGCATCCACCGTGACGACCACGGCTTCGTCTGCACGGGCCCGGACCTGCTGGCCGGCGGGCAGCGGCCGGCGGGCTGGTCGCTCGACCGTGATCCGTACTACCTCGAGTCGTCGATTCCCGGCGTGTTCGTGGCCGGTGACGTGCGGTCCCAGTCGGTCAAGCGGGTGGCCTCCGCGGTCGGCGAGGGCGCGATGGCCGTGACGCTGGTACACCGGTACCTGGAGGAACAATGAGCGCACTGCCGCGGGAAGAGCTTCGCGGGCTCTTCCTTTTCGAACACCTTTCCGAAGACCAGCTCGACTGGGTGGCCGCCAACGCCGTGCTCCAGGAGTACGAGGGCGACTCCACCGTCATCAGCGAGGGCGGCGAGGCGACCTGCTTCTACGTCCTGCTCGCCGGCGCGATCCGGATGACGCGCCTGGTCAGCGGCACCGAGGTGGAGACCAACCGGTCCGACCAGCGCGGCGCCTACTTCGGCGCGACGCAGTTCTTCGTGCACCAGGACGACGACCACCGCTACGGCGCGACAGTGCGGGCGCTGTCGGACGTCACGCTGCTCGCGTTGCCGTCGAAGGAGTTTTCCGTCGAGTTCCGCAAGTGGTTCCCGATGGCGACGCACCTGCTCGAGGGCATGTACCTCGGCTGGCGCAACACCGACACGGTGATCGGCTCGCGCCGCCGGCTGCTGGCGCTGGGCGAGCTGTCGGCCGGCCTGACGCACGAGCTGAACAACCCGGCCGCGGCCGCCGTCCGGGCGACGTCCGCCCTGCGCGAACGCGTCGCCGGGATGCGGCACAAGCTCGCCTTCCTGGCCAAGAAGGACATCGAACCGGAGCTGCTCTACCAGCTCATCGACGTCCAGGAACGCCTGGTCAAGCAGGTCGCGCAGGCGGAGAAGCTGACCGCGATGCAGCAGGCCGACCGCGAGGACGAGATCACCGACTGGTTCGACGACCACGACATCGACGGCGGCTGGGACCTCGCCGACATCTACGTCCGCGCGGGGCTGACCACGGTGGACCTGGACAACGTGCTCGAGCAGGTCGGCGACACCTTCATGGACGGCGCCGTCCGCTGGCTCGCCTACGCGCTCGAAACCGAGATGCTGATGGGCGAGATCGAGGACTCCACCACGCGCATCTCCGCGCTGGTCGGCAAGGCCAAGCAGTACTCGCAGATGGACCGGGCGCCGCACCAGTGGGTCGACGTCCACGACGGCCTCGACTCCACGCTCGTGATGCTGTCCGGCAAGGTCGGCAGCGGGATCCGCGTCGTCAAGGAGTACGACCGGAGCCTGCCGAAGATCCCGGCGTACCCGGCGGAGCTGAACCAGGTCTGGACGAACATCATCGACAACGCCCTCGGCGCGATGGCCGGCGATGGCACGCTGACGCTGCGCACCTGGCGCGTCGACGACCAGATCCGCGTCGAAATCGGCGACACCGGTCCCGGCATCCCCGCGGACATCAAGCCGCGGATCTTCGAGCCGTTCTTCACGACGAAGCCGGTCGGCGAGGGCACCGGGCTGGGCCTGGACATCTCGTGGAAGATCGTCGTCGAACGCCACCAGGGCGACCTGCGCGTCGAGTCGGAGCCCGGGAACACCCGGTTCGAGGTCTGCCTGCCGACGGTCGAGCAGGCCTCGCTCTGATGGCTTCCGTCCCGACGGTCACGACCGAGCTCGGGGCGCTGGTGGGGCTGGCGGGCGACGGCGTCCGCGTCTGGCGCGGGATTCCGTACGCCCGGCCGCCGGTCGGCGAGCTGCGGTGGAAGGCGCCGCGGCCGCCTGCCCTGTCCGGTGGCGTGCACGTCGCGACCGAGTACGGGCCGCACGCGATGCAGCCGCCGGACCCGATGAACCCGGCCGCCGTCTGCGACGAGGACTGCCTGTACCTCAACGTCTGCGCGCCCGAGGGACCCGTGCCCGAGGGCGGCTGGCCGGTCCTGTTCTGGCTGCACGGCGGCGGGTACCGCGTCGGCCACGGCGAGCAGCTCGGCGACGGCGACGAGTTCGCGCGCGCCGGGATCGTCGTCGTCACGATCAACTACCGCCTCGGCTCGCTCGGCTTCCTGCACCTCGCCGGGATCTTCGGCGAGTCCGAAGTGGACGCCGGGGTGTGCGGGTTCCTCGACCAGGTCGAGGCGTTGAAGTGGGTGCGCCGCAACGTCTCCGCGTTCGGTGGCGATCCCACGCGGATCACCGTCTACGGCGTCTCGGCGGGCGCGAAGAGCGTCGGGAACCTGATGGGCAGCCCGCTCGGCAAGGGCCTGTTCGCGCAGGCGATCAGCAGCAGCGGCGGCGCTGACCACGTCGCGACGCCGGAGGCCGGCACGGCGCTGGCGCGGCGGCTCCTCGACGAGGTCGGCTGCGACGACGTCGACGCGTTGCGGGCGTTGCCGGCCAAGGAGTTCGTCGAGGCGCAGGAACGGATCCTCACCGGCTTCCAGGCACTGTGGCTGTGGCGTCCGACGCTGCATCCCTGCGTGCTGCCCGAGGTCCCGATCGAGCCGATCCGCCGGGGGAGCGCGGCCGGGATCCCGCTGCTGGTCGGCTGCAACAGCAACGAGGGCAGCACGTACGCGCTGATGCTCGGCGACGACGTCGCGACCGCGCCCGCTCAGGGTGTCCTCTCGGAAATCCTTGGCGCGGAAGGCGCTTCGCACCTTCTCGAGACGTACCTTCGCCGCGTCCCCGACCTGAAGTCCGCGAAGATCGCCGCGATGGGCGACGAACGCTACGGCATCCCGACACAGCGGCTGGCCGACGCGCAGTCCGCGCACGCGCCCGTGTACCGCTACCGCATCGACATCGCCGCGCCCGGCGTTCCCGAGCAACTCGACGGCGGCCACGGCACCGAGACGACCATGGCGTGGAAGACCCCGCTGCCGTTGTTCGCGGAGGCGACCCAGGTGAACCCGAAGCGCGAGCGCGCGGCGCTGCTGATCCACCGCGCCTGGGTGCGCTTCGTCCGGGACGGCGTCGCAGACGCCGACGGTCCCGAATGGCCGCCGTACGGCCCGGAACTGCGGCCAGTGCTGGTCTTCCGGGAAGACACGGATCTGGCGCTCGATCCCCGCTCCGACGAGCGGAAAGCCTGGGGCGACACGGAATGGGCGTCCGGGGCCTGGTTCCCGGCGACCTGACACCGCTCGTTCCGCCGTGTCTCCACCCTTGTGAGTGATGACGTTCGAACAGGCGTTCTAGTAGCGTTTTCGGTGTCCGGCTCATCGAGGAGGGGTCATGAACGGGTACCGAGGTTCGGCAGGGTCAGTGTCATCGCGGCGGTCGTCAGCCAGCTCAGCAGGTCGGCGAGCGGAATGCGGGAAAGCCGTTCCGGCCATTCCTCCGCCACTGTGTGCAGCACGAGTTCGTCCTGCCGTGGCTCGACTTTCGTCAGCTTTATCCCCGGCGGCAGCTCCGGCAGGGGCAGCACGATGGGCCGGAAGCGCTTCGGTGGCCGGAGTTTCCGCTGTCCGATGTGGAGGTTCCGCGGTTCGAGCACCACGGCGTCGTCCTCGACTCGGGCTTCCAGAGTCAGGTGGCCCCACTGCGGCTTCTTGGCCCAGTGGATCTGGAGCAGCCCGCTGTCGGCCGGGGCCGCGACGATCCCGGGGCGGACTTTCGCCACCCGTTCCCGCAGCACGTCCGCGGACACGGCAATCCGCAGTTCGACGCGGGCGGGCTTGGCGGCCGGGGTGGGCAGCGAGCGGAGGCGGACGTCCTCGGCGAGCACGGTGACGCGGCGCAGCGGAATGCTGCCGCCTTCGGGCTCGGGCCAGTCGACGTCCTCGGCGACGATCCGGACGTCGCCGACGCGGCCGGTGGCCAGCCGGAGGCTGTCGGCCGGGTAGTCGAGCTCGGTGAGGGTCAGGCCGACGTCACGGCCGTCGACCTTGGCAGTCAGCCTGCGCCCGACGAGCTGTTCGGTGACGGTGCGCACGAGGGCGGCCGGCGTGACCGGGACGTTCGGGAGCAGGGAACGTCCGGCCGCGGCCAGCCCGGCCAGCTCCGGCCAAGGCGACCAGCCGTCGAACCACCTGCCGTCGCTCATCCGTCCAGTGTCGCTGAAGGGGGGAGCCTGCCGACAGCAGGTCACGCAAAAGCGGCGATTCTCACGCGGCCGCAACGCCGGGCTTCCTCAGGACACGACCGACTCGCCGTGACCCGTCGAGCAGTGGTGAGCCACCTGCCGCCACCGGAGGGGGCGATGACGGCAGGTGGCAGTCCGAAGGCGGTGACCGCCGCCGGTCACCGACCCGCGAAGCGGGCGATGATGCCGGTGACGACCAGCCAGAACACCGCGGCCAGGCCGAAGTCGAGGATCACCTGCAGGCTGCCGTTGCTCACGTTGAACAGCCCCGGCCAGAACAACGCCAGAGGGACAGCCAGTGACTTGATGAAGATGAAGAAGGCGTTGCCGGCGTTGGCACCGGCGAGCACCATGATCATGTAAAGGACTTCGATCCCCGCGAAGATCGCGCCGATCGCCGTGATGACCCGCACGGCCGTGTTCCGTCTGGTGGTGGTTCGCCAAGGAGACATGTCCGGCAAATTCCCGGATTGGGTGACCGATCAAACGCTCCCACCCGAGATTGCGCCGTTCGGCGGCTCCCGTTGCTCTCTGCCGCCCCTCCCGCACGCAAAGTCGCCACCCCCAATCTCGCACAACACCTACCCAGCCCCACGAGATGCCCCACCAATCACGCCCGATGCCCGCCCAGTCACGAGCGGAGCCCGCCCGCACACGAGTTCCGCCCCCGATCACGCGAGTTCCGTCCTCAATCACGCGGGTCCCGCTCCCGATCACGCGAGTTCGGGGCACGTGCCGCGGCATGGCGGACGCGGTGCCGCGCACGGCGGACCTGTGTCGTCCATCCAGGCACGCGTGTCGTCCGTTCGCCACCGTCAACGCGGTCCGGTATCACCCAGCAACCCCGCACAGCCCAATCCTGCACCGCGAGACCGACGAACGCCTGCCGCACAACGTCGATGGCAGCGGGCATGGGCACGGCCGCCCGGACGGCGTCGGCGTCGAGCATGCGCGGGCCCTTCGGAGTCGGGGAGCTGCCGCTAGCCTGACGGGGTGTCCGATGCCACCCAAGATCACCCCGTCGAAGAACAGCGGTTCATCCGCGACGACTGGTACGGAGAGGAGATCACCGGACGGCACTACGTGCGGTGCGAGTTCCGCGAGGTGGACTTCTCGGAGGCGGAGACGCGCAACTCGGTCTTCACCGACTGCGTGTTCGGCAACGTGCGCTTCAACGCGTCGCGGCACACGGACTCGGCGTTCACCGGCTGCTCCTTCAAACGCTGCAACTTCTTCGACGCCGAGTTCACCGGGTGCAAGCTCGTCGGTGCCACGTTCAGTGAGTGCGAGCTGCGGCCGCTGCGGGTCACCGGCGGCGACTGGTCGTTCGCCGGGCTCGCGGGTGCCGACCTGCGGTCGGTCGCCTTCCACGGGGTGCGGATGCGGGAGGCCGACCTCACCGGGGCGAACTGCGCCGACGCCGTGTTCGCCGACGTCGACCTGTCGGCGGCGTCGCTGCACGCCGTCAAGCTCTCCCGCGCCGAGCTGCGCGGCAGCGACCTCTCGGCGCTCGACCCGGTGAACGCCGAGCTGGCCGGGGCGATCGTGTCACCCGAACAGGCTGCGGTGCTCGTCACGTCGCTCGGGCTGCGCGTCCGGGCGTAGGCTCGGGCCGACCGGGAAGGAGGGCCGCGATGGGCGTCGTGACACCGGGTTTCCGAGGCCGGGCCCGCAGCGGCAACCCGCGCCTGCCACCCGGGCAGTACCTGGCCGAGGACTTCCCCGTGCTGTCGGCCGGCCCGACTCCGCGCGTGCGCACCGAAACGTGGGAGTTCACGGTCACCACCGAGACCGGCGAGAAGCACGCCTGGAGCTGGGCCGAGCTGATGGCCCTGCCCAGCGAGAAGTTCACTGTGGACATCCACTGCGTCACCCAGTGGTCCAAATTGGACACTCGCTGGCGCGGCGTCGCGGTGGACACGCTGGTCGGCGGGCTCGACACGGCCGCCGACTACGTCATGGTCCACTCCTACGGCGGCTACACCACGAACCTGCCGCTCGCCGACCTCCTCGACGGCCAGGCCTGGATCGCCTACGAGTACGGCGGCAAACCGCTCACCCCCGAGCACGGCGGCCCGGCGCGGCTGCTGGTGCCGCACCTGTACTTCTGGAAGTCCGCGAAGTGGGTGCGCGGGCTCGAGCTGAAGACCCGGGACGAGCCCGGCTTCTGGGAGAACGTCGGCTACCACGACTACGGGGATCCATGGCGGGAACAGCGGTATCAGGGCGACTAGCCTGGCGGGTCGCCCGCCTGGCCGAATTCCGCGACGAGACGCCGACCGCCCGCACGCTCGTCTTCGATCTGCCCGGCTGGCCGGGTCACCTGGCGGGGCAGCACGTCGATGTCCGGCTCACCGCGGCCGACGGCTACCGCGCGCAGCGCAGCTACTCGCTCGCCGCGCCCGCCAACGGCGATCGCGTGGAGCTGACCGTCCAGCGCGTCGCCGACGGCGAGGTGTCCGAGCACCTCACCGGGCCGTACGCGATCGGCGACCCGGTGGAGATCCGCGGCCCGGTGGGCGGCTGGTTCGTCTGGCGCCCGGAGGCCCCGGAACCGGTCCTGCTGATCGCGGGCGGCTCGGGCATCGTGCCGCTGATGGCGATGATCCGCGCCCGCCGCGCGGCGGGCGTCCGCACGCCGTTCAAGCTGATCTACTCGCTGCGCACCCCGGCCGAGCTGTACTACGCGGACGAGCTGCGCACGCCGGTGGCGGGCCTGGACGTCACGTACGTGTACACGCGCGAGCTGCCCGAAGGCCGTCCGGGCATCCCGCGCCGCATCGACGTGGCCACGCTCAACACGGCGGGCTGGCCGGCGGAGTTCGGCGCAGCGTCGTTCATCTGCGGCCCGACCGGCTTCGTCGAAACGGCGGCGGACATCCTGGTCGCCCTCGGCCACGACCCGCACCGCATTCGCACGGAGCGGTTCGGTCCCAGCCGCGACTGACGGGACAAGACCGGTCACCCATCCGATGAATAGGTGACAACGTGCCCCGATGAGCGGGAAGTTGTCGACAGTGCCGCCAAGAGATCCTATGTTTCCTCCATGCTGACCAAGTGGGGCTCGAAGCGGCGCCGCACCGTGGCGACCGTTCTCCTGGGGGTGGGCGCGCTGCTCGCCACGACCGGCCCGGCGGCCGCGGCCGATCCGGATTCCGGGAGCCGGGACGTCTACGTCTCGCCCGCCGGCTCCGACCGTGCTCCGGGGACCGCGCACCAGCCCGTGCGAACCCTGGACAAGGCGCGTGACCTCGTGCGGCAACGGGCGCCGCACCTCACCCGCGATCTCACCGTGCACCTCGCGCCCGGGGTGTTCCGCCTCGACCAGCCGCTGCGCCTCGACGCGCGCGACTCCGGCGGCAACGGCCACCGCGTCATCTGGCAGGGCAGCGGCGACACCGAGCTGAACGGCGGTGTGCGCGTCACCGGCTGGCGGCCGGTCCCGGGCCGTGCCGGGTTGTTCGCCGCGCCCGCGCCCGCGGGGCTGGACAACTCGCGGCAGCTCTACGTCGACGGCGTGCGCGAACAACGTGCCCGCGGCCCGCTGCCAGTGACGGTCAAGGCCACCGCCACCGGGTACACCGCGAGCGCGGACACCTTGGCGCACTGGAGAAATCCGAAGGACATCGAGTTCGTCTACACCGCGGGCGAAGCGCTGTGGAACATCCAGCGCGACGGCCTCGGCCAGTGGACCGAGCCGCGGTGCCCGCTCGCCGCGGCCGAGGGAACGACGATCACGATGGCCCAGCCGTGCTGGGACAACTCGACCAAACGCGTGCTGTTCCCGGACATCCCCGGCCGCAGCGTGAACATGGTCGGCCCGGCCGACCTCACCAACGGGCGGCACCCGACCTACGCGGAAAACGCTTTCGAGCTGCTCGACACGCCCGGCGAGTGGTACCTCGACCGGTCCGCCCACCTCGTCTACTACCTGCCGAAGCCGGGCCAGGATCTGCGCCGCGCCGACGTCGAGGTGCCGGTGCTGGAAAAGCTCGTCGACGCGCGGGGCACGGCCGACGCGCCGATCCACGACGTCGCCTTCCGCGGGGTGCGCTACTCGTACGCGACGTGGTTGACGCCGTCGTCGCCGGAGGGCTTCTCCGAAATCCAGGCGGGCTACACGATCACCGGCGCGAACGGCTGGGCCGTGGAAGGCCTGTGCCAGTTCGTGCCCGGCGGCACCTGCCCGTACGCCTCGTGGACGCGGGAACCCGCGAACGTCTCCGTTTCCCACGGCCAACGCGTCGAGTTCAGCGACAGCGTGTTCGCGCACCTCGGCGGCGCCGGGCTCGATCTCGTCGACGGCACCAAGGAATCCCAGGTGCGCGGCGACGTCTTCACCGACATCTCCGGCAACGGCGTGCAGGTCGGCGGAGTCGACAAGCCGACCACGGACACCGACGCCGACGTCGTGCGCGACGTCACGGTGACCGACAACCACCTCTACGGCCTGCCGCGCGAGTTCCACGGTGGCGTCCCGATCGTCGACGGCTACACCGTGCGGAACACCGTCTCCCACAACCAGATCGACCACGTCGGCTACTCGGCGATCTCCCTCGGCTGGGGCGGCTGGCCCGACAAGATCAAGCAGCCGGCGACGCCGAACCTGTCGCACGACAACACCGTCTCGGACAACCTGATCTTCGACTACATGCTGATGCTCGACGACGGTGGCGGCGTCTACACGCAGGGCATCACCGGCAGCTCCCTCGACGACGGCGAGAAGGTCACCGGCAACGTGATCCACGACCAGTGGGGGCTGGGCAAGGGCGTCTACACCGACAACGGCAACACGTACGAGACGATCCGCGGCAACGTCCTGTACCGCATGGCGTACGCCAACGTCGGCACGGTCCACGTCGACTACCGCGACAACCTCGGCAACAACGACCCGACGCTGACCGAGGACAACTACTGGGAGCAGGGCGACCGCGACAAGGTCGACAAGGGCGCGATCCTGCGCGGCAACAAGCTGCTGGGAAACCCGGCCGACGCCCCGGCGGCGATCGTCGCGGGCGCGGGCCTCGAGCCGGCCTACCGCGGCCTCCTCACGCGCCGGGTCGGCGGCCCGGCGCCGGCCGAAGCGCCGTCGCGGGTCGGCACGTTCGCGGTTTCGGGAAAGCTGTACGCGACGTGGAACCCGACGTTCGCGTTCAACAACGCCCCGGTGACGGACTACGTGGTGACGGCAACGGGCGGCGGTCAAACGAAGTCCGCGACGGTGTCCGCGGCCGACTTCGCGAAGCGCGCGTACGCGGAGATGCCGGGCCTGACGGACGGGACGGCGTACACGGTGACGGTCGCGGCGCGCAACGCGTACGGCACGAGTGAGCCGTCCCTGGCGGCGGCCCCGGTGACCCCGGACCCGAAGCCGGGCGTGCTGCCTGGCGTCCCGACGAGCGCGAGGGCGCTGCCGAGCGCGACGGCGGCTTCGATCCGCTGGAACCCACCGGCGGCCGCGGGCGACACCCCGGTGCTGGGCTACGTGATCACGGTGTCCGACGGCCGCACGATCCCGGTTGAGGGCCGCGACGCCCTGGTCACCCAGCCGACGATCAAGGGCATGACGAGGGTGGTGGACAACCTGAAACCAGCGACGGCGTACACGTTCACGGTGGCAGCGGTGACGGCGACAGGAACAGGCCCGGCGGCGACGTTCACCGCGACGACAGCGGCGGCCTGACCCGGATTCCCTTGCACCCCAGGGTGGTCATCGACGTATCGGCCACCTTGGGGTGGTTGTCCACACGCCAGCCGTGATGTGGACAACCCGAGTCCAGTCGCGCTCGCAGGCGGGTTTTGTCGGCCCCTCCCGATACGCTGGAAGCGGGGCCGCCCCCCAGGGAGGGTGGGGGCTGCCTTGTGGGGCTATCCAGGCTGCCGGAGGGTGTCGCTCAGGAGGCGTCCGGGCGGGAGAGCAGCTCGCGCAGCGTCGCGAGCAGCTCCCGCCGGTCCGCCGCCCCGAGCTTTCCCCTGATCCGGGCCATGTGGTGCTCCACCGTCTTCCCGGAGATGAACAGCTTGGACCCCGCCTGCTTGTACGTCAGTCCCTCGACGACGAGCCGGGCCACCTCCAGCTCGCGCTCGCTCAGCGCCGCCAGGCCGGTGCCCGCCGCCGCGGGTTCGGTTGTTCCCGGCTCTCGGCGGGCCGCCGTGCCCTGGAACTGGCGGGCCGCCTCCAGGAGTTGGACCATCGCCTTGCGGTCGGATGTGCGGATCGCCGCCTGGCCGGCCAGGCGGGCCGCGTCCCAGCAGAGGCCCAGGTCGTGCATCTCGGCCGCCGCCGTGGCTATCGCGTCCGGGGCGAATGTGCCGCTCAGGACCGAGAGCCAGCACTGGGCCGCCGTTGCCAGGGCCGCCGGGTGGCGGCCGCAGTGGGCGTGGCTCGTCAACGTCGCCAGGTGCGCCTTCGCCGCTTCCGCGTCCTCCAGCGTGATCGCCGCGTGCAGCTCGTGCCAGACCAGGGAGACCGTCCACAGTGGAGGCTCGCCGAGGCGGCCCAGCAGGCTGTGGGCGCGTTCCAGCTGGCCCGAGATCTTCGCGAACGCGCCGGTGCGGGCCGCCGCGATCGCCAGCTCGCCCAGCGGCAGCAGCGTGAACAGGTCCGTCTGCTGCCGCATCGACGCCTGGTACGCGCGGTTCCACGACCGCTGCAAGCCGACCAGGTCGCTGGCGCGGCGGGCCAGCCCGAGTTCCAGCGTCGCGAAGAACAACTCGTCGCGTGCTTCCAACGACTGGCCGGCCACGGCGTCGCGGTGCTCGGCCGCCTTCGCGAGGTCGCCCGCCGTCATCGCGACCCAGCCCAGCAGCAGGCGGTGCCGCACCGCCAGCAGGTCGCCGCCGATCCCGCCGTCGAGGGCGCGGGTCAGCACCGACTCCGCCAGCGCCAGCTCGCCGGTGTGCACCGCGGCGAGCGCGGCCAGCGCCGCCGGGCTGTCCGGCAGCAGCGTGCCGCCCAGTGCCGGCTCCAGCATCGCCGCCGCGCCGAGCAGCGTCGACAACGTCTCCGTCGCGCAGCCGGACACCGAATCGGCGATGCCGCGGGCCATCCGGGTGGCCGCGCCGGCGAACAACGTCGGCGCGACGCCGGGAGCGGGAGAGTCGAGGAGCCGCCGGGCGCCGTCGAGGTCGCCCGTGCCGACCAGCGCCGTCGCCGCGAACGCGTCGGCGCCGGGCCAGCCGGGGGCCGGCGCGGGAATCGCCGGGTCGGCCGTGCGGGCGGCCCAGTGGTACAGCTCCGCGCTGCGGGCCAGCTCGCCGCGGTGCGCCAGCACGGTGGCCGCGATCGCCGCGCCGGCCGCGCCGGTTTCGGGGTCGGCCGCGCCGAGCATCCCGTCGCCGAGGCGCAGCGCCGTGTCGAGGTCGCCGGACAACGCGGCCGCGCGCGCCCAGCCGGCCGTGACGGCGGACGAACGGTCGCCGGCCTCGGCGGCGGCTTCGAACAGCCGGGTCGCCAGCCGCGCGTCGGACGGCAGGGCTTCGGCGGCCGCGGCGGCGAACGCGGCCGCGGCGGACGTGCCGGCGCTGCCCGTGCCGAGCAGCGAGCGCGCCAGGTCGAGTACCGGAAGGCCGTTCGCCAGCTGCAGTTCGACGAGCCGCTGCACCGTCGTCAGCCGGCGCGCGGGCGGCCCGAAGTCGCGGACGGCGGCCGCGGCCAGCGGCAGCAGCGCGTCGTCCGGGCCGAGCAGCCCGGTCGTGCGGGCGGCGTCGACGATCGCGGGCAGCTGGTCGGGGCCGCGGTCCAGCAGCGCGCACAGCAGGTCGAGGTTGCGCCCCGCCCCGGCTTCGGCCGCGATCAGGTAGCGCAGGACGTCGTCGTCGAGCTCGTCCAGCTCCGGCCGGAAGTCCTCCAGCCGTCCGAGCAGCTCGCGCTCGGCCAGCCGGGGCACCCCGCCGCTGCGGGCGTGCAGCTCGGCCGCGGCCGCCGGGTCGGCGGGTGAGCCCGTCACGGCCGAGATCAGCCGCGCGACGTCCTCGACGCCGAGCGGGCCGAGCTGCAGCAGTGTCCAGCCCGACGCGACCGCGGCCGGCCGGTGCGCGACGACGATCGGCCCGTCGGCGCCGGTGAGCAGCTCCTCGAGCTGGTCGGGAGCCAGCCGATCGGCGTCGTCGACGAGCAGGGCGTCGACGCCGGCCGCGCGGTAGCAGCGGTCGAGCGCGGCGAGCAGCACGCTCTTGCCGTACCCGCCGGGGGCGACGACGGCGAGCCGCAGCGGCTCGGCCGGCTCGGCCGCGACCTGGTCGAGCAGCTGCCGGGCCGCGGGGTGGACGGTGCGAAGCGGGGGGACCTGCGTGAGCAGAGTGTTCAACAGTGACCTTCACCGGAGGGGGCGCCGGGGCGGGCGCAGTGGCTCGGGGCGGGGGACTGGTCGGGGCCGGCGGTGGCTTCGCGGGCGGTGAGGGTGATCACCACGGCGGAGACGGCCGCGGCGAGCACGAGGACCGCGGCGGCGAGGGGGCGCCGCCGTCGGAACAGGTTCATCGGGCCGGTCTTCTCGGGCAGCTCGAACGGCGTGATCTCGACCGGCGGCCGGGGCGGCCGCTCGCCGAGGTCACCGAGCGTGTCCACCTGGGGGAGCAGGGTGGTCTCGACGGCGGGGGGTTCGTGCGGGGCACCCCGGTGGTCGACGCGCAGCGCCGCGAGCGCAGCCGCGCCGAGTGCGGCGGCCGCCGGCGGAACCGGTCCCGCGAACACCGGGCACGGTGGCCGGGCCGGGAGGGCGTGCGGCGGCACGTCGCCGCAGAACACGACGCCGGCCAGTCCCTTGGGGGATGTCGACGCCGCGGAGGCGAGGGCGAAGAGCGTGCTGAGCGCCGCCGCCGGGGCCACGCCCTCGGCGCTCGCGGCCGGTTGCCAGCCGCTCGCGCCGGTCGCCGTGGCCAGCGTGACGTTCACGCCGTCGGCGCCGAACTCGCACACCCCGGCCGCGGTCGCGCCGGGGCCGGGGACGGGCAGGTGCGCGCCGAGCGCGGCGATCGAGCCGGGGACCAGCGTGACCGCGGGGAACCCGGCGTCGGCCAGCGCGCGGCGCAGCACGTCGCGGCGGTAGCCGCCCCAGTCGCCGGGGTGGGTCAGCACCAGGTGGTCGGGGGCGCCGCCGAACTGGTTCGCGGCGTGCTCGGCGATGCCTTCGACGAGCACGGTGGTCAGCGTCTCGGGCGGGAACGGCTCGCCCTCGACGAGCATCGGCACGTCGTCGCCGACCCGCCGGTGGAAGCCGGTGAGCAGCCGGGACGGGACCCGGGCGCCCGCCTGCGCGGCCGCGTCCCCCGTCAGCAGGTACCCCTCGTCGTCCACGAACAGCGCGGACGCGGCGGCCGGGGTCCGTTCACCCAGCCAGAGCGGTTCGGGGTCGCCCCAGCCGGGGCGGGTGCGGCGGCAGGTCGCGGCGTGGGTCCGGCCCTGTGCCACATCGATCCCGAGGACGTAGGACAACGGCGCTTCCTCCTCACCTCGCGGGGGCCGAACGGGGGCGCGGAATCCCCCTAGGGCTCGGGGCATCCTCACCCAAACGGGTTAGTCAAGCAAGTAGCTGGAGGGATTTAACCCAACTGAGCGCGTCTCGGATGAGCCCCTAACTCCCTAACGATGACATATCGATCCCCTATCGGCTGACTGGCCTGCAACTCGGAGTGATCCCCGATGTGCGTGGGGGTACCGGCTCCCTAACTTGATGTCGGAGCAGCGGTCCCTGCGGTCGCTGCCGTCCCCCGAACCACCGGATCAGGAGAATTCCCCATGGACTCCGTGCAGACGTTGCACGACTTCGCGCTGAACCTGCTCAACGACCCGACCGCGCTCGCGGCCTTCGGGACGGACCCGCAGGGCGTACTCGCTGCCGCCGGTCTCGGCGACGTCAGCGCCGCCGACGTGCACGAGGTCATCCCGCTGGTGCTCGACTTCGTCCCGGTCGACAGCCTCCCGGCCGTCGGCGGCCTCCCCGCCGTGGGCGACCTGTCCGCGGTCGGCACCGACGCCACCGGCATCCAGGGCGCGATCGACCAGCTCACCGCCCTCACCGCGGGCCTCGGCCTGCCGGCCGTCCCGGAGCTGCCGGCGGTCGGCGACCTCGGCACCGGCGCGCTGCCGGGTGTCGGCGACCTCGGCCTGCCGGCCGTCCCGGGCGTCGGCGCGCTGCCGGGCGTGAACGACCTCACCACCACCGCCGCGGGCGTCACCGCTCTCGCGGGCGACTTCGGCACCGGTGGCGACCTGGGCTCCAGCCTGGACGCGGTCCAGGTCACCGGCAACCTCGTGTACTCGGTCACCGACGTCGACCACAGCGCGGTCGTCGGTGCTGTCGAGCAGGCCGGCCACCTCGGCGACGCCGTGGTGAACAACGCGTCCTACAACGCGGTCACCCCGGTCTACGAGGCCGCCTCGCACGTCGGTGACGTCAGCGGTGACCTGAACCACACCGTGAGCTCGGTCGTCGGCCAGGTCGGCGACTTCTCCGGCATCCTCCACGGCGCCGGCGACCTCGACGTCAAGCACGTCACCAACGAGGTTTCGCACGCCGCGCACGGCCTCGGCGACGTCACCAGCGTCGTGACGAACGCCACCGGCGTGAACGTCGACCACAACGCGGTCGGCCAGGTCGGCGAGCTGGCCAGCGGCAACGCTTCGGCCGTCCACGACGTGGTCTCCGACGTGTCGGACGTCAGCCACAACGCGCTGGGCAACCTGCACATCGGTGACATCGCGTCGAACAACGACATCCACATCGGGCACTGATCCCCGAACCGGTCACCGGTGCCCGTCCCGCGGTCTGGGTGCAGCCGCGGGACGGGCACCCGGTGTGCGCACGGGGAGTAAACCGGGGACACTCTTCCGCTGTGACCGCACCGGCTTGGCTCGAAGTGCTCAACGAGACGCTGGACGCGTGCCGCACCCACGGCCGCGCCGATCTCGCCGAGCGCCTCCGCAGACGACGTGACGCCCCCGAGGGGCAGATCCGCCTCGGCGTGCTCGGCTTCCCCAAGCAGGGCAAGGGGTACCTGCTCAACGCCGTGCTGAACGCGCCCGTGTGCGCGGTCGGCGACGCCGCCACTCCCGAGGTGCCGACCGAGATCGGCTACGCCGCCGAACCCGCCGCGACCCTCGTCGGCCGCTCCCTCGAGCGGATCCCCGTCGCGGTCGACCGGCTCACCGGCGAGCTCGGCGCCCGGCCCGCCGGCACGCTCAGCCGCGTCGAGGTCGGCGTGCCCCGCGAACTGCTGTCCGCCGGGCTCGTGCTGGTGGACACCCCGCCGGTCGGCGACCCGCGGTCGCCGCGCACCGCCGCCGCGCTCGACCTGCTCGCCGAAGCGGACGCCGTGATCCTCGTCTCCGACGCGACCGCGCCGCTGAGCGCCGCCGAGCTCGCGCTGGCCCGGCACGTCCGCACCTGGTGCCCGCACGTCGTGCTGGCGCTCACCAAGATCGACGCCTGCCCGGGGTGGCGCGCCGTCGCCGAACGCGACCGCGCGATGCTCGCCGAAGCCGGGATCGACGCGCCCGTCCTGCCGGTTTCGGCCGTCGTGCGCCAAGCCGCCGCGAAGAGCGGTGACGCCGAGCTCAACGCGCGTTCGGGCTTCCCCGAGCTGCTCACCTGGATCGCCGAGCAGGCTGCGCGGCCGCCGGAGCAGTCCCGCGCGCTGCTCGCCGCCGTCGGCGTGCGCGCCGCGGCCGCCGAGCTGGTGGAGTCGCTGCGCGACCGCGTCGAAGCCGCCGGGCAGGACGCCGGCCTCGGCCAGGCCGCGCTGCTGCAGCGCGCGCAACGCCGTGCCGACGACCTGCGGCGGAAGAACACCCGGTGGCAGAACCTGCTGTCCGACGAGATCACCGACCTGATGGCCGACGTCGAGTACGACCTGCGCGAGCGCACGCGCAAGATCGTCACCACCATCGACCAGACCTTCGACGAGGGCGACCCGGTGAAGGTCTGGGAAGAGTTCGCGGCCTGGCTGGACGAGGCGCTGACCGAAGCGGTCGAAACGAACTACTCCTGGCTGGCCGAGCGGGCGCAGTGGGTCGCGCAGGCGGTCGCGGCGTGCTTCGGCGCCCAGTACGACCACGCGCTGCCCGACCTGCCGCTCGACGGTTCGGGCGCCGAAGAGCTCGACGACGTCCGGCGGCCCAAGATCGAGAAGTTCAAGATCGGCCACCAGGCTTTCACCGGCCTGCGCGGGTCCTACGGTGGCGTGCTGATGTTCGGCCTGATCACCAGCCTGCCCTGGCTGGGGCTGCAGCTGATCAACCCGATCTCGCTCGGCGCGGGCGCGGCGTTCGCCGTGAAGACGATCCGCGACGAGGGCGGGATGCGGCTGCAGCGCCGCCAGGCCGTGGCGAAGCAGGCGGCGCAACGGCACGTCGACGACGTCTTCATCAGGTACAGCAAGGAGTTCCGTGACGCGATCCGGGTCGTGCAGCGGCGGCTGCGCGACCACTTCACCGGCCTGGCCGAGGATCTCGCGGACGAGCTGACGCGCGAGCGTGAGACGATCATGGCCGGCACGGCCGAGCGGGAGCGCCGGACTGTCCACATCAGACGCGAGATCGATCGGCTCGCGGGCCTGCACCAGCGGGCGGGGGAACTGGGCACGATCGCCGGGCGGAAGCGGCGGGAGCTTTCGGCGTGACGCGGGACGTCCGCGACCTGCTGCACGCCGCGGCCGGTCTCTACCGCGACGACCCGCGTGCGTCGGCGCTCCTCCACGACTGCCTGAACCGGCTGGAGCAGCCGCTGCGCGTCGCGTTCGCCGGGGCGCCGTCGTCGGGAAAGACGACGCTCGCCGCCGCGCTGGGCGAGTGGCCGACCCGTGCCCTGCGTGACCTCGTACTGCTGGACGATCCCGGCCCGGCCGACGAGTTCCCGGACGCGACGGTCCGGCTCGTGCGCCACCTCGAACCGGACGAACTCGCCGCGGCGCACCAGCCGGGCGGCTCGGCCTTCGCGCGGCAGAGCGCGGTCAACTCGGTGCTGGTGCTCTCCCGCGCCGACGAGGTCGGCGCGGGCCGGATCGACGCGTTGCTGACCGCGAAGCAGCTCGCGCGGCGGGCCTGGCGCGAAGATCCGCTGTGCACCGGGTTCCTGGGCGTGATCGCCGTCGCCGGGCAGCTGGCGTACGGCGGCCGGTCCCTGCGCGACGACGAGTTCGACCTGCTGGCCGCGTTCGCCGCGGTGCCGCGCGAAGAGCTGGAACGGCACGTGCTTTCGGTTGACTCGTTCACCGATCCGGCGTTCCCCGGCCCGATCCCGGTCGAGACGCGGCGGTCGCTGGTGGTGCGGTTCGGGCTGTTCGGCGTCCGGCTCGCGCTGACGCTGATCCGCACGGGCTGCGACGACCGCGTCAAGCTGTCGGCGGAGCTGGTCCGCCGCAGCGGCCTCGGCGAGCTGCGGGACACGCTGGCGGGGTGCTTCGTGGCCCGGGCCGAAGCGCTGAAGGCCCGCACGGCGATCATCCGGCTCGAAGCCCTGCTGGCGGCCCAGCCCCGCCCGGGTGGCGACCGCCTGGTGTCCCGGGTGGAGCGGTTCGCGGCCGCCGCGCACGACTTCCGCGAGCTACGGCTGATCGCGGACATCCGCGGCGGCCGGACCGCGCTGTCCGGCGAGCCCGCGGAGGAGGCGAGCCGCCTGCTCGGCGCCGAGGGCACGGCCCCGGCCGACCGCCTCGGCCTGGAGGCGGACGCGGACCCGGGCGACATCTACGACGCCGGCCTGGACGCGCTGCGCCGCTGGCGGCACGAGGCGGAGCGGCCCGACCGCCCGCACGCGGAACGCGCGGCGGCGCACGTCGTGGTGCGGTCGGCCGAGGGCCTGCTGGCGCTGTTCGGCTAGAGGGCGGCAGTGGCTTCGACCTCGACCAGGTGCTCGGGGACGCCAGCGCGGCGACGCCGATCAGGGTGGCCGGGGGCTTCGCGGTCGTCCCCAGTTTTTTCGGCGGCGCGCGCGATCCCGGCCAGGAGTCCGGGCATCTTGTCCGGCGCCCAGCCGACCACGTAGAGCGTCAGCTTCACGACGTCGTCGAACGAACCGCCGCATGCTGGAGCGCAACGGCCTCGTCGAGCGCGAGGTGCACCCGACCGTGCCGCCGCGGGTGGAGTACACCCTCACCTCGCCGGGGCAGGGCCTGCGCGCGACCGTCGACAGCATGTGCGGCTGGACGCAGCGGTTCCTCGCGACATCGAGGCGGCCCGGCGCCGGTTCGAAGCCTGACGCGGCAAGAAGAAACCGATCGCGGCGACGGCTCGTCGGTCGCTGTCCGGTGTTGACTCCGCGCCGGGGCCGACGCACCATAGACCGGTCTATGGTCCAGCGTCGGCCGGAGGAACCCGCCATGCCCGAAGACGTCCGCCCCCGGGTCCGGCTGTTCGGCGACCTCCTCACGCACTGGGCGCGCGAACGCCCGCAGGACACCGCGCTGATCTTCGGTGACCGGTCGTGGACCTGGACGGACCTCGACGAGCGCGTCCGGCGGCTGTCGGGGGCGCTGACGGTGGCCGGGATCGGGAAGGGCGACCGCGTCGCGTTCGTCGACAAGAACCACCCGGCCTGCCTGGAGACGACTTTCGCCGCGGCCGGGATCGGTGCCGCCAACGCCGTGGTCAACTGGCGGCTCTCCGGCGACGAACTGGCCTACGTCCTCAAGGACGCGGGCGCGAAGGTGGTCTTCGTCGGCGCCGACCTGGTGCCCGCGCTCGACGCGATCCGCGACCGGCTGCCCGCGCTGGAGCGCGTGGTCGTCGTCGGCGGCGAGCACGACGAGTACGAGCCGTTCCTCAGTGGCGCCGCGCCGCACACCGGGTCCGGCCTCGACACGGACGACGGCGTCCTGATCATGTACACCAGCGGCACCACCGGCTTCCCCAAGGGCGCGGTGCTGACCCACCGCAGTGTCCTCGCCCACGGCCTCGCCGCCGGGACGGCGTTCCCGATCGGCCCGGGCGACGTCAACCTCGTCGCGATGCCGCTGTTCCACGTCGGCGGCAGCTGCTACGCCGTTTCCGGCTTCCTCTACGGCGAACCGTCGTACCTCACGCGCGAGCCGGATGCCGCGTCGCTGTTCGCGGCGCTGCAGGCCGGGATCACGCACGCCTTCCTGGTGCCCGCCGTGGTCGCCGGGATCGCGCAGGCGGGCGAAGCGGCTCTCAAGGCGTTCTCCCGGCTGAAGTACCTCTGCTACGGCGCGTCGCCGATGCCGCTCCCGTTGCTGCGCACGGTGCTCGCGGCTTGGCCCGACGTCAAGTTCGCGCAGGTCTACGGCATGACCGAGCTGTCCGGCGCGGTCACCGCGCTGGACCCGGAGGCGCACCGCGACGCCGCGCACCCCGAGCGGCTGGCGTCGGCGGGCACCGCACTGTCCGGTGTGGACGTCCGGATCGTCGACCCGGTGACCTTCGAGGACGCGGCGGTCGGCGAGGTCTGGATCCGCACCGAGCAGCGGATGGCCGGCTACCTCGGCAAGCCGGAGGCGACCGCCGAGACCATCGTGGACGGCTGGGTGCGCACCGGTGACGTCGGGCGCCTCGACGACGGCGGGTTCCTGTTCCTCGAGGACCGCGTCAAGGACATGATCATCACCGGCGGCGAGAACGTCTACTCACCTGAGGTCGAGCGCGTCGTCGCGGAGTTCCCCGGCGTCGTCGAGGTGGCCGTGATCGGCGTGCCGGACGACCGGTGGGGCGAGCAGGTCAAGGCCGTCGTCGCCGGCGACCAGCTCGACACCGACAAGCTCATCGAGTTCTGCCGCGAGCGCCTGGCCCACTACAAGTGCCCGCGCAGCGTCGACGTCGTGGAAGCGTTGCCGCGCAACGCCACCGGAAAGATCCTCAAGCGCTCGCTGCGGCAGCCGTACTGGCGGGACCGGGACCGGAACGTCTGATGCCCTCGGTGACGCGGCAGGCGTACTTCGCGGCCGCGCTGAACGTGCTGGCGGAGCACGGGTTCACCGAGCTGAACGTCGGCAGGCTCTGCCGCGACCTCGGCGTGACGAGCGGGTCGTTCTACCACCACTTCGGTGGCTGGCCGGGGTTCGTGGCGCAGCTGCTGGACCACTGGGAGAACCGGCAGGTGCTCATCCTGCGCGAGCGGAACTTCGGCCGCGGCGGCCCGTCGGCGGACTTCGCCGCGCTGATGGACCTGACGCTCGGGCTGCCGCACGAGGCCGAAGCCGCCATCCGCGCGTGGGCGGCCAACGACGAAACCGTGCGAGCGGCTCAGAAACGCGTCGACGCCGCGCGGCTGCGGACGGTCGGCAAAGCGGTCAAGGGCATCGTCGGCGACGGCGACCTGGCACGGACGCTGACGTCGCTGGGCATGGCGATGCTGGTCGGGCACCAGCAGCTGGCGTCGGCGGGCGAACACAGCGAGCTGGCGACGCTCCTGGCGGAGTACACGCGCCTGGTGCACGCCCGCGCGGTCGTGAGTGAGAAACAGGGTTAGCACACTGTTTCTCACTCACGACCTCTTCAGGCGTTGCCGAGGATCCGGCCGACGGTGATCTCCAGGACCACGCGCTGGGGGTTCGGCTTGGGCTGCCGGTAGCGCGCGGCGTAGCGGTTTTCCGCGTCCCGCACCGATTCCGGGTCGTCGCGCAGCACCGCGCGTCCCTCCAAAGTGGACCATTTCGGGCCGTCCAGCTGGCACACCGCGACGGGGACGCCGTCGGTGCCCGCGGCTAGGATCAGCTTGGCCTTGACCGACGTCGAGAACGTGATCACGCGCGCGAGCCCGGCGTCGAAGTCCACGGTCACGCCGACCGCGACGACGTGCGGGGTGCCGTCCGGGCGGACCGTGGTCAGGGTGGCCAGCCGGCGCTCGGTCCAGAAGGCGCGGAAGTCCGCGCCGCGGTCGATCTTCATGCCGCCCACGCTAGTCCGTGCTCAGCTCGGTTCGCGTAACGGCAACCCCGCGGCGCGGTAGATCTCGTCGATCACGGTCATCGTCTCGATCGCGTCGGCCGCCGAGGTCTTCACCGGTTCGCCTCGCAGGACCGCCGCCGCGAACGCGTCCAGCTGGTAGGAATACGACGCCCTCCGCGGGAACCGCTCCGCGCGGGGGATGCCGTCCACCTCGACGCGCATGCGGTGGAAGCCTTGGGGCATCACCGGGTTCACCACCCGGATCGAGCCCCGCGACCCCACCACCTTCGCGCTGATCTTGAGCAGTGACGACGACCACATCGAGCACTCCACCCGCCCCGTGTGGCCCGACGGGTAGCGAAGCTCCGCCGTCATCGCCCGGTCGATCTCGGGCGAACGCAGCTTCGCGGACGCCGAGACCACCCACGGCGTCTCGCCGCCGAAGGTGCGGGCCATGTGGACCGCGTAGCAGCCCGCGTCCATCGTCGCGCCGCCTGCCAGGGCGTAGTCGTAACGGATGTCCGAGAACTTGGGCAGCGGGAAGCACAACGCCGTCTCCACGCGCTCCACCGTGCCCAGCTCGCCCGACGCCACGATCTCCTCCACCCGCAACGCCAGCGGGTGGTAGCGGTAGTGGAACGCCTCCATCACGACGCGGCCGGAATCCGCGGCCAGGCGAGCGATCTCGCGGGCCTCCGCCGCGTTGGCCGTGAACGGCTTCTCGCACAGCACGTGCTTGCCCGCCTCCAGCGCGGCCCGCGTCCACCGGCCGTGGAGGCCGTTCGGCAGCGGGTTGTAGACGGCGTCGACCGCCGGGTCGGCGAGCAGCGCCTCGTACGACGCGTGTGCCACGGGGATGTCGTGGCGGGCCGCAAACGCTTGCGCGCGCTCGAGGGACCGCGCCGCGACCGCGACGACGTCGACTTCGGAACTGGAAGAAGCGGGCTTGACCAGGGCGGTGGGCGCGATCCGGGCCGCACCCAGGATGCCGATCCGCAGGCTCATCCGCGCAAGTTAGCACCGAAACAGATTTCAACAGACAGTTGACCTCTTCAACAACGAGTTGTACTGTTCCGGCCAGCCGAACAGTGGAGGTCCGTTATGTCCCGTTGTCGTGCCGCACAGGCAGTGCTGCTCGCGAGCCTGGCCGTCCTGGTGACGGCCTGCGGTGGTGGTCCGGACGGCGCGGGCGGGACGTCGCAGGCCGCCGGCGCGCCCGCCTCGGGCATCCCGGACACCTCCGCGATCGTCCAGGGCGTGCAGAAGGACGCCCAGCTCAACGCGGCCTTGCCGGCCAACGTCAAGCAAGCGGGGCTGCACCTGGCGTCGAACCTGCAGTCCGCGCCCAACAACTTCTACGCCGCCGACGGCAAGACCCCGATCGGCTACGAGGTCGACCTCGCCAAGGCGATCGCCGCCAAGCTCGGTGTCACCGTGACCCACCAGGACATGGCGTTCGGCTCGCTCATCACCAGCCTCCAGTCCGGCCGCGTCGACCTGACCATGGCCGGCATGAACGACACCAAGGCCCGCCAGGCGCAGATCGACTTCGTCGACTACTTCACCTCGGGCATCACGATCATGACCCGCAAGGGCAACCCGGACGGCATCACCGGCCCGGACACGTTGTGCGGCAAGAACGTCGCCGTCGTGCAGGGCACCAGCCACCAGAAGTTCGCCGCCGAGCAGAGCACCAAGTGCACGCAGGCCGGCAAGCCCGCGGTCAACGTCACCGCGACCGACAGCGACAACCAGAACCAGAACCAGCTGCGCACCGGCCGCGTCGCCGCGATCCTCAACGACCTCCCCAGCGCCGTCTACATCTCGCGGACGGCGGGCGACGGCAAGTTCTTCGAGGTCGTCCCCGGCGAGCCGATCGAAGGCGGGCCGTACGGCATCGGCGTCAACAAGACCAACACGGCGCTGCGCGACTCCGTGCAGAAGGCCCTGCAGGCGCTGATCACCGACGGCACCTACGGCAAGATCCTGCGGGCCTGGGGTGTCGAGCAGGGCGCCATCGAAAAGGCGGTCATCAATGGCGGCTCCTGAGCCACTTCCGATCGTCCGGCTGAGGCACTGGGGACGCTGGGTCGCCGCCGTCGTCATCCTGGCCCTGCTCGTGCTGCTGGGCATCGCCCTCGGCAACGCGCAGATCGAGTGGAGCCAGGTCCCGGACTTCGTCTTCTACCGCATCATGGCGACCGGCCTGCTCAACACCGTCGTCCTGGCGGTGCTGTCCCAGGCCGTCGCGATCGTGCTGGGCATCGTCATCGCGCTGCTGCGCCGCAGCGCCAACCCGGTTGCCCGGTGGTTCGCCGCCGGGTACATCTGGATCTTCCGCGGCCTGCCCGTGCTGCTCCAGATCCTTCTTTGGTACAACCTGGCGCTCGTCTTCCCCGTGATCGACATCCCGTTCCTGGTCCACGAGCAGACGAACGTGCTGATCAGCGCGTTCACCGCCGCGTTCCTCGGCTTGGCGCTCAACGAAAGCGCGTACATGGCCGAGATCGTCCGCGCCGGGCTGAACAGCGTCGACAGCGGCCAGACCGAGGCGGCGAAGTCGATCGGCATGACGCCGGCCGCGACGCTGCGCCGGGTCGTGCTGCCCCAGGCGATGCGCGTGATCATCCCGCCGACCGGCAACGACTTCATCAACATGCTCAAGGGCACGTCGATGGCGTCGGTGATCGGCGTGACCGAGCTGATCCACGCGGCCAACAACATCTCGTCCAACAACCTGCTGGTGATGGAGACGCTGCTGGCCGCGGCCGTCTGGTACATGGTCGTGGTGACCGTCGCCGGGGTCGGCCAGCACTACCTGGAACGCTCGTTCGGGCAGGCCGACCGCGGGCCGCTCGCCCGCGCCGGCAAGGCGTTGCGCGGCGTGCCGCTGGTGAGGAGTGCCCGTGTCTGAGCCCTTGCTGCGTGCCGTCGGCGTCAAGAAGTCCTACGGGCACACCGAAGTCCTCGGCGGCATCGACCTCGAAGTCCACAAGGGACAGGTCGTCTGCCTGCTCGGCCCGTCCGGCGCCGGGAAGAGCACGTTCCTGCGCTGCATCAACCAGCTCGAGACGATCGACGCCGGCCAGATCTGGGTCGACGGCGAGCCGATCGGCTTCCGGCAACGCGGCGGGAAGCTGTACGAACTGCGCGAACGCGACGTCGCCCGCCAGCGCCGTGACATCGGCATGGTGTTCCAGCGGTTCAACCTGTTCGCGCACCGAACCGCGATCGAGAACGTCGTCGAGGGCCCGATCCGGGTGCTCGGCCTGCGCTCCGAAGACGCCCGCAAGCAGGGCCTCGAGCTGCTCGACCGCGTCGGGCTCGCGCACCGCGCCGACGCCTACCCGGCGCAGCTGTCCGGCGGGCAGCAGCAACGCGTCGCGATCGCGCGGTCGCTGGCGATGAAACCGAAGCTGATGCTGTTCGACGAGCCGACGTCGGCGCTGGACCCGGAGCTGGTCGGGGAGGTGCTGGAAGTGATGAGTACGTTGGCGGGGGAGGGGATGACGATGGTCGTCGTGACGCACGAGATGAGCTTCGCCGCGGAGGCCGCCGACGAGGTGGTGTTCCTGGCCGACGGCGCGGTCGTCGAGACCGGACCGCCGTCGGAGGTGCTGAGCGCGCCGAAGCACGAGCGGACCCGGCAGTTCCTGGCGAGGATCCTCGCGTGACGCGGATTTCGCCCCGGTACCTGCTCCAGTTCGACGAGCCCGCCGGCTACCTCGACTTCGCCCGGTTCGGGCCGCCGTCGCACGCGGTGCTCGACACCACGGCCGCCCTGCTCGACCAGGCCACCACGGCCGGTCCGTCCACTGTGGACGAGCTGATGCGGCAGGAGGTCCGGGCCAAGGCCGCCGCCGCGCGGCTGTCCGGTTCGGACACCGACCACACGGTCCTGCTGCCGAACACCAGCCTCGGGCTGTTCCAGGCGGCGTTCCACAGCTCCGGCGAGGTGCTGGTGTCGGCCGCGGAGTTCCCGGCCAACACCTACCCGTGGGCCCGCGCCGAGCAGGCCGGACGGCTTCGCGTCCGTCGGCTGACCGGCGGTTATGTGACGCCTGAGCGGGTCGCCGAAGCGTTGACGCCGGAGATCACGACGGTCAGCGTCAGCGCGGTCGACTTCCGCACCGGCTTCCGCGCCGACCTCGCGGCGCTGCGCGACGTCGTCGGCGACCGGCTGCTGGTCGTCGACGGCATCCAGGGCTTCGGGGTCGTCGAGGCGCCGTGGGAGGTCGCCGACGTCCTGGTCGTCGGCGGCCAGAAGTGGCTGCGCGCGGGCTGGGGCACCGGGTTCGCAGTGCTCAGCGACACGGCCCTGGAGCGCATGGACCCCGTCCTGTCGGGCTGGACCGGCGCGCGCGACCCCGGCCTGTTCGACGACGAGATCCACCCGCCGGACGGCACTGCGCAGGCCTGGTCGATCTCGAACCTCAGTCCGATCACGTCCAGCGCGTTCGCCGAAGCTCTCGAGCTGGTCGAGGACGCCGGGGTCGGCGCCATCGCGGCGCGGATCGCCGAGCGGATCGGGGCCTTCGAAGAAGTGCTGGCGTCCTGCGGCGCCGAAGTCGTTTCGGCTCGCGAACAGCGAGCGGGAATCCTGGCGTTCACCCTGCCCGGCCACCCCGCCGAGCAGGTCGGCGCGGCATTGGCCACCGCGGGGATCGCCGCCACCGTGCGGCCCGAGCACGTCCGGCTGTCGCCGCACGCGTCCACGCCGGCCGCCGCGGCGGACCTGCTCCGCGAGGCGTTGGAGACGTTGACCAAGCCCCGTGAACCGCTGGTCGTCCCGGCCGCGGGCGCGACGACGCACGAGGTGCTGACGGCGCTGGTCCCCGCGATCCCGGGCCTCGCCGCGATGCTCGGGCCCGGCAACGAGGTGCTGCTGCACGACCTGAGCAGGCTGCCGGACTCGATCGTCGCGATCGCGGGCGACCTGACCGGCCGCAGCGTCGGCGGGCCGATGACCGACCTGCTGCTGGGCCTGGTCCGCCGCGGCACCACGCAGGACCTGACGAACTACCGCACCCACGGCCCGGACGGCCGCGCGATCCGCTCGTCGACGCTGTTCCTGCGCGACGCCGACGGGGTCGCGGTCGGCTGCCTGTGCGTCAACAGCGTCGACGCGTCCGCTTCGGCCGGTGGCAACGGCGAGCCGGAGACTTTCCCACCGGACGTCGACAGCCTGCAACGGTTCCTCGTCGACCGCGCGGTGACCAAGGCCGGAATCCCGGTGGACCTCATGAAGAAGCGGCACAAGGCGGCGGTGGTCCGGGAACTCGACGAAGCCGGTTATTTCCTGATCAAGGACGCGGTCGACCACCTGGCCGGGCGCCTCGACGTCACGCGCTACACGATCTACAACTACCTCAACGAAATCCGCGCTTGACGCTGCCCGATCGGGCCTTGCCGGTGGTCGTACCGGGAGCGCACCATGGCGCGCATGACCGAACCGGACACGCGCGAGGCGCTGCTTCGGCTGGAGCCCGGCGACGAGGCCGACGCCGAGGAGTTCGACCGGCTCGCCAGGCGGCTGCGCGCGGAGCTGGGCGAGCTGGACGTCGACCTGCGGGCGGTGCCGGGCGAGGCACCGCCGGGCGCGAAGGCCGTCGACCCGGTGACGATGGGCTCGCTCATGGTGGCGTTCAGCGCGGCGGGCGGCGTGTTCCCCGGCCTGGTCGCGACGCTGCGCGAGTGGCTGGGCCGCCAGGCGGGCAAGCACAAGATCACGATGACGATCGACGGTGACACGGTGGAGCTGGAGCGGGCGACGTCGGCCGAGCGGCAGCAGCTGATCGACGCCTTCGTCCAGCGCCATGGCTAGCCGGCACGCCCTGCTGATCGCGACGGAGTCGTACGCCGACCCGGCGCTGCGCCGCCTGCCGACGCGCGCGAGCTGGCCGCGGTGCTGAGCGACCCGTCGGTGGCGGGGTTCGAGGTGACGACGCTGATCGACGAGCCACACCACGTGGTGGGGGAGGCGATCGGCGAGTTCTACCGCGGCCGCCGTCGCGACGAGCTGACGCTGCTGTACTTCACGGGTCACGGCGTGAAGGACGACGACGGCAGTCTGTACCTGGCGATGGCCAACACGCGCCGGGACAGCCTGATGTTCACGGCGCTGGCGGCGGAGCTGGTCGACCGCGCGATGGCGGGCTGCCTGTCGCGGCAGAAGGTCCTGGTGCTGGATTGTTGTTACAGCGGCGCGTTCCCGGCGGGCAAGCTGGCGAAGGCGGGCACGGACGTGCACACGCTCGAGCGGTTCCAGGGCCGTGGCCGAGCGGTGCTGACGGCGTCCGACGCGACGCAGTACTCGTTCGAAGGCGATGCGGTGGTCGGATCGGCGGCGCGGTCGGTCTTCACCCGCCACTTGGTGGCGGGCCTGCGCGACGGCAGCGCCGACCTCGACGGCGACGGCGACGTCACGGTGGACGAGCTGTACAGCTACGTCCACGAGCGGGTGGTGGCGGAAATGCCGCGGCAGCGCCCGAAGCGCCAGTCGCGCGGGCGGCGGGGATCGGGGCGGCGTCGAGTACGGCTGTGCCGCCGGTCGTACCCGAGCCGGGCAGGGAGGCCGGGAGGCCGCCGCCGCACCGGCCATCCGCGCCGAAGCCCCCGGCGGTCCGCGCCGGCCCGTCTCGGGCCCAGCCGTCCTCGATGCCGAACCAGCCCTTCCTCCCGCCTCCATCGAAGCGAGCCGCGTCTCAGTCGCGGTCCGTGGCCGACGAGCAGCGGTCGTTCGGCCAGACCGCGAAGTTCGACTTCCTGATCGCCGGAGTGCTGTTCGTCCTCGTGGGCGTCCTCGCGCTGAGTGGCATCACGCCGGCCGGGGTCATGGTCCTCGCCCTGCTCTGCTGGTTCTTCCTCGGCAAGGCTCTCTTCCGCCTGCGCCGCCGGTCCGGATAGGACCCGATTTCCACCTTTCGTAGGGCATTCGCGGCTACGCGCCCGTTTGCCGTCCCTCCACGACCCGCGGCGGTTTAGGGTTCAGCCGCTCGAAGCCGAAGCCGAAAAGGGAGAAAACAGTGAGACGTGCCTTTTTTGGAGTGGGCACTGCCGCCGCGGTCGCCGCCGCCGCGATGGCGTCCGCGCTAGTGGCCGCGCCGGTCGCAACCGCCGCACCCGCACCACCGGCAGCCGGGACGATCGCCTGGGGGCCGTGTACCGATCCCACGCTCGTCGCCGCCGGTGCCGAATGCGGGTACCTGAGCGTGCCGCTCGACTACTCGAAGCCCCACGGCGAGCACATCCAGCTCGCCGTCGACCGCGTCAAGCACAAGGTCCCGGACGCGCAGTACCAGGGCGTCATGCTGACCAATCCAGGCGGGCCCGGCGGCTCCGGCCTGCTGCTGGCCACCCGTGGCCCGCGCGTGCCCAACCACGCCGGTGACGCCTACGACTGGATCGGCTTCGACCCGCGCGGGGTCGGCGCCAGCAAGCCCGCGCTCAGCTGCGACCCGAACTACATGGACTACGACCGGCCGGAGTACGCGCCGTTCACGCCGCAGCTCGAGCGGACCTGGCTCGACCGATCCAAGGGCTACGCCGAAGCGTGCGCGAAGAACAACTCGAAGGCCCTGCTGGAGAACATGAAGACGACCGACACGGTCAAGGACATGGACTCCATCCGCCAGGCGCTCGGCCAGCAGCAGCTGAACTTCTACGGCTACTCCTACGGCACCTACCTCGGCCAGGTCTACGGCACGCTGTTCCCGCAGAACGTCCGCCGGATGGTGCTCGACTCGACCGTCGACCCGCGGGGCATCTGGTACGGCGACAACCTGAACCAGGACGTCGCGTTCGACAAGAACATCCTCATCTGGTTCGGCTGGGTCGCCCAGCACGACGACGTCTACCACCTCGGCAAGACTCAGGCCGCGGTGCAGCGCGTGGTCAACGAGCAGCTCCTCAAGACGTCCTTCGCCCCGGCCGGCGGCGTGATCGGCCCGGACGAGATCCTCGACGTCATCCAGCAGGCGTCGTACTACCAGCTGCGGTGGACGCTCCTGGGCGACGCGCTTTCGCGGTTCGTCAACAAGGGTGACTGGCAGAACTGGAAGTCGCTGTTCGAGGCCTTCGGCGGCCGCGGCGACGACAACGGCTACGCGGTCTACCTCGCCGTCCAGTGCTCGGACGTCCAGTGGCCGCAGAGCTGGAACCAGTGGAAGATCGACAACTGGAAGACCTTCGCCAAGGCGCCGTACTTCACCTGGCAGAACGCCTGGTTCAACGCGCCGTGCCTGTACTGGCCGGCGAAGGCGGGCAAGCCGACCAAGGTCGATGGTCGCGGAGTGCAGAGCGTGCTGATGATCGACGAGACGCTCGACGCGGCAACGCCGTTCCCGGGCAGCCTCGAGATCCGCAGCCGCTTCCCGGGCGCGTCGCTGATCGCGGAGCCGGGTGGCACGAGCCACGCGATCACCCCGCGCGGCAACGCGTGCGTCGACAACAAGATCGCGGACTACCTCGCGACGGGCGCGCTCCCGGCCCGCAAGCCGGGCCGCACGGCCGACGTCGAGTGTGCCCCGCTGCCCCAGCCGACGCCCCCGGCGCCGACCGCGGCGAAGGCCGACGTGAGTGCGACGCAGGGTCTCGTGTCGGGCCGGTTCACCGGCTGACCTGCACAAACCTTGAGAAGCGGGGTGTTGGGCCCAGTGCCCGGCACCCCGCTTTCTCGCTTTCCCGCACCGCGGGCTTTGAACTTGCGCGGACTTTGTGTTACAAAGTGCACGTCGAGTTTGAAACGCAAAGTCCACGAAGGGAGAGCGCCATGACCGGGGGACCGGCGTTCGCGCTCCACGGCCTGACCAAGCGATTCGGGCAGGTGACGGCGGTCGGCGGCGTGTCCGTCGAAGTCGCGCGCGGCGAGGTCGTCGCGCTGCTCGGACCGAACGGCGCGGGCAAGTCGACCACCGTCGACCTGCTGCTCGGCCTGACCAAGCCGGACGCGGGCGACGTCACCGTCGCCGGGGGCAGTCCGCGCGAGGCCGTCGACCGGGGGCTCGTCGGCGCCATGATGCAGAACGGCGCGCTGCTGGGGGACGTCACCGTCGGCGAGATCGTCGACCGTCGTCTCGACGCACGCCCGCCCGCTGCCCGCCGACGAGGTCATCGCCCGGGCGGGGTTGCAGAGCCTCGTGAAACGCCGCTGCGGCAAGCTGTCCGGCGGCGAACGGCAGCGCGTCCGCTTCGCGCTCGCCTTGGCGGGCAACCCGGACCTGCTCGTGCTCGACGAGCCCACCGCCGCGATGGACGTCGACGGCAGGCGGGCGTTCTGGGCGTCCATCCGCGAGTTCGCCGCCACCGGCCGGACCGTTCTGTTCGCGACGCACTACCTCGCCGAGGCCGAGGACTACGCCGACCGCGTCGTGCTGATGCGTCACGGCGCCGTCGTCGCCGACGGCCCGGTCGCCGAGGTGCGGGCCGCGGTCTCCGGGCGGGTGCTCAAGGCCGTCGTGCCGGGCGCCACCGAAACCGGGCTCGCGGACCTGCCGGGGGTCACGAGCGTGCAGCTGCGCGCCGGCCGCGCCGAGCTGGCCTGCGCCGACTCCGACGCGGCGATCCGCGCGGTGCTGGCGAAGTACCCGCAGGCGTCCGACATCGAAATCACCGCACTGGGCCTCGAAGAAGCCTTCCTGGCGCTGACCGCCGAGGAGGCAGCCGCGTGAACACCACCTACCTGAGCCTGGAGATCAAGCGGATCGTCCGCAGTCCCCAGTTCACGATCTTCACCATCGGCATGCCGACGGCGATGTACCTGCTGTTCGGGTCCATCTTCGGCGACACCCTCCTGGACAACGGCCTGCACTCGAGCACCCAGACGATGATCACCATGGCGGCGTACGGCGCCAGCGGGGGTTCCCTGTTCACCGGCACCCGCGTCGCCCAGGAACGCACCGACGGCTGGCAGCGGCAGATCCGTCTGACGCCGATGCGCAGCCCCGGCTACCTGGCGGTGAAGGTGGCCTCGGCGATGGCTGTCGCCCTGCCGGTGCTCGTGGTGATCTTCCTCGTCGGCTTCCTGCGCGGCGAGCAGCTCGGCCTGGCCGACTGGGGCCGGCTGCTGGTCTTCCTGTGGGCGGCCACACTGCCGTTCGCCGTGCTCGGCCTGGCGATCGGCCTGTTCGGCAAGGGCGACACGGTCGGCGCGGTGACCGGTGCGCTGATGATGCCGCTCGGCATGCTCGGCGGGCTGTGGATCCCGCTCGAGTTCCTGCCCGGCTGGATGACGACGCTGGCGCACTTCGTGCCGACCTACTGGCTGCGCCGGGTCGGCATCGACCCGCTGACCCACGCTTCCGGGACCTGGGTCGCGGTGCTCGTGCTGGCGGGCTGGCTGGTCGTGCCCGCCCTGGTCGTTGTGCGCCGGTTCCGGCTGGACACGGCCAGGCTGTGAATGCGTGTTAACTTCCGTGCAGTACTGAGGGGTCTGCGCGGGAGGGTGAGCAAGGTGGACGACGAGCCGATGTCGGCGGAGGAGTCGCTGAACCTGATCACCCAGCAGAACCGGCGAACCCGCCGGGAACTCGGCGGGGGCCCCGCGCGGATGCTCGCGGCGTGGGCCCTCGCCTGGCTGGTCGGCTGGGGCTTCACCTTCTTCACCACGCAGTCCGACGGCACCGTGCCCGTCTGGATGGGTGGCGTCGTCGTCCCGGTGCTGTTCCTCGGCGCCATGGTCTACACCGCCGTCGTCAGCGTGCGGGCCGGGCGCGGCATCCGCGGGCCGTCCCGGATCGCCGGCGCGATGTACGGATGGGGCTGGTTCCTCGGGTCGATCGGGCTGATGGTCGTCGACGTCCGGATCACGAGCTTCCAAGCGCTGTCGCCCGATCAGGTGTCCCTGCTGTGGTCGGGCACCTGGCTGCTGCTGACCGGCGTGATGTACCTGGCCGGCGGCATGCTCTGGCAGGACAAGCTGATGTACGGGCTCGGCGCGTGGATGATCGTTTCCTCGGCGTTGAGCGTCCTGGTCGGCTACCCGGCGAACTTCCTCGTGCTGGCGATCTGCGGCGGCGGCGGGTTCCTGCTCGGCGCGATCGTCTACTTCGTGCGCGAGAAGTCCGGACGCCGATGAACGAGCTGCCGCAGCTCGACCCGGTCATCCACGCCCAGGCGCGGCTGCGGGTCACGGTCGCGCTCGCCGGGCTGCACGCCGGCGACCAGATCACCTTCCCGCGGCTGCAGCAGCTCCTCGACATGACCGCCGGCAACCTCTCGACGCACCTGCGCAAGCTCGAGGACGCCGAGTACGTCGAGATCACCAAGGCCTACGAGCACCGCACGCCGGTCACCCTGGTCCGGCTGACCGCGGCCGGGCGCGCGGCGTTCGAGAGCTACACCAAGGCGCTGCACCAGCTGCTGGACGCCACCGGCGGGGACTGACGTGGCCCGCTGGGTGATCCACCTCGACCTGGACGCCTTCTACGCGTCGGCCGAGCAGCTCACCCGCCCGACGCTGGCCGGGCGTCCGGTGCTCGTCGGCGGGCTCGGGCCACGCGGCGTCGTCGCGGGCGCGAGCTACGAGTCCCGCGCGTTCGGCATCAAGTCGGCGATGCCGATGGCGCAGGCACGACGGCTGCTCCCGGCCAACGGCGTGATCGTGCCGCCGCGGTTCCGCGTGTACGAGCGGCTCAGCCAGGAAGTCTTCGCCGTCGTCACGTCGGTGGCGCCACTGCTGGAAAAGATCTCCCTCGACGAAGCTTTCGCCGAACCACCGGCGCTGGCCGGCGCGTCGCTCGAAGAGGTGACGTCGTTCTGCGCCTCGCTGCGGGCCCGCATCCGGGCGGAGACCGGGCTGGTCGCGTCGATCGGCGCGGGCAACGGCAAGCAGATCGCCAAGATCGCCTCGGACGAGGCCAAGCCCGATGGGCTCTTGGTGGTGCCGCAGGGCACCGAACGGGAGTTCCTCGCGCCGCTGCCGGTGCGCGCGCTGTGGGGGATCGGGCCGGTGGCCGAGGGAAAGCTGCGGTTCATCGGCGTCCAGACGCTCGGGCAGCTCGCGGCACTGTCCGAACAGGACGCGGTGGCCACGCTGGGCGGCGTGGTCGGCCGCGACCTGCGCCGGCTGGCCACCGGCTTCGACGACCGGCCGGTGGCCGACCGCGGCGAGACGAAGCAGGTCAGCGCGGAGACGACGTTCGACACGGACATCATCGACCTGACGACTTTGCGCGCCGAGGTGCGGCGGATCGCGGTGGGCGCGCACCAGCGGCTGGTCAAGGCCGAGCGGGTGGCCCGCACGGTGGTGATCAAGCTGCGGCACACGGACATGCACACGGTGACCCGCTCGGAGACGATCTCGGCCCCGACCGACGACCTGGCGGAGCTGTCGGCGACGGCCGAGCGGCTCCTGCTAGACCCGGCGGAGTTCGGTGGCATCCGCTTGGCGGGGGTGGCGTTCAGCGGGCTGTCGGTCCCGCACCAGGACGCCCTGTTCACGTTGTCGGCCCCGGAAACCCCGGCGTCGACGGTGGTTTCGGCGGCACCCGCGCCGGTCGCCGCCCCGCCGTCGGAGTGGCGGCAGGGCGACGACGTCGTGCACGAGGAGTTCGGCACGGGCTGGGTGCAGGGTGCCGGCCACGGCCGGGTGACCGTCCGCTTCGAGACCCGCACCACCGGCCCCGGCGTGGCCCGCACCTTCCCCCAGGACGACCCGGCCCTGACGCGCGGCGACCCCGGCGACTGCCTGCGCTGACCCCCGCGGGCCTACTCGGCCGAGCAGCCTTGGAGCTTGGCGACTTCCTGGCCGGCGATCAGGAACGCGCCGACGCCGAACGCCGAGGTGTCCGTGGCCGTCGCCGTCGCCGGGCGGTCGCCCACCGGCTGGACGTAGCCGACCAAGCCGTTGGCCTGCAACGACTTCGTCGAGAGCGCCGCCCACGCCTTGTCGACGACCGGCCGGAACCGCTTCGCGTCGAGGATGCCCGCGCTGACGCCCCAGCCGATGCCGAAGGTGAAGAACGCCGTGCCGCTCGTCTCCGGGCCGCCGTGGTCCCACGGGTTCAGCAGGTCGGCGTTCCAGAAGCCGTCACGCCGCTGCGTCAAGGCCAGCGTCGACGCCATCTTCTTGAACACCCGCAGGTACTCCGGCCGCCGCGGGTCGTCCGCCGGAAGGACCTGCAGCACCTTCGTCAGCGCCGCCAGCGCCCAGCCGTTGCCGCGCGACCAGAACACGCCCGAGCCCGTGAACCGCGCGTCGCGGTACCACAGGCCGGTGAACTCGTTGTACAGCTTGTGTTCCGACGACCGGAACAGCTGGTCCATCGCGTCCAGATAGGACGGATCGTGATCGATGAGGCTCATCCGCGCGAACGACGGCATCGCCATGTTCAGTGCGTCGACGTAGTTCCAGTAGTCGCGGTGCCCCGCCTGCACCGAAGCGACCTCGTCGCGGATCCGGGTGCGGATCGCGTCGAGCGAGATCTCCGGGTGGAAGTAGGTGTACAGGTCCAGGTACGCCTCGCCGGCGGCTTGGTTGTCGGGGAAGAACGGCCGCTTCGGGTCCAGTGGCAGCTGGTAGTCGTTGGCCTGCGCCCACGGCAGCGTCTTGTGGTTCGACTGGCCGGTGGTCCGGACCAGCGCGAGGTTGCCGACGTGGAACGTCGCGTTCTGCCAGTCCGGGGCGGCGAGGTTCGTCCCGTTGGTCACCCAGTAGTTGCCCGCGGCGACCATCTGGCCGGTGATCGGGCAGGCGGGAGCGGCTTCCGCGGTGGCCGCCGGGGCCGAGAACAGCCCGCCGGCCACCACCGCGGCCGCGAGCACGCCGAAGCCACGAATACCCGGGAAACGCATGGAAGCGTCCTCCTCAGCACGTCATGGCGGCGGGTGGGTCGCAGCGAGTGTTCAGGGTTCCCGGTGGACGTGTCAAGGTGCCGGTGAGCGGTACGGCGCAACGGTTTCCAGCAGCCGGCGGGAAGCGGTTTCCGCGCCGTCGGCGTTCTTCGCCAGCACCAGCGTGAGGACGCGGGAGTGCGCGACCAAGGTGTTGCCCTCGGGCAGTTCCATCGGCTCGCCGTGTGCGGTCAGCGCGGCCACCACGGGCACCTGCAGCTGCGCGATCAACGCGTTCCCGGACGCGCGGATCAACGCCGCGTGGAACTGGGAATCGGCCTGCCGGAACGCCGCGGTGTCGGACCGCTCGACCGCGTCCGCCATCAGCTCGTAGGCCGCGGCCATCGCCGAAAGCTCGTCGGGACGCCGGTGCCGCGCGGCCATCCGGGCCGCCTGCGGCTCGATCGTCAACCGCAGTTCCAGCAGCTCGCGCAGGTGCTCGCGGCCGTCGGGCCCGTTGACGCGCCAGGCGATGACGTCCGGGTCGATCGCGTCCCACGCCTCCGGCGGCAGCGTCCACGTCCCGACCCGCGGCCGCGCGGTGACCATGCCCTTGGACTCCAGCACGCGCAGCGCTTCGCGGACCACGGTGCGGGACGCGGAAAACCGCCGGCCGAGCTCCTCGGGGACGAGCGGCTGCCCGTCCCCGAGGACTCCTTCGACGATGAGCCTGCCCAGTTCGTCGACGATGCGGGCGTGCAGGGAGCGGGATGCGCTCATCGCCGGGCGCCCGCGCTACTCGGGCAAGCCGACGCGGCGCTCTCCGCTGCGCAGCTGCTGCAGCACGACCGCGATCACCAGCAGGGCGCCGTGGGCGACGTTCTGCCAGAACGGGTTGATGCCCAGGCCGGACATGCCGTTGTCGAGCACGCCCAGGATGATCACCGCGAGCACGGTGGAGATGATCGACCCGCGGCCGCCCTTGAGCATCGTGCCGCCGAGCGCGGCGCCGGTGACGGCCTGCAGCTCCAGGCCCTCGGACCCGGACACCGGCTGGCCGGAGCCGGTGCGCGCGGTGATCAGGATCCCCGCGACCGCCGCGACCACGCCGGCCAGCGCGTAGACGCCGATGATGTACCGGTTGATGTTGATGCCGGCCAGTCGCGCCGCGGTGTCGTTGCCGCCGATGGCGTAGACGTTGCGGCCGATGTCGGTGTACTTCAGCAGGAAGTGCAGCAGCGCCGCGACGATCAGGAACACCCACACCAGCGACGGCAGCCCGAGCACGGATCCCTTGGCCAGGAAGATGAACAGGTCGTCGCCGCCGGTGTAGCCCTGCGACTTGCCGTCCGAGATGACCTGCGCGACACCCTTGTAGGTGGCCAGCATGGCCAGCGTCGCGACGACGGGGTTGACCCGGCCGAAGATGATGATCATGCCGTTGATCAGGCCGCAGACGATGCCGACGCCGATCGCGGCGAGGATGCCGACCCCGGCGCTGCCGGTCGAGGTGAACACCATCGCGGAGATGACCGACGCGAGTCCGGCCATCGAGCCGACCGAGATGTCCAGCGCGCCCAGGATGATCACCAGCGTCTGGACCAGGGCGAGCAGCCCCATGATGGTGATCGCGCTGCCGATCAGCAGCAGGTTGTTGGTGCGCAGGAAGTTGTCGTTCAGGATGCTCAGCAGGACGATCAACGCGATCAGCGTGATGATCAGGCTGGAGTTCTGCACGCCGATGCCGGTCAGCACCCGGCGCAGCACCGACGGCTGCTGCGGCGCGGCGGGTTCCGAGGACATCGCTTTCTCCTGGGTGGGGGTGGTCATGCGATCTCCTGGGCTTCTTCCACGGCTGGTTCGGTTTCGGGGATGGCGAGGGTCAGCACGGCTTCCTCGGTTGCGTCTTCGCGGCCGATCTCGCCGGCCAGGCGCCCGGCCCGCATGACGAGGATGCGGTCGGCCAGCGTCAGCACCTCGGGCAGGTCGGAGGAGATGACCAGCAGCGCGATGCCCTCCGCGGCGAGGCCGTCGATGATCCGGTAGATCTCGGCCTTCGCGCCGACGTCGACGCCGCGCGTCGGCTCGTCGAGGATCAGCAGCTTCGGCCGCCGCGCGAGCCAGCGCGCCAGGACGGCCTTCTGCTGGTTGCCGCCCGACAGCTTGCGGACTTCCTGCTCCATCGACGGCGTCCGCACGCGAAGCTCGCGTACGTACTCCTCGACGAGCGCGCGTTCCTTCGCGCGCTTCACGACGCGGAAGCGGCGAAGGCGGTCGAGCACCGAGATGGAGATGTTGTCGCGGACGGACCGCTGCATGAGCAACGCGTCCGTCTTGCGCTCTTCGGGTGCGAAACCGATGCCCGCTTTGACGGCGTCGCCGGGGTTGTGCGCGCGCAGCCGCTTGCCGTCGAGTTCGACGGTGCCCGACCGGATCGGCAGGTCGCCGACGATCGCGCGGGCCAGCTCGGAGCGGCCGGCGCCGACCAGCCCGGCCAGGCAAACGACCTCGCCCGCGCGGACCTGCAGCGAGATGCCGGTGACGTCGTCGGTCGTGACGTCGTCCAGCTTCAGGACGACGTTGCCGGTGTCCTGGGTGACGCGGCGTTCCAGGGCGGAGAGGTCGCGGCCGATCATCATCCGGACCAGGCCGGGCTCGTCGGTCTCCGCGACCTGCTGGACGCCGACGAGCTTGCCGTCGCGCAGCACCGCGACGCGATCCGCGAGCTGGAAGATCTCCTTCATCCGGTGCGAGACGTAGACGACCGCGACGCCGCTGTCGCGCAGCCGCCCGATCAGCCGGAACAGCGCCTCGACCTCGTGCTCGGACAGCGACGACGTCGGCTCGTCGAAGGCGATCACCGTCGGCGGCGTGGCCGCGGTGAGCACGCGCAGGATCTCGACGATCTGCCGCTGGGCGGCCGACAGCGCGACGCCGAGCGTCGCCGGGTTGAGCACGCCTTCGAAGCCGTACTCGGCGAGCGCGTCCTGCGTCGCCTTCAGCAGCGTGCGGCGGTTGAACACGCGCGCCTTGGCCGGGAGTTCGCCGACGAAGACGTTCTCCGCGACCGAAACGTGCGGGATGATCTCGGGTTCCTGGTAGATCACGCGGACCCCGGCGGCCATCGCCGCGCGCGGGGTGTCGAACGCGACCTCGGTGCCGTCGAGCAGCAGGCGCCCCTCGTCGGGGCCCTGGTCACCGGAGAGGACGCGCAGCAGCGTCGACTTCCCGGCGCCGTTCTCGCCCATCAGCGCGAGGACCTCGCCGGAGCGGATCTCCAGCGAGACGTCGTCGAGGGCGGTGACGCCGGAGAAGCGCTTGCCGATGCCCTCGACGGCGAGCGCGGGTGAAGAGGAGGACATGGTCGCCTTCCGTACGGCGGTCGTGAGTGAGAAACAGCGTTCTAACACTGTTTCTCACTCACGACGGGATCGGTCAGGTGCAGTTGACGCCGGCCTGCTTGTAGTTGTCCTTGGTGACGATCGTGGTCTTCGCGATCGTCTCCGCGGGCAGCGCCTTGCCGTTCTTCACCTTGTCCACCAGCACCTGGATCGCCGAGCGGCCGACCTCGGCGCCGGAGATGTAGAGCGCGGCCTTGTTGCCGGTGTCCTTGCCGGCCGCCCAGTCCTTGCAGTCCAGGTAGGCGCCGAGCCCGACGCCGATGATGTTGTTCGCCTGCACGCCGGAGTTGGCGAGTGCGGTGACGACCCCGGTCTCGTTCTCGTCGTTGCAGCCCCAGACGACCCAGTGCTTGACGCCCGGGTTGGAGCCGATCACCGCGCCGGAGCGGTTCTGCGCGTCGACGGGGGAGTTGTCGGTGCCGACGTCGATCACCTGGACGTCCGCGCCCGCCGACTTGGCGAACGCCGACTTGGCGGCGTTGACGCGATCGGTGCAGACGGTGAGGTCCTGCTTGTAGGCGCTGATGATCTTGGTGTCGGCGGCGGTCCAGCCGGCGGCCTTGAACAGCTTCCCGGCCTCGGTGCCGACCGAGTCGCCCATCTGGCTGCCGTTGAAGCCGACGAACGGGGCCTTCGCGCCGGTGCCGTCCTTGATGACGTCGTCGGAGGCGATCAGCGGGATGCCCGCGCTCTTGGCCTTGTCGATCACCTGCGGGCCGATGGCCTGGTCGGGCACGACGATGGCGACGCCGTTCGCGCCCTGCGCGACCGCGGCGTCCAGTTCGGTGATCGCCTTGTTGGCGTCCTGGCCGAGGTTGACGACCTTGAGCTCGACGCCGAGTTCCTTCGCCTTCTCCTGCGCCCCCTGCGCCTGCTCGACGAAGTACTGCTGGTCACCCTGTTTCTGCAGGTAGTAGAGGGTGATCTTGCCGGTGGCGGGCGCCTGCTGCTGGGGTGCGGCGGTGTCTTTTCCGGAGGAGCAGGAAGCCATCAGGACGCCGGAAATCAAACAACAACCAACAACGCTCCAGGTGCGCAGCCTGTGCGAGTGTGGGGACATCGTTGCTCCCAAAGAGGCCGAGGTTCGAGTGGCGCGTGGGCGCGCCGGTGGGTGACTCGTATTACAAAACACCCGTTCGTGGAGCGTCAAGCCGCAGTTAGCGGAGCGATACCTACTGTCCGTAGTTGCATCGTGGCACGCGCCCGGGGCAATTATCGTATTTTTTCGGGGCTGTCCTGCGCGTTGTCCAGTTTTGTCCTGTGCGAATGTTCTGATCGGTGTTGTCGACTGTGGTGGAAGTTTTCGGTGATCGGGAGGCGGCACGTGTCGGGTTCGTCCGGATGGCAGGATGGGCCGGACCACAGCAGCAGGGGGACTGATGACGAAGCTTCGCGTCGCCGCGCTCGCCGGGGTCGCCGTCCTGGTGGCCGCGTGCAGCAGCCCGCCGCAGTCCGGTCCGGCGCCGACGCCGTTCCCGGAGACGGCCACTTCTTCGGCCGCGGCTCCGGACGGTTCGTTCAGCGTCGTCGCGACCGGCGACGTCCTGATCCACCCGGCGCTGACCGAGCAGGCCGAGGCCGACGGCGGCGGCAAGCTCGACTACCGGCCGCTGCTGGCCGGGATCAAGCCGCTGATCTCCGGCGCCGACCTCGCGATCTGCCACCTCGAGACGCCGCTGGCCCCGGAAGGCGGCCCGTACAGCGGCTACCCGTCGTTCAGCGCGCCGCCGGAGATCGCGGACGCGCTCAAGGACACCGGCTACGACACCTGCTCGACCGCGTCCAACCACACGATCGACCAGGGCGCCGACGGCGTGAAGCGGACTCTGGACAAGCTCGACGACGTCGGCCTGAAGCACACCGGTTCGGCGCGCTCGGCCGCGGAAGCGGCGAAACCGCTGGTCCTCGACGTCCACGGCGTCAAGGTCGCGCAGGTGTCGTACGCCTTCGGGTTCAACGGCATCAAGGTGCCGGCCGGAAAGCCGTGGCTGGCCAACCAGATCGACGTCGACGACGTCCTGGCGGCGGCTCGTCGCGCGCGCGAGGCGGGCGCGCAGGTCGTGATCGCGAGCCTGCACTGGGGCGTCGAGTACCAGCACGACCCGACGGCCGAGCAGCAGTCGCAGGCCAGGAAACTCCTGGCGTCGGACGACATCGACCTGATCGTCGGCCACCACGCGCACGTCGTCCAGCCGTTCGAGAAGATCGGCGAAAAGTGGGTGGCCTACGGGCTCGGCAACAGCATCGCCCGCCACTCCGACCCGCGCGGCGACACGGAGGAGGGCGCGGCGGCCCGCTTCCGCTTCGTCCGCGACGGCGACCGCTGGAAGGTCGACAAGGCGGAGTACATCCCGACGTACATCAAGCTGGACGCCCCGATCCGCCTGATCGACTTGTCGACATCCCCGCCGTCCGCCCAGGTCACGAAGGCCCTGTCCGACACGGACAAGAACATCCTCAGCCTGCACGCGGACAAAGACGGCCTCGCCCGCCCCGGCAAGTAACCCGTAACTCGCGTGATCGGAGCCGGAACTCGCGTGATTGAAGCCGGATCTCGTGAGTTACGGCTTCAATCACGCGAGTTCCGTTCCTGATCACGCGAGTTACGGGTTCAGTGGGTGCGGGTGGTGATCAGGCGGGCCAGGGAGGCCAGTTCGGCGGCCGGGCGGGGGACCGGGTTCACCGATGCCAGGTCGCGGAGGCCCTTCGCCACCAGCGCCGACGCTTGGGCCTGGCTCCACTGGCGGCCGCCGGCCTCGTCGACCAGCTCGGCCGCGCGGGCCAGCTCGGCGTCGTCGAGCGGGTCGGTGCCGGAGTACAGGGCCGCCAGCTCCGCGCCCGCCGCTGTGCCGGACGACAGCGCCGTGACCACCGGCAGCGACTTCTTGCGGTTCTGGAGGTCCGAGTACACCGGCTTGCCCGTCTCGGTGGGGTCGCCCCAGATGCCGAGCAGGTCGTCGACGTGCTGGAACGCCAGCCCGACCGACCGGCCGAACTCGCCGAACCGCGGCACCGCGTCCGCCCGGCCGGCGAGCAGCGCGCCCAGCTCGCAGCACGCGCCGATCAGGGCCGCCGTCTTGCCACCCGCCATCCGGACGCACTCCGCCGGCGTGACGTCGTCGCGCTGCTCGAAGTCCACGTCGGCCGCCTGGCCTTCCAGCAGTTCGAGCACGCCCTGGGACAGCAGCTTCGCGCCTTCGGGCGACAGCTGTTCGAACGCCACGCTCAGCAACGCGTCCCCGGCGAGCACCGCGGGCCCGGTGCCGAAGACCGTCCACGCCGTCGGCCGGTGCCGCCGGGTGGTGTCGCCGTCCATGACGTCGTCGTGCAGCAGCGAGAAGTTGTGCACGAGTTCGACCGCGACGGCGGCGGGCACGGCGTCGGCGGGCTCGCCGCCGGCGGCTGCCGTGCACAGCAGCACCAACGCGGGCCGCAACGCCTTGCCGCCGTCCGCGGAAGTCGGTGCGCCATGGGCGTTTTCCCAGCCGAAGTGGTAGCCGGCGATCCGCCGCATCGCGTCGGGCAGCCGCTCGGCCGCGGTGCGCAGCGCCGGGTCGACCAGGCGCTTGCTCCACGCGAGGACGTCGGCGAGGGGACGCGCGGCGGTCCGGGAATCCATGGTCGTCATGAGCGGCCCGTTTCGACGTCGTCGAGCACGCCGAGGGCGTCCGGCATCATGCCTCACGGCCGAGTTCGGTGTTTTCCAGTATGGCCAGTGCGTCGGGTACGAGGACGGCTGCGGAGTAGTAGGTGGAGACGAGGTAGGAGATGATGGCTTGTTCGGAGATGCCCATGAATCGGACGTTGAGGCCGGGTTGGTATTCGTCGGGTAGGCCGGTTTGGTGGAGCCCGATGACGCCTTGGGTGTGTTCGCCGGTGCGCATGAGCAGGATGGAGCTGGTGCGGGTGTCGGTGACGGGGATTTTGTTGCAGGGCAGGATCGGTATTCCGCGCCAGGCGGGGACGTGGTGGCCGCCGAGGTCGACGGGGTCGGGGTAGATGCCGGCTTTGGTGCATTCGCGGCCGAATGCGGCGATGGTGGTGGGGTGGGCGAGGAAGAAGCTGGGGTCTTTCCAGACGAGGGTGAGGAGGTGGTCGAGGTCGTCGGGGGTGGGTGGGCCGGTGCGGGTGGGGATGCGCTGGGCGAAGTCGGCGTTGTGCAGGAGCCCGAAGTCGGTGTTGTTGATCAGTTCGTGTTCTTGGCGTTCCCGGAGTGCTTCGACGGTGAGGCGGAGTTGTTGTTCGATTTGGTTCATGGGCTGGTTGTAGAGGTCGGCGACGCGGGAGTGGACGCGCAGGACGGTCTGGGCGAGGGAGAGTTCGTATTCGCGGGGGTGGGCGTCGTAGTCGACGAAGGTGCCGGGCAGGGTGGGTTCGCCGTCGTGGCCGGCGGCGAGGGAGATCTCGGCTTCGCCGTGATCGTTGCGGGCGCTTGAGTCGGCGGCGGTGAGGGTGTTCAGGTGGGTTTGGAGGGTGTCGGAGCGGGACAGCACGTCGTGGAACGCAGAGCGGGGGAGGGTGAGGACGGTGCAGGTGGTGACGGCTTTGGCGGTGAATTCCCAGATCCCGTCGGGCTGGATGAGGGTGGATTCGCCGAAGTGGTCGCCGTCGGCGAGGGTGCCCAGGATGGTCTGGTCGCCGTAGGCGCCGGTGCCGACTTTGGTGATCTTGCCGTGGGCGATGAGGAACACCTGCTCGGCGGGGGACCCGAATTCGACCAGCACGTCGCCGGGCTGGTATTCGTGCTGGGTGAACCTCGAGGCGAGTTCGGTGAGGACGTCGTCGTCGTCGTAGCCGCGCAGGGGGGCGAGTTCGCCGAGTTCGGGGGGGATGACGCGGACGTCGGCGCCGGTGGCGGTGAAGGTGACCCGGCCGTCTCCGACGGCGTAGGACAGGCGGCGGTTGACGCGGTAGGACCCGGCCGCGACTTCGACCCAGGGCAGCAGCTTGAGCAGCCAGCGGGTGGAGATGCCCTGCATCTGCGGGACCGATTTGGTCGTCGTGGCCAGGGTGCGGGCGGCGGCCCGGCCCAGGCTCAGCGGTGCCTGGTCGGTGTCCACCGGGTCGGTGACAGTCACAGCAAAAACCACCCAATCATTCGGGAGCCGGGATTGCCTCGAGCCGGCAACGAAGAATCAACATAGCAACGGCGTGCAGCCGCACAATGACACGATCGGGTCCGCGCGATAATCACCTGGTTGCCTTTCGGCCATTTCGGGCACTTTCTGCACCGGGACGTCCGCCGGTCATCACCCGCCGCTCATGGTCGTCACCCGGTCGGGAAGATCCCTGTCCATAAGGGGAATCCGTCGTCGCGGTGGGGAGCGGCACCGGCCACCCCGGCGCCGGGGAACTGCGCCGAACCGGCTATCGTCGCGGCCTGGGTGAGGCCACTCGGATGAATCGAACAATGCTCGGTTGTCCGTGGGGAAATGGGTGGCTAACTTGAGCGACCCGGCGGTCGATCCGCCTGCGAGAAAGGACGTGGATGAACATCTTCGTGGCCGGCGGTCTGTGGGTGGCCGGCGCGGCGCTCGTCGGAGGCGTGATCGCGTACCTGGTCCGCCGGTTCGGCTGGGACGAGGGGCGGCCCGACAACAACGACGCCGCGGGCCAGGTGTTCACCATCGTGGGCGGGCTGCACGCGGTGCTGGTCGCGTTCGTGCTGATCTCGCTGTTCGACTCGGTCGGCGGCGCGAGCCAGGACGCGCAGACCGAGGCCGACAGCCTGGTCGCGGCGACCTGGGCGGCCGACGCGCTGCCCGCCGAGACGAAGGACCGCGTGCACCAGCTCGCCGTCGCGTACGCGCAGACCGTCGAGCAGCAGGAGTGGCCGCGGCTGGGCGACGGCGGGGAAATCCCGGCCACGGGCTGGACGCAGCTGGACCAGATGCGCCAGGCCGTCGCGGCCGCCGACGTCGACGGCGACTGGCAGATCGACCGCAAGACCGAGGCGAGCAACCAGCTCTGGGCGGTCTACCAGGCCCGCACGCAACGGCTGAACAACGCCGCCGGTGGCGGGGTCGGGGCGGTCGTCTGGTTCGCGCTGATCCTCGGCAGCCTGATCACCGCGATCCTGCTGCCGAACCTGTTCGGCGGCACGCGGCTGGCCGCGCACATCATCATCGTGTCCACGCTCGCGGGCACGATCACGTTGCTGCTGTTCGCGATCTACCAGCTGCAGAACCCGTTCAGCGGCGGTGCGAAGATCCCGGCGGAGGCGTTCACCGGAGCGCTGGACAGGCTGGCTTGACCGGCACGAAGGCCCGTTGGGCGGCGATGCTCGGCGTGGCCGCGGCGGTGTCGGCGTTGCTGGCGGCGACCGGCTGGCTCGCGCCCGCGTCGTCGCGACGCCCGGCGGCCCAGTACCCGGACGGCTGCACAATCCTCCAGGCGGAGAACGAACGCGACGGCGCGCCGACGACGCTGCGGCTGCTGTCCCTGCCCGACGGGACGACGAAACGCCTGACCCAGGCGGGGTACTGGATCAACGCGATGGGCTACTCGGCCGCGCAGGACGTGGTCTACGGCATCGCCGACGGGACGCGGCGCGGGCGGTACGACCACGGTTCGCACGCGGTGCGGATCGACGCGTCGGGGACGGTGACGGACCTCGGCGTGGTCGGCCGGGCGGGTGCGGCGAGTCCGGTGTGGAGCCAGGTGACCGGCGCGACGGCGGGCGCGATCGACGGGAACCGCTGGTACGTAAGGCAGGACAGTGATCTGTACACAGTGGACGTGGATCTGTCCTCTTCGGACTACGCCCGAGTGGTGCACCGGACGGCGTTGCGCCCGGTGTCGCTCGCGGTGGGCGTGGACGACTTCGCGTACGACTCGTCGTCCGGCCTGCTGTACGGGGTCTCGACGACTTCGCGCGGCGACAGCTCGGTGGTGACCCTGGACCCGGCGACGGGGCAGGTCGAGGTGGTGCCGGGGCTGCGGTTCCCCCGCGGGGGTGCGTACGGATCGGTGGTGCTGGGGCCGGGGTCGATCTACGCGACGGCCAACCGCGACGGGCGCCGGAGCGTGACGTACCGGCTGCCCCGGGACGGCTCGGGCCCGGCGGTCGAGGTCTCGACCGGCCCGGCGCTGGTGAGCGGAGACGCGGCCGGGTGCTTGACGGAAGCCGCTCCACCTCCGCCTACACCTCCGCCGACGGCCATCGCGGAATCACCTGAACCTCGTTCTCCTCCACCGACTCCCACGCCTGCTTCGACGACGCCGGAGCCTCCGCCGCCGTCGCAGTCACCACCGGTGGAGCAGCCGGTGGCCGCGACGCCGACTCCGACGCCCACCCCGGCTCCGGCCCCGGTGGTCGCACCGGCGCCGAGGGCGGAGCCGCCGCCCCCGGCCCCGCCGCCGTCGAAGCGGCACGCGCAGCCGACGGAGAAGCCGAAGCCGGTGGTCCAGGACACGGCGACGAGAATCCAGAAGCAACGCCGCTGGGGCTTGACGGCGCTGATCCTGGTCCTGGGCGGCGGCGCGGCAGCGGCCCACGCCCGCCGGCACCGCTGACCAGCCGCGGCAGACTGGCCGGCCGCACCGTTAACGCCCTGGTCGTCTCGAAGCCGGCCGATGTCCACTTCGGTCACGAAGACTCCTCCTCCGGCGCGGTTCACGCGCCGGAGGAGGAGAACGGGATGAAGCGGGTAACAATCGCCCTGGTCGCCGGGGTGCTGGCCCTTCCGCTGGCCGCCGGTCCGGCGGAAGCGCACGACCACGGGCCGCGGGCCCACGACGACCACCTGCGGACCAGGGCCGGGCGGACCCTGACCGCCGACGTGCTCGGCAACGACCGCGGCACCGCCGTCGTCCGGCACACCGCGGCCGCGCACGGGAGTGTCGACATCGCCGCCGACGGCACCCTCCGCTACACCCCCGAGCCCGGCTTCACCGGCCGGGATTCCTTCACCTACACCGTTTCCGACGCGGTGAAGCTCTACCCGACCCACCTCCCGCCGCTCGCCACCATCGGCGGCGTCCGGATCACGGGCGGCGCGTACGGCTCGGCGCTCACCCCCGTGCCCGGCCGGAAGGACGAGTTCTACGGCCTCACCGACCGCGGCCCCAACGTCGGCGCGCCGGACGGCGGCAAGATCGAACCACTGCCGCAGTTCACCCCCGCGATCGGGAAGTTCCGGCTCCGCGACGGGAAAGCCGTGCTGGAGCAGGTCATCCCGTTGCGCGCCGCGGACGGCACGCCCTACAACGGCCAGGTCAGCCCGCTCGCCGACACCGGCGAGAAGATCGTCGACCTGAACGGGAACGTCCTGCCGGAGTCGGCGAACGGCTACGACTCCGAAGGTCTGGTCGCGCCGAAGGACGGCACCTTCTGGGTGTCCGACGAGTACGGCCCCTTCATCACCCACTTCGGCCGGGACGGCCGCGCGATCGAGCGCCTCTCCCCGTTCGACGGCTCGCTGCCCGCCGAGCTGAAGTACCGCGTGCCGAACAAGGGCATGGAAGGCCTCGCGCTGACGCCGGACGGCCGGACGCTCGTCGGCGCCATGCAGTCGGCGCTGCAGCAGCCGGACCTGACGAAGAAGCCCGGCAACGTCACCACGCTGCGGATCGTCACCGTCGACCTGCGCACCCGCGCCACCCACGAGTACCTCTACCTGCTCGACGACCCCGCCACGACGAGCACCGCGGTCAGCGAGATCACCGCCCTGTCGGCGACGCGCTTCCTCGTCGACGAACGCGACGGCAAGCCGGAGCCGGGCGCCGACAAGAAGCTGTTCGAGATCGACCTGACCGGCGCCACCGACGTCGGGCCGCAGGCCGCGGGCTACGACGCCGGCAAGGGCGGCGTGCTCGTCGGAGGCAAGAGCATCGACGCCTACGTCGGCAAGGACACCACGGCCGACGCGACGAAGGACCTCGCCGCCGCCGGAATCACGCCGGTGCGCAAGAAGCTGTTCCTCGACGTCGGCGCGCTCGTCACCGGCCTGGACCCGAGCGGCGGTTTCTTCGGGCACGACAAGGTCGAGGGTGTCGCGACGACCGACGGCGGCCGGACCGTCGTGCTCAGCAACGACAACGACAACGACTTCGGCGTCGACGGCATCACCAACGCGGCGCCGCCGTACGCGCTGCACCCGAAGACGCTGCCGGACGGCCGCCAGGACGACGGCGAGTACCTCGCGGTCGACACGACCAAACTCCCGGCGGCGACCAGCACCGCGACGGTGACGATCGACGTCCGTTAGTACTTGAACTGGTCGACGTTGTCGGCGGTGATGAGCAGCGGATCGCCCAGCAGGACGGTCTTCGACGCCGTGTCGTACTTCACCGCCGGCAACTCCAGGCTCACCTTGTTGACCGCCTGGAGCGGCTTGCCGTCGGCGACCTGCTTCGCCGTCCACGCGGTCAGCCAGCCCAGCGACTCGACGTTCCACAGCACCGACTCGGAGCACGAGCCGTCGAGCAGGAACGGCTTGATCGACTGCGGCGTCCCGACGCCGACGGTGAACACCTGGCCGATCTTCTGCTCCTCGCGCACGGCGTTCGCGACCCCGGGCGCGGACGTCGTGCACTCGCCGACCATGCCGGTGAGGTCCGGGTGGCGGGCCATCAGCTCCTTGGCCAGGTTCGTCGCGTTGTCCTGGTCTTCGCCCGCGTACACGGTCTCGACGACCTGGGCCTTCGGGTAGTGCGAAGCCGTGTACGCCTTCTGGATCGAGATCCACGTGTTGAGGTTCGCCGCGGCCGGGCCGCACGAGACGATCGCGTACTTGCCGCCGCCGCCGGTCCGTTGCATCAGCGCGTCGGTGAGCGCCATGCCGATGCCCTCGGCGCTGGCCTGGTTGACGAACGCCTCGCGCTGCGTGCCCGGCGCGTCGGTGTCCGACGTGAGCACGTGGATGCCCTTCGCGCGCGCCTCGGCGATCACCGGTGCGAGCGCGGCCGGGTCGTTCGGCGCGACCACGATGACGTCGACCTTCTGCGCGATGAGCTGACGCAGGATGGTCACCTGCGCGGCGGGGTCGACGGTCTTCGGGCCGATCGTGGACCACTGCACGCCCAGCTGCTTCGCCGCTTCGAGGCCCCCGGTGTTCATCGCCTGGAAGTACGGGATGTCGGCGACCTTGGGCACGAACGCGATCCGCGTCGGCGCCGGCGCGGGGGCGTTGGCCAGCTCGTCCGAGCAGCCTCCGAGCGCGAGCGCCCCGCCCAGCAGCAGCGCCGCGACCAGCCGGAACGTCTTTGTCGGCCCTCGCATCCCCACCCATTCCTCAGGACTTTCGAACGGTCTGCGCGCGGTGGAGACCAAGGGGGAAGGTAGGGCCCCGCGTAACTGTGGTCAACGGGATGTGCGCAAAGGGTTACGGAAGTGAGTTCTACCTCGTGGATTTCTGGCGGCGCTGCGCCTGGTTGGCGCGGTCGGCTACGCTGGGCGACGATGACCCGCTGTTCCGTGCCCGCCCGCTGGCTCCTGCTGTGCGCACTGGCGCTCGCCGTGGTGGCGATGCACCACGCGCCCGCCGGGCCCGGACCGGTCGAAATGGCCTCGATGGCAGCGGAACTCGACGGTGGCGCGGCACCCGCGCAAGGTGGGGCGCGCGCGGAAGTGCCGCAGAGCGAGGCGCTCGCGGCGGCCAGGTCGCTTGCGGAAGCGGTGCGAGGCGAGGCATCCGCGGTCGCCGGGCTACGCGCGGAAGTGCCGCAAGGTGAGGCATCCGCGGCCGCCGGGCCGCTTGCGGAAGCGGTGCGAGGCGAGGCGTCCGCGGCGGCGGTCGGGCTGCGCGCGGAAGCAGCGCAAGGCGCGGCACCTGCGGCCGCCGGGTCGCTTGCGGCAGCCGGTCACGTCACTTCTCCCGCGCCGGACCACGGCGGCGGCCACGATCCGCTCCACCTCTGCCTGGCCATCCTCGCCGCGATGATCCTGCTGGCAGCCGCCGCCCTGCTCGCGTTCCGCACGACTGCGAGCCCCGGCCCGCTTCGGCGCCCCATCCTCCGGCGAGCCGCGCGGCCGCCGCCGTCGGCGCCTGCCGGGCGTCTTCTGCTCGTCGCTCACTGCGTTCTGCGGATCTGATCGGCGCGGTTCCGCCGCGCCCATCCACAAGAACTCATCCGCAAGAACTCCAGTGAGGAAGAACCATGTCCAGGAAGTTCCTGGCGGCCTTCGTGCTGCCCGCCGTCACCGCGCTCGCCCTGAGCGCCTGCTCGACCGAAGCCGATCAGAACAAAGCCGACCACAACGAAGCCGACGTCACCTTCGCGCAGCAGATGGTGCCGCACCACCGGCAGGCCGTCGAAATGTCGGTGCCCGCGCCGCAGCACACGAAGAACCCGCAGGTGCTCGCCCTGTCCGGCGGGATCGCGAAGGCCCAGCAGCCGGAGATCGACCAGCTCACGACCTGGCTGAAGCAGTGGGGTGCGCCGGACATGGCGGGCATGCACCACGGCATGGTCGACACCGGTGACCTCGACACCCTCCGCGACGCCGCCTACGACCGGAAGTGGCTGACGCTGATGGTCGAGCACCACCGCGGCGCGATCGACATGGCTCGCACCGAGCTGTCCCAGGGTGCGAACACCGACGCCAAGGCGATGGCCCAGCGGATCGTCGACACCCAGCAGGCCGAGGTGGACCGGATGACCGCCCTCCTCGCCGCCTGAACCGGCGTGGTCCCCGGTGCGATCGCCGGGGACCACGCTGTGGCGCGGAAGACAGCCGCAATAAATACCCCCAGGGGGTATAGTCATCGGCATGAACGAACAGCACGGAGTTTCGTGGGCGACAGCGATCCAGGCGACCCTGCACTGCCTGACCGGATGCGCGATCGGTGAGGTGCTCGGGATGGTCCTCGGTACGGCGTTCGGCCTGCACAACGCGGCCACCGTCGTCCTGTCGATCGTCCTCGCGTTCGTCTTCGGCTACGGCCTGACCATGCGGGGCGTGCTGAAGTCGGGGCTGAGCCCGGCGGCGGCGTTCAAGGTCGCGCTGGCCGCGGACACCGTGTCGATCGCCGTCATGGAGGTGATCGACAACACGGTCGTCGTGGCGATCCCGGGGGCGATGAACGCCGGCTTGACCAGCTTCCTCTTCTGGCTGTCGCTGGTGCTTTCGCTGGCCATCGCGTTCGTGGTCACGGTGCCGGTGAACCGGTGGATGATCGGGCGCGGCCTCGGCCACGCGAAGGTGCACGCCCACCACCAGCACTGACGCGGCCAGGGAGGTGGCGGCCTCCCCGGTCGCGGGTCAGACGCTGGAGAGGTCCACGGCGCGGTCGACCTTGCGCCGGTCGAGCACCCGCAGGATGCCCTCGAGCAGGTAGTAGTCGGCGTAGGGGAGCGACACCTCGATGCCGTCCTCGGCCGGCCGGTTGCGGGTGCAGCGCGCCACGCTCGCCTCCGCCCGGGTGGACTTCGTCGTCAAGCACGTCTGCGAAACCGCCGACAGGATCCGCACGGCGCTGTCGCGGTACTGCGGGCGGTGCGTGAGCTCGGCGAGATCGAGCAGGCCGCACGCCATGACCACGCCGGCCGAGGCGTCCTTGACGTCGTCGGGCGCCTGCGGGGCCAGGTAGTCCCACACCGGCACGTGGTCGGGCGTCAGCTTCGAAAGCGCGTAGTCGGCCAGGCGCCGGGCCGTGGTCAGGAACTCCTGGTCGCCGGTGCGCCGGTAGATGGTCGTGAAGCCGTAGACGCCCCACGACTGCCCGCGCGACCAGCACGACGCCGGGCTGTAGCCCTGGACCGTGTTCGGGCCGATCGGCGCGCCGGTGACGGGGTCGAAGTCGAAGACGTGCGGGGTCGAGCCGTCCGGGCGGACGAAGTTCCGCTGCGCGGTCTTCGCGTGCGCGACGGCGATGTCGAGGTACTGCGGGTCGCCGGTCTGCTTGCTCGCGAACGCCAGCAGGTCGAGGTTCATGATCGTGTCCATGATGGCGCGGCCCGCGTCCTTCGGGTCGGTGAGCGCGCCCCAGGCACGGATGAACCTCCCGGCCGGGTTGTACCGCTTGATCAGCGACGACGCGGCCTGGATCGCGCCGGCCCGCCACTTGTCGTCGCCGGTGAGCCGCCACGCGGTCACCCACGACGGGTAGAAGAGGAAGCCGAGGTCGTGCGTGCTCGTGTCGTTCTGGCGCGGCGCGAGTTTCTCCGCGGACGCCAGCGCGAGCGTCTTGAATTGTTCTTCACCGCTGTGGAGCCAGGCCAGCCACAACTGCCCCGGCCAGAATCCGCCGACCCAGTCGCCATTCTGCGAATAGGTCCATTTCTCGAACTTCGTGCCGACCGGAAACGCGGTGACACCCGGGGCCACCGCGCGGAGCTTGGCTACCGCGTAGTCGGCCGCTTGGCGGAGCGTCCGGGTGACCGATGCCTGGTCGGAGGCATCGAGGGTGGCCGCGGCAGCGGCCGTCGAAGTGCTGGCGCTCGCCGCCACCGCGGCACCGGCCGCGGTGGTCAGCAGGGTTCTCCGGGTAACGCTCACAGGTGCCCGCCATTCCGTGTGGGGAAATGCTCCAGGTGCCCGGAAGCTTTCCACAACGGACTGGCGCTTGTACACCCGACGGATAGTCGTTCACGGTTGTGAATTTATGTTCCGGTGACCGGGAAAGGGCGAAGGCCCGGCGGGGAATGCCGGGCCTTCGCTTCTTCCGCGGGGGTGAGGGCAGTCAACCACGCGAAACTCGTGGCTCGCTCGAGCCGCGGTTCAGCAGTGCGGCGCGACCGGGGAGTCCGAGCCCGTCTGCAGGTAGGTGTCCGACACGTAGTTGTCCGGGCCGATGCGGTCCCAGATGTTGCCGGTGCCGAACTTGCCGGTGACGGTGTCGCCCTCGACGTAGCACTCGATGTTCACCTTGGCGTAGTTCGCCGCGAGCCCCTTGACCGCGGCCGTCGTGCTGGCGGTGGCCCGGACGTTCATCGGGTCGCCCGCGGTGCTCACCACGCCGGTCGGGCCGGAGCCGGTCCACAGGTAGGTGACGTTCACGTTGCCGTTGTCGGACATGGCGAGCCCGTCGTAGAAGACGCCGTCGCCGAGGTCGATGCCCGCCGGGTTGCCGACCTTGTAGCCGAGGTCGTCCTTACCGCCGTTGTAGCCGTTGTGGTACGCGGCATACGCCTCGGGCTGGCCCTGCGGGAGGTCCTTGTACTCGGCGCGCACCGACGCCGGGTTCCAGTAGTCGTCCTTGGTGTTCCACGGGCCGACGTCCCACACGGGCGCGTACTCGCACCGGCTGTTGTCGGTCTTGCAGACGCGGACGCTGTAGTCGCCGGTGCCCTTGGGGGCCAGCCCGCGGCCGGAGGGCAGCGCGACGAAGTGGTCGCGGCTGGCGATGATGTGGCCGTTGGCGGTCTTTTCGCCGACGAGACCTTCGCGAGTGGCGTAGACCTTGTAGGTCAGCGCGGCCGTGGCGGCCAGCGCGTTCACCTGCGGGACGCGGTCGGCGCTGAGCCCGAGGCTCCTGACGGCCGGGCGGAGGCCGTCGGTGTCGCTGTGCAGGCTGATCCGCGCCTGCACGGAGCTGACGGCGGTCTTGAACGCGGTGCCGGCGGGCGTCCACTCGGTCCAGTCGTTCACCCCGGTGCGGCCCCGGACCTCGACGTCGACCGCGGTGCCCTTCGGGGTGTCGGCGGACAGCTGCGCGCTGACGCGGTTCGCCGGGGCGCCCAGCGCGTGCTCGGTCGTGATGAAGGTGCCTTCACTGCCCGCGAACACCTGCGCGGTTCTGTGCCACGCGGCGTCGGCCAGGGTCAGCGTTCCGCCGGCCCCGGTGACGTTGACGTCGTCGTAGTCCACAGTGGACACGTCGGCGGTCCAGGCGGCAGTGGTGGTCGCGGCCTGGGCGGGGGCTCCGGCCAGCGCCGTCACCGCCCCGGCGGCCAGGACCGCCGCGATCACGCGGCCGGCTTTCTCGATCCGGATCATCCCCGGTTCTCCTCTCGCACTCGTTCACTCGAACGTGGCGAAAGACTGACCGGGTGGCGTACATGATCCGTACAAGCAGAGCGGACGTCAGGCCGAAACGATGTGCGGCGGCTCCTCCATCGAGGTCACGGGTTCCGTCGGCCGCGACGAAAGCTCGCGCCAGATCGCCAGCGCGCGCTCCGAATAGTCCCGCGACCGCTCCGGCTGGGCCAACGCCCGGTGCAGCTCACCGAGCAGCTGCGACACCTCGGCCTCCGACCGCCGGTCGCCGTTGCGGCGGTGCACCGAAAGGGAGTTCACCAGCAGCAGCTGGGCGTGCGCGAAGTCGCCGCTGTGCAAGCACAGCTCGCCGAGGTTCTGGTTCGCGTACCCCACGCAGTGGTCGTCGCCCAGGTCGGTGAAGATCGCGATCGCGCGGTCGACGTGCTCGCGGGCCGCCGCCAGGTTGCCCTGGTGCTGGAACAGCAGGCCCAGCCGCTTGAACGCGTGGGCCTCGCGGTGGCGGTCGCCGATCGCCGCCGACAGCTCCAGGGCGTCGGTGAACCAGCGCTTCGCCGCCGCGTAGCAGCCGCGCGACATCCAGACCGCGCCCGCGCCCAGCCGGGCCACCGCCTCACCGTTCGGGTCGCCTTCCTCCGCGAACAGCTTCAGCGCTTCGTGGCAGTGGTCGAGCGCCAGGTCGTCTTCGCCGTCGATGCGCAGGATCGTGGCCAGCCCGGTCAGCGCGATGGCCACGCCCTGGGCGTCGCCGATCCGCTCGAACAGGGCCTTCGACTCCGCGAACGCCACCCGCGAACCGGCGTACTCATCTTGATAGAGCAGGTACTGGCCGAGGTTGCGCTGCACGATCGCTTCGGCGCGCAGCGAACCGGTGCGGCGAGCCGCGGCCAGCGCGATCGTGTGCGTGCTGTGCCAGTCGTCCTGGTGCCCGCGCAGGTCGAAGTACGGCGTCAGCGCCGACGCCAGCTGCCACGCCAGGTCGTCGAAGCCGTGCGAAGCGGCCAGCGAGACCGCCGCGACGCTCGTGTGCCGCTCGGTCGCGAACCACGCCGCCGGGTCGTCGGGCAGCACGTCGGCGGGCACCGCCGGACGCGGCAGCTCGTCGTCGTAGTACATGCCGAAGAAGTGCAGCGGCATCCGTCGCGCGGCTTCCAGCGCCAGCGCGAGGTAGCCGGAAAGGACCCGGTGAAGGGCAGCGCGCGTCTTCGCCGCGTCACTCTGCTCCGCCAGCTCCACCGCGTACACGCGCAACAAGTCGTGAAGCCGGTAACGCGGCTGTCCCGCCGAATCGGAGCCGACCAGCTCGACGAGGTGGCCGTCGACGAGCACGTCGAGGACGTCTTCGGCGTCGCGGCGGCCCAGCACGGCCGCGACCGCCCACGCCGGGAACTGCACCGGCCCGAGCAGGCCGAGCCCGCGGAACGCCGTCGCCGCCGACATCGGCAGCAGGTCGTAGGACAGCGTCACGCTCGCGCGGACGGCGAGGTCGCCGACGCGCAGCTCGTCGAGCCGCTTGTGCTCGTCGCGCAGCCGGTCGGCCAGCAGCCGCAGCGTCCAGCCCGGCCGGTTCGTCAGCTTCGCGCCGGCCACCCGGATCGCCAGCGGCAGGTGCCCGCACTGGCGCAGGATCGCCGCGGCGCTCTCCGGTTCGGCGGCCACCCGGTCGGCGCCGACGATGCCCTCCAGCAGCCGCGCGCCTTCGGCTTCCGGCAGCAGGTCGACGTCCACCGGCTTCGCCCCGGGCAGGCCGGGCAGCCGGACGCGGCTCGTCACCAGCACCGCGCACGCGCCGGCACCGGGCAGCAGCGGCCGCACCTGGGCGGCGCTCCCGGCGTCGTCGAGCACGACGCACATCCGCCGCCCGGCCAGCCGCGAGCGCAGCAGCGCCGAGCGTTCGGCCGGCTCCCGCGGCAGGCCGGCGTCCGGGATGCCGAGCGCGCGCAGCAGTTCGGCGAGCACGCCCATCGGCGCGCGCGGCGACGACGACGTGCCGGCCAGGTCGACGTGCAGCTGGCCGTCGGGGAAGTCGCCGCGGACCGCGTGCGCGACCCGGACGGCGACCGCCGACTTCCCGACGCCGGGGGCACCGGAGAGCACGACGACGGCGGGCGTGCCCGAGTCCGCGCGCTCGCGCAGCAGGCCGGTGACCTCGCGGATCACGTCGTCGCGGCCGGTGAAGTCCGGCAGGTCGAGCGGCAGCTGGCAGACCGGGACGAAGTCCGCCGGGCGCACGGCGGGCCCGCTTTCGAGCACCAGCGTCGCGCGCAGCTCGCGCAGCCGCGCGCCCGGTTCGGCGTCGAGCTCTTCCCGCAGGACGCGCTCGGCGGACTCGTACGCCTCGACGGCGTCCGCGGTCCGGCCGGCGGCGCGCAACGCGACGATCAGCTGCGCCCACAGCTCTTCCCGAAGCGGGTGCTCGGTGACCAGCCCGCGCAGCTCGGCGACGGCTTCGCCGCACCGGCCGAGGTCGATCCGCGCCCGCAGGCGCTGTTCCTGCACCGACAGGCGCAGTTCGGTGAGCCGGGCGACGGTCGCACCCCAGCTGTGGTCGTGCGGGAGTCCTTCGAGGACTTCGCCGCGCCACAGCGCGTCCGCCCGGTCGAGGAGTTTGAGAGCGCTCTCCGCGTCGGCGCCGTCGAGCGCTTCCTGCGCTTCGCCGGCCAACGCCGTGAAGGCGAGGTGGTCCAGTTCTTCCGGCGACGCGGTCAGCAGGTAGCCGGAGGCCCGGCTGCTGATCCGTTCGCCCAGGTCGGGGTCGATCTCGGCGAACCGTCTTCGGAGCGAATGGACGTACGTCCGGATGTTCGCCGCGGCCGACCGCGGCGCCGATTCCGGCCACAGCACCTCGACCAGCACGTCCGCGGACACGACGACGTTCGGCTGCAGCGCCAGCGCGGCCAGCAGCAGCCGGGGCTTCGGCCCGCCGAGCGCGATCACCCGCCCGGCGGCGGTGACCTCCAGCGGACCGAGGACGCGGATGGTAAGCGAGGTGGCCTCAACCTGCCCGATGAGTTCCCCCATAGCCGGATGCTATGGCCCGTTCGACCCCACGGGCTAGATCCATTCGGAGTGTCTGCGCACGCCGTGGGCGCTTTGTACGACTCCTGTACGAGCCCCGGTCACGCTCCCGCCATGAAGCGTTCGAACCTCCGGCGTATCGCCGGTCTAGGGGTCGTGCTCGCGACGGTGGGCGCGCTGGCGGTGGGCGGCGCGCTCGAGGCATCGGCCGCCGCGACCGGCACCGTCAAGACCGCGGGCGACCCCCTCAACGTCCGCCGGGCGCCCACCGCGAGCGCCACGGCCGTCAAGACCGTCGCGAACGGCGCGTCCGTGACCATCGACTGCCAGATCACCGGCTCGTCGGTGACCGGGACCTACGGCACGGGCACGTTGTGGGACTACGTGCCCGCGCTCGGCGGGTACATCTCGGACACCTACGTCTACACGGGTTCCGACCAGCGGATCGCACCCGACTGCGGCGTCGGCTCCGGCAGCGGTCGGTGCGCCGACGCCTGCGCGGGGGAGGGCCAGTACCGCTCGTCCGACTCGCACTTCCTGGTCTACGACACGAACGCCGACGGCTACTCCGCCGTCGTCGCGTACTGGCTCAAGGGCGGCGCCGGGCCGTTCTACGTCTGGAACTCCGGCGGCGAGGGCACGAAGGTCGACAAGGCCGTCTCGATCCCGCACGGCGGCTGGGTGTTCTACAAGGTCTGCGTCGCCGACTACACGACCGCCAAGCCGGACCTGAAGTCCTGCAGCGACGGCCTCACCGACTTCGCGGCCTGACCGCGGCTCCCCTTCCCCGAAAGGCTTTCCGACATGGTTCAGGTCAACCGGCGCAAGGTGCTCCTCGGCGGGCTCGCCGCGGTCACCGCCACCGCGGCGTCGGCCGCGCTGCCGTCCTGGGCGAACGCCCGCACGACGGTGGCCGCCCCCACGATCCACGACCCCTTCCAGCTCGGCGTCGCCTCCGGTGATCCACTCCCCGACAGCGTGGTGCTGTGGACGAGACTCGCGCCGGCGCCGCTCAACGCCGACGGCTTAGGGGGCATGCCGGACGCCACCTACGCGGTCGACTGGGAGATCGCGGACGACGAGGCGTTCAGCTCGATCGTGCAGAGCGGCTCGGTGAGCGCGGTCCGCGCGTCCGCGCACAGCGTCCACATCGAACCCGTCGGCCTGCAGCCCGCACGGGAGTACTTCTACCGCTTCAAGAGCGCGGGTTACCTTTCGCCGGTCGGCCGGACGCGCACCGCGCCCGCCGCGGGGGCCGCGGTCAACCAGCTCAAGTACTGCTTCACGTCCTGCCAGCACTGGGAGGAGGGCTACTACCACGCGTACAAGGGCGTCGTGGCCGACGACCCGGACCTGGTGCTGTTCCTCGGCGACTACATCTACGAGAAGAAGTCGGGCCGCGCCGCGCAGGAGCGCAACCCGCGCAGCCTCGCCGTCGCCGACGAAGCGACCACGCTCGCGCTCTACCGCGCTTGTCACGGTCAGCACAAGACCGACGCCGACCTGCAGGCCGCACACGCGATCGCGCCCTGGGTCGTAGTATTCGACGATCATGAAGTGATGAACAACTGGAACGGCACCACGTCGCCGGCTTCGGCCGCGCGCAAGGCCGCCGGGTTCCAGGCGTTCTACGAGCACACCCCGATCCGCTCCACCGCGAAGCCGAACGGCTCGTCGATCCAGCTGTACCGGCAGTTCCTCTGGGGCAACCTGGCCCGGTTCCACATGCTCGACACCCGCCAGTACCGCAACGCCCAGGTGGCCGACCCGGCCGGCTCGGCCGGTCCGGCCTGCACCGACATGCGCAACACCTCGCGCAGCATCCTGGGCAGCACCGAGGAGGCGTGGCTGCTCAAGCAGTTCGAGTCGCACCCGGCCACCTGGGACTTCCTCGGCCAGCAGGTCTTCTTCGCCACCCGGGACGGCGACGGCAACAAGGCCACCTGCGAGAGCCCGGACTCCTGGCAGGGCTACGAGGCCTCGCGCGACCGGATCGCGAAGGGCTGGGTCGACCGGAAGGTCGCCAACCCGGTCGTGCTCACCGGTGACGTCCACCGGCACTGGGCCGCCGACCTGCGGCAGGACTACTTCGACCACAGCGACCCGCTCATCGGCTCGGAGCTGGTCACGACGTCGGTGACGAGCAACAGCGACGACGCGGCCCCGCCCACCGCGGCCTGGCTCGCGAACAACCCGCACATCAAGTACTGCAAGGGCGAGCGCGGCTACGTCCGCGTCACGACCACGGCGTCGCAGCTGCGGGCGGATTTCATGACGACCTCCGACACCAGCGTCTACGACCCGGCGTCGGTGGTGATCAAGAACGACCGCAGCTACGTAGTGCAAGCGGGCCGCCCCGGCTTGCAGCAGGTCTGAGCCCTGGGCGCTACGCTGCGTGACGTGAACGATGAACTGGGCCTGCGGGAGCGCAAGAAGCTCCGCACGCGGGCGGCGATCTCGACGGCGGCGATCGGGCTCTTCCTCGAGCGCGGGTTCGACGCCGTCGGGGTCGCCGAGGTGGCGCGGGCGGCCGAGGTGTCCAAGCGGACCCTCTTCGCCTACTTCCCGTCCAAGGAGGACCTGGTGCTGCACCGGTTCGCCGACCACGAGACCGACGCGGCGGACGTCGTCCGCGCGCGCCGGCCGGGGCAGGGCGCGCTGGCGGCCCTGCGCGAGGCGTTCCTGAACGGGCTCGAAGAGCGTTCGCCGGTGACGGGCCTGTGCGACGAGCCCGCGGTGCTCGCGGTGTTCCGGTTGGTCACCGGCACGCCGGCGCTGGTCGCGCGGCTGGCGGAGTTCACGTCGGCGGGGGAGGCGGCGCTGGCGGAGGCCCTCGCCGAGCCCGGCGTCGCCTCGCCCGACGCCGAACTGGCCGCCGCGCAGATCGCGGCCGTCCGCCGGACGCTCGCGACGGCCAACATGGAGGCGGTCGCGGCGGGCGTCCCCGCGGCCCGGCGGTACCCGGAGGCCGTCGCGGCGGCCGAACGGGCGTTCCACCTGCTGACCTCCGGAGTGGGGTTCGCCTGAGTGCCCGGTTCGTGACGGATTCATGGTCCGGACCATGACGGATGCACGGTTTCCCCGGGCTCCTCGAAGGTAGACTGCGGAAATCCTGAACGGACGCCGGAGCCGCCCCGCCGCGGCGGTACCGCGTTTCCGGCGACCAGAACACCGGGGGACCCGCGTCCGACTGGGGGTGGCGCGGGTTCCCCGGGCCGCACGGAATCGTTTTCCTCGTCCTATCCCGGCGATCTTGACACTGCGCTCGCGGCACTCGTAGGCTGAGTGCTCCGCCGTCATGCCGAGCTTTTCTCGATTCCATGACAAGGCGGTTCAGGGTGAAAAGGTTCTTGCTGATTTCCTTCGCGGTCGCGGGTCTGGTGGTGGCCGGTGCCGGCGTCGCCGTCGCCGCGCCCGGCGGCGTTTACGACGTCAAGGACTACGGCGCCAAGGGAAACGGGTCCGCCAACGATTCCGGCGCCATCGACAAGGCGATCACGGCGGCCAACGCGGCGGGCGGCGGTACCGTCCGGTTCACTTCGGGGAACTACAAGTCGGCCAACACCGTCCACCTGAAGAGCAACGTGACGATCCAGCTCGACGCGGGTGCCACGATCATCGGGTCGAGCGCGGACAGTTACGACAAGGCCGAGTCGAACCCGTGGGACGCCTACCAGGACTACGGCCACAGCCACTTCCACGACGCGATGTTCTACGGCGACAAGCTCACGAACATCGGCTTCACCGGCGCCGGCACGATCGACGGCGGCGGAAACCTCATCACCGGCAACCCGAAGTCCGGCCAGGCCGACAAGATCCTTTCGCTCACCCGCTGTGACGGGCTCACGCTGTCCGGGATCAAGCTGCGCCGCGGCGGGCACTTCGGGGCGCTGATCAACGGCTGCACGAACGTCGTCTCGGACCACCTGACGATCGACACGGCGAGCGACCGCGACGGCTGGAACATCATCAGCACGACGAACATCACGATCACGAATGTGACCATCGCGGCCAATGACGACGCACTCGTGTTCAAGAGCGACTACGCACTCGGCGCGAAACTGCCGAACGGGAACGTCACCGTGAACAACGCGAAACTGTCGGCGGTCTGCTGCAACGCGCTGATGTTCGGTTCCGAGACGTGCGGTGACTTCACCGGTTACCAGTTCTCGGACATCACGATCACCGGCGCGCACAAATCGGGCATCGGGATCGTTTCGATGGACGGCGCGAAGATCTCGGACGTCCATTACCGCAACATCACGATGTCGGGCACGTACTCGCCGATCATGATGAAGATCGGCACGCGCAAGCGGTGCGGCAACAAGCCCGGGGTGGGGTCGATCAGCGGCATCACGTTCGACAACGTCACCGGGACGCACACGGGCACGAACTTCAGCCCGACGCTCTGGGGTGCGGACAGCACCCACCGCGTCTCCGACGTCACGTTCACCGGGGTGAAGCTGACCGTCCCCGGTGGCAACGGCACGATGGGCACCGGCGTGCCGAGCAACGACGCGTCGGACTACAACCCGAAGAGCATCGGCACCCGGCCGTCCTACGGCTGGTACCTGCACTACGCGTCGGGCATCAAGTTCGTCGACAGCTCGGTCGAGTTCGGCAAGGACGACGGCCGCCCGGCGAGCATCGTGAACAACAGCTCGGACATCACGTTCGACCACTTCACGGCCGAAAAGGGCGCGAAGAGCCCGTACGACATCGGCTTCCAGACGGTGACGGGCTACTGCGTCAAGAACTCGGCGACCACCTCGGGTTCCGCCCTGCGCGTGAACGCCTCGGGTTCCACCTCGACCTGCTGACGTAACCCGTAGTTGACGTGATTGAAGCCGGAACTCGCGTGATCAGAGCCGTAACTCGCGAGTTCCGGCTTCAATCACGCGAGTTCCGTGCTCCAGCACGCGAGTTCCGGCCTCCGTCACGGACGAAGGGCCCCGGCTGGTGAGCCGGGGCCCTTCTGCGGCGCGCCTAGAGGTCAGTGCGCGTACTGCTCGTTCATGATCAGGAACGAGCCCAGGCCGTGGAAGTCGTTCGTCTTGCGGCCCCGGCCGTAGTAGTACGACAGGTCGCCGACGTTCGTGCCTTCGCAGATGTCCGTGATGTTCGTCAGGCCGTCGGAGCCGACGGAGACCTTGCGCAGCACGCCGGCGTACCCGCGGTCCGCCACCGCCTGGTACGACGCCGGCAGGTAGCCGCGCTGCACGCCCCGGGCCATCGTGAACGTGTACATCGACGACGCCGACGTCTCCAGCCAGTTCTTCGCGTCGCCGCCGCGGTCGACTACCTGGTACCAGCGGCCGGTCGCCGCGTCCTGGTAGCGCTGGTAACCCGCCGCGAGGAACCGGACGATGTCGATCAGCGCCGCGCGGCGCGGGTGGTCGGCCGGGAGGACCTCGAGGATGTCGATGGCCGCCATGCCGAACCAGCCGATCGCGCGCGCCCAGTGGTACTTCGAGTGGTGCCCGGGCCCGGACGCCCACGACTCCGAGCCGTCCTCGTCGTACGCGTGGTACAGCAGGCCCTTCGCCGGCTCGCGCAGGTGGCTGAAGTAGACGACCAGGTTCTTCGCCGACTCCTCGAAGCAGTAGCCGCCGTCGTCGAACGCCGCGCCGTACAGCGCGAGGAACGGCTGGGCCATGTAGGCACCGTCGCCCCAGAGCTGGCCGACCTTGCTGGTTGCGTGGAACATGCCGCCGTCGGACGTGCGCGGGTAGGCCGGGAACCGCTTGCGCAGCTGGTCGGCCGCCGTCTTGTACTTCTTGCGGCCCGTCTCCGCGAACAGCAGCGGCAGCATCTGGCACGAGCGCATCGAGTCGAGGTTCGTGAAGCTGTTCGAGATCCCGCTGTCGGTGATGAAGCGGTCGTACCACGCGACGATGTAGTCGAGGTACTTCTTCTCGCCGGTGCGCTTGTAGAAGAGGTACTGGCCGTAGAGGTACAGGCCGAGGGTGTAGCCCCAGCCGCCGATCGACGCCGGCGTGTAGCGCTTCATCGTCGAGTCGATGACGGCGCGGGACCAGTCCGCCGGCGGCGCCGCGCCGCCGATCGGGGGGAGCCGGTCGGCTGCCCGCGCGACGGGACCCGCCGCGGCCAGGGCGCCCAACGCGCCCAGGGTGCCGGCCAGTACCGCGCGCCGGGTCGGGCGAAGGGGGTGCTCGGACATTCGTTGTCCTTTCGTGCACTGGCCCCGGTGGAGCGGGCAGTTCCGGGGCGGGGCACGGTCGGGGACTGTGCCCCGCCCCGGAAGGGGTGGCCGGGATGCCGATCCGCCGTCCGTCGGCATCCCGACCAGCTCTGGGGGCGCGGCGTGCTGCCCGTGTCGCCGGAGCGGTGGGGGGAGCGAAAGCGCTCTCTGGGGAGAACATCTACCCGCTTCCGGGAGCCCGAGTCAAGAGAGATCGGATCTCTCGTGTCATATATCAGATATTTAACCCGATCGGCCGCAGTCCCGATGTACCGGCCGCTGGGACGTCGCGAAAAGGTCGGATCTCAGTCTTGACCAGCCGCCGACGCCAGGAGTACACCACCGAGTGGACCAGACCACTGGAGGTCGCTCATGTCAGCCAAGTTCCTGCGCCGGGTCCTCACCGCGTGTGCCTCGATGCTGGTGGTGGGCGGGCTGCTCGCCGCGCCGGCGTCGGCCGATCTGCAGAAGCCGTCCCAGCAGTGGCTGCGCGACAGCCAGGCGGGCCTGTTCCTGCACTGGGGCATGCGCACGTCGCCCGGCTACACCAGTTGCAGCGCCTGGGAAAAGGCGGTCACCGACGGCGGGTGGAATCCCGCCTACTGGGTCACCGAGGCCAAGAAGCTGCACGCGTCGTACCTCGTGCTCGCGTCGTTCCACAGCCGGCTGGGCTACTCGCGGGCCTGGCCGTCGAAGATCCCGGGCAGCTGCAGCACCAAGCGGGACTTCCTCGGCGAGCTGATCGCGGCGGCGAAACCGCAGGGGCTCAAGGTCATCCTGTACATGACCAACGACGCCCAGTGGCACGACGAGGGCGGCCACGAGTGGCTCGACTCCGCCGGCTACTCGAAGTACAAGGGCAAGACCGTCGACCTCGACACCCAGGACGGCTTCGGCCAGTTCAGCTACGACAACTTCTTCGAGGTCATGAAGAACTACCCCGACCTCGGCGGGTTCTGGATCGACAACGACAACGCCTACTGGGAGTCCCACAACCTGTACGGCCAGATCTACCAGCAGCGGCCGGACTACCTGCTGAGCAACAACAACGAAGACACGCCGATCATGGACACGATCAGCAACGAGCAGAAGACCGGCATGACGCCGGCGTACGACTACCCGCAGGCGACGTACACGGCGATGCCGCGGCTGACCGAGGCGTGCTTCAAGCTGCCCGACACCGGCTCGTGGTGGTACGGCGGCACCAACTCGGCGGTGAACAAGGCACTGAACATCGGACGTCTGGTGACGAACTCGGGCTCGTCGATCAAGTCGCTGATGGCCGAGACGGCGATGGTGAACGGCAAGTTCCCGTCGAACCAGGAATCGTTCAACGACTTCGCGAACACGTACCTGAGCGCGATCTGGGAATCGCTCGGCGGCACCGAAGGCGCCGGGTACATGTACGGCGGCATGCAGCCCGGCTTCTGGAACGACGGCGCGCACGGCGTCATCACGATCAGCAAGAGCGATCCGGACCTGCAGTACGTGCACGTCCTGACCAAGCCGTCGACGTCGACGCTGAAGATCCGCGACAACGGCTACCGCGTCCGGCGCGTCACGAACCTCCGCACCGGCGCGGCGATCTCCTTCAGCCAGGGCGGCGGCAGCCTGACACTGACCGGACTCTCCGGCTGGGACACCTACGACACGGTGTTCAAGGTCGAGACGGCCGGGCGCACCGGGACGTACGACCCGAAGACCGTGACGCTCAAGGCGAGCGCATCCGCCAGCGGCCACAGTGGACAGTCCGCGAGCGACGGCGACTACCTGACGTACTTCGACAACAACAAGACCCTGCCGGTCAACCTGGACTACGACCTCGGGTCGGCGAAGAAGGTGCAGTACCTCGGCATCAACCAGCGGGAGGATTCGGTCAGCTACGCGCGGTCGGCCAGCGAGCAGTCCGCGCGGATCAAGGCGTACCAGGTGTTCGTCTCGAGCGACGGCAAGAACTGGGGCAGCGCGGTGAAGTCCGGCACGCTCCCGAGCCACCGCGGCGTCCAGTTCGTCGACCTCTCGGCGGTGACGGCGAGGTACGTCCGCCTGCAGGTGACGAGCACGTACGCGGCGTCCAGCGACAGCACGCGCTACAAGCGGCTGCGCATCGACGAGACCTGGCTGGGCTCGGACTACGCGACGTCGGCGGGCTGAGCCAGCAGGTCCAGGGTCAGCGCCGCGGTCCAGCCGAACGAACGGGCGCCGTGCCCGGCGCCGGTCAGCGGGTCCACGTACTCGGCGAAGTCCGTCCGCGAGGCTGCGGCGACGAGGTCGTCCCGCAGCCGCGCGGCCAGGACGTGCTCGCCGTGGCGCAGCAGGCCCTGCCGGACCAGCCAGCCGACATTGGCCCACGACGGGCCGCGCCAGTAGCGGCCCGCGTCGAAGTCCGGCGCCGTCAGGTCGTGGCTCGGGACGCCGTGGACGCGCCCGAGCCGGAACCGCGGCCCGGTGGCCGTCGCCAGCAGGGCCGGGGCGACGGCGAGGTCCGGCAGCAGCAGCGGGAGCAGGCCCGCGCATGTGTGTGCGCGGGCCAGCGAGCCGGTCCGGACGTCCCGGGCGAAGAAGAAACCGTTGTCCCACAAGGTTTCCTGCATTGCCTTCGCGACTCGCGCGGCGGACTCGCGGTGGGTGGCGGCGGCCGCGGGCAGGCCCAGCAGCTCGGCGATCTCGGCCAGCGCCAGCTCGGCGTCGGCCAGGATCGCGTTGAAGCCGGGGTCTTCCACGACGAAATCGCCGAAGTCCTGGTAGCCTCCGTCCCGGTAGTCCGCGGCGAGCCGGACGTAGCGGCCGTAGTCCTCGTCGCTCGGCCGGTCGGCCGCGGCGCCGTGCTGCAGGTCGCGGCGGACGAAGCCGGCCGACGGCGTGACGCGCGCGAGCGGGCCGTCCCAGGCCGGGCTGTTGTCCATCCCGGACTCCCACGGGTGCACGATCGCCGCGAGCCCGCGCCCGCCGGCGTCCCGCGAAACCCGCAGGTACTCGTGCCACGCCCGCAGCTTCGGGTACAGCGTGGCGAGGAACGTGCGATCGGGCTGGGCCTCGTGCACCGCCAGCACCGCGCGCGCGTGCACCGGCGGCTGGACCAGCCCCGACGTCCGTCCCGCGGTCCAGAACGACGGGCCAGGGAAGTACGCCTCGGGCGGGGTGTCGGGGTTGAAGAGGATGTGCGGGACGCGGCCGTCGCGCCACTGCGCGGAGAACAGCGTCAGCAGCTCGCGCCTCGCCCGCGCGGGCGAGAGGTGCCGCAGGCCGATCGCGATGAACGCCGAGTCCCAGCTCCACTGGTGCGGGTAGAGCGAGCGCGAGGGCACGGTCGACGACCCGATCCAGTTGTCCGCCAGCACGGCCGCGGCAAGCCCCCATGTTACGTCCATATGTCCAATCTATCTCCGACTTGTGTATTGTCAATGGACAGAAGTCCGAGGGAGGGCGATGACGACCAGCGCCGGCGAGCTGTTGCAGCTGGTCAGGACCGGGCAGGCGGCCACGCGAAAAGCCCTGCTCACGCACAGCGGGCTGTCCCGCACGACGCTCACCGCGCGCCTGGACCGGCTCCAGGCGGCCGGCCTGCTGACCGAGGGCGGCCACGAGGACTCGACCGGCGGCCGCCCGGCCCGGCAGCTGCGGTTCGACGACCGGCACGCGGTCGTCCTGGCCGCGAGCGTCGACACGATGCACGCCGAGGCCGCGGTCACGGACCTGGCCGGACGGCGGCTGGCCCACCGCGCGGGCGACCTGCGCGTCGCCGACGGCCCGGAGCCGGTGCTCGGCCGGATCGCGGAGTGGTTCGAGGAGATGCTGGCCCGGGTCGACCGGCCGGTGTGCGGGGTGGGCGTTTCGGTGCCGGGCCCGGTCGAACCCGGGCGCGGCCGCGTGACGCAGCCGCCGATCATGCCGGGCTGGGACGGCTACCCGATCGACACCCACCTCGGCGCCCGCTTCGGCGCTCCGGTGCTGGTCGACAACGACGCGAACCTGATGGCGCTGGGCGAACACCGCGCCCGCTACCCGGACTCGGCCGCGCTGGTGGTGGTCAAGGCGTCCACCGGGATCGGCGCCGGCCTGGTGATCGGCGGCGAGGTGTACCGCGGCGTCGACGGCGGCGCGGGCGACATCGGACACGTCCGGCTGCCCGGGTATCCGGACGCCCGCTGCCTGTGCGGTTCCCTCGGCTGCCTCGCGGCGGTCGCCGGCGGCGGCGCGCTGGCCGCACGGCTGACCGAGCTGGGCTTGCCGACGGCGTCGGGGTCGGGCGTCCGCGAGCGGATCCTGGCCGGCGAGCCGGCCGCGATCCGGCTCGCCGAGGCCGCTGGTCGCCAGGTGGGCGAGGTGCTGGCGACGCTGGTCTGCGTGGTGAACCCGGGCGTCCTGGTGATCGCCGGCGACCTCGCCGAGCCGCATTTCGTGGCGGGGGTCCGCGAAGTGCTCTACCGGCGGGCGTTGCCGCGTTCGACGCAGAACCTGCGCGTCGAGATCGGCGGCCGCGGCGAGGCACTCGGCGGCGCGGTCGCGATGGTGGTCGAGGCCGTGTTCGCGCCGTCCGCGGTGGACCGGCGGCTCGAAGCGCGAGCGTGACAGCCGGGCCGCCGTGGTACAAACCGCTCCCGGCACCGGCGTGACGGCCGAACTGCCGTCACCCGCGGACTGTCCCGAGTGGACGGAGCGACCGACTTTCGTAGGTGGTGGGCACCCGCTCCGCGTGTTCCACAATACGCCCACGAACCGGACTTACCTCACATCAGGGATCAATCCTCGCGTTTTTCGTGTGACAAATCGGATTTCCGTACCGCGCGCCGGACCACGTGAATTCGCGACCAGATAACGGTTCCGCAAGTACTTCCCCGCGAGCGGAACACCGATCTAGTCTCGTCCGGTGTTCCAGGCCCATTTCCTGGGGGCCGCTTTCGAAGAGGGAGATTTCTGTGCGAAGAAGCTCCACCCTGCTCCTTTCGCTCGCGGTGGTGGGTGGCCTGACCGGCACCCTGCCGGCGACGGCGTCCGCGCAGGGGCGTCAGGACATTCCGCAGTCGCACCCGTTGTGGGCGAACGCGCAGGCGAAGGTCGCCGACACGGCGCCCGCGTCCAAGCTGAGCTTCCGGGTCTACCTGAACCAGCGCGACAACGCCGGCGCCGAGGCGCTGGCGCAGGCCGTGTCCGACCCGGACAGCAAGACCTACCGCCAGTACCTCAGCACCGACCAGGTGCGTGACCGGTTCGCCGCGAGCGACGCGACGGTGAACGCCGTCAAGGCGTGGCTGGCCGGCAGCGGGTTCAGCATCGGCGACGTGCCGTCGAACCGCGCGTACGTCGAGGCCACCGGCACCGCCGACCAGACGCAGAACGCGTTCGGCGTCAAGCTGGGCAAGTACCGGGTCAAGGGCCAGACCCTGCGCGCCGCCGACAAGAACCTGTCGGTGCCGGCGAACCTGGCGGCCGACGTCCTCGGCGTCGTCGGTGTCGACCAGGCGACCAACCTGTTCAAGCCGGACCACGCCACCGGTTCCGGGACGCCGTCCGACGTCGCCCCCGGTCCCGGGTTCCGCAACGCGCGGCCGTGCAGCGCCTACTACGGCGAGAAGATCGACACCACCGATCCCGCCTACAACGGCCAGCACCTGCCGTACGCCCCCTGCGGCTACACCCCGGCGCAGCTGCGTTCGGCCTACGGCGTCGACCAGGTCGGCGCGGACGGCAAGGGCACCACGATCGCCATCGTGGACGCGTTCGCCTCGCCGACCATCTACTCCGACGCGAGCACCTACGCGAAGAAGAACGACCCGCAGCACCCGCTGAAGCAGAGCCAGTTCTCGCAGCACGTCTTCCCGGTGAACCCGGTCCTCGAGCCGCCGGACCAGTGCGACGCGGCGGGCTGGTACGGCGAGGAGACCCTCGACGTCGAGGCCGCCCACGGTCTCGCGCCGGGCGCGAACATCCTGTACGTCGGCGGGTCCGACTGCCAGGACAACTCGCTCGACGAGGCGCTGAACTACGTGATCGCCGGCCACAAGGCCGACATCGTGTCGAACTCCTACGGCGACACCGGCGAGGACATCCCGGCCGACGAGGTCAAGGTGTTCAACCAGATCTCGCTGCAGGCGGTGCTCGAGGGCATCGGCGTCTACTTCTCCTCGGGTGACAACGGCGACGAGGTCGCGCGCCTCGGCACGCCGTCGCCGGACTACTCCGCCTCCGCGCCGTGGATCACCGCGGTCGGCGGCACGTCGATCGCGATCGGCAAGGACGGCAAGCGGATCTTCGAGACCGGCTGGGAGACCAGCAAGTCGGTGCTGACCAACGGCGTCTACGGCCCGGCCAACTACACCAGCGGTTCCGGTGGCGGCACGAGCCGGCTGTTCGCGCAGCCCTTCTACCAGAAGGGTGTCGTCCCGGACGCGCTGGCGAAGAAGAACCAGACCGGCAACACCAAGGGCCGGGTCGTCCCCGACATCTCCGCGGTCGGTGACCCGAACACCGGCTTCCTGGTCGGCCAGACGCAGACCTTCCCGGACGGCGTCTACTACGACCAGTACCGGATCGGCGGCACGAGCCTCGCGTCGCCGGTGTTCGCCGGCATCATGGCGGTGGCCGACAGCTTCGACCACTTCCACCACGGCTTCATCAACCCCGTGATCTACAAGCTGACCTCCCGCACCTCGGCGATCAGCGACGTGAAGCACGTGAACGCCGCGGTGGAGCGCGTCGACTACGCGAACTCGACCGACGCTTCGAACGGCCTGCTCACTTCGGTGCGCACGCTCGACTACCAGGGTCTGACCATCCACACGACCCCGGGTTACGACGACGTGACGGGTCTCGGCTCCCCCAACGGGCTGCTGTTCCTGCTGCTCGTCTAGTACGCAGTGCGTGAAGGGCACCCTCATGGCTTCCCAGCCCATGAGGGTGCCCTTCACGGCGTTTCAGGTGAGCGGGATGACGGCCGAGACCGTGGTCCCGTGGTCGCTGGTCACGGTCAGCTCGCCACCGAGGGCCTCGACGCGGTCGCGCAGGCCGGCCAACCCGGTCCCGCGGTCCAGGGACGCGCCGCCGACGCCGTGGTCGGTCACCTCCACCCGCAGCTCGGTGCCCGCCACCGCGATCCGCACGGCCACGGAATCCGTCTGCGCGTGCTTCAACGCGTTCGTCAGCGCCTCCGACGTCACGAAGTACGCCGTCGCCTCGACCGCCGAGTCCAGGCGGGGCACCTCGCCGGCCGTCAGGGCCACCTCCATCGGGATGCGGTCGGCCAGCGACCGGACCGCCGCGGGCAGCCCCGCCTCCGTCAGGATCGCCGGGCGGATGCCGCGGGCCAGCTCGCGCAGCTCGGTGATCGCCGTCTGCAGCTCGTCGACCGTGCCCTTCAGCAGCGCGCGGACGTCCGGTGGCAGCTCGTGGCGCCGGTCGGCCATCCGCAGCAGGAGCACCACGCTGACCAGCCGCTGCTGGGCGCCGTCGTGCAGGTCGCGCTCCAGGCGGCGGCGCTCCTCGTCGCCGGCCGCGACGAGCCGGGCCCGCGACGCCCGGACCTCGGCCAGCCGCTGCTCCAGCTCCGCGGTCAGCCGCTGGTTGTCGAGCACCAGCCCGGCCGCCGCGTTCAGCGCGTCGATCGAGCGGCTGTCCTTCCACACCTCGTCGTCCTGGACCAGCGCCGCCAGCCCGGTGCCGTCGCGCTCCAGCAGCAGCCGGATCATCTCGGCGTTGCCGACGCGGGCGCGCAGCACGCCGGCCAGGAACGCCAGCGGCCACAGGCAGGAGAGGATCCGGTAGACCTGCAGCATCGGCTCCGACAGCGGGTGACCGTCGCCGAGCGCCGTCCCGATGCCGGAGGCGAGCGCGCCGAACAGCGCGATCGCGATCACCGGCGAAAGCAGCCGCCGTTGCGGCAGCCGGCCGGTCAGCCAGCGGTAGAGCAGCACGACGATCACGCCGGCGCTGATCACCGTCGCGGCGAGCCCCAGCACGCGGTCGGGGACACCGGTGCCTTCGTGGTCCGCGGAGATCGCCAGCAGGTCGCGCGGGTCGTCGCTGAACAGCAGCCCGAGCGCCCCCAGCCCGAGCACCACCACGTAGGACGCGGTCACCAGCAGCCGTTCCCACCGCGAGCGGAGCCTCCCGTGCGGGAAGGCGAGCACGAGGTGCGCGATCACCGGGCTGGACGCGGCGCGCAGCGGCACGGCGATCGTGTAGAGCACGGGGTTCCGCGTGAACTGCAGGTCTTCGAGGAACAGCGCGACGCCGGCGAGCGCGATGAGCACGCCGATCGGGTTGGCCGGGCGCCGCACGTGCGCGACCGCGCCCGCGACGAGGAACAGGAACCCGGTGGTGGTGCTGAGCGCCGTGTCGAGCGGGGCGTGGCCGCCGTCGGCCGTCTTGAGCGCCAGAGCGGTGACGCCGAGCGCGAAACCGGCGGCCAGCAGGCCGGTCATCGCGACCGTTCGCGGATGCTGCACCACGCGACCCTCCCGGTGAGCGTCGCCGGGCAATCCTGGCGGGTGTGTGAAGCAGTCCGGCAACGGCTAACCGTGATTCGCCCGTTCGGGCCGTCGCGTTACACCACGCGGGCGCGCCTTAGGGTGATCCGGGACAGGAGGCGGCACATGAGCGGACTGGGTGCGGAGGTCTTCGGCGGGCGGATGCCCACCGGAGGCCGTGACCTGGCGATCGAAACCCACGGCATCACGCCGGTCCCGGAGGACAACCGGTTCGGGCGGCCGTGGCGGCTGTTCAGCGTGTGGTTCGCGCCGAACCTGACGATGACGGCGGTGTTCACCGGCACGCTCGCCGCGTCGCTCGGTCTGGGGTTCTGGACGGGCCTGGCGGCGATGCTCGCCGGCACCGTGCTCGGGTCGCTGCCGGTGGCGTACCTGTCCACCTGGGGCCCGCGCACCGGCACCGGCCAGCTGCCCCTGGCCCGGCTGCCCTTCGGCGGCGGCGTCGTGCTGCCGGGCCTGGTCCAGTGGCTCGGCTCGATCGCCTGGGACGCGCTGGTCGGCCTGTTCGGCGGCGAGGCGCTCGCCGAGCTGACCGGGCTGCCGTTCTGGGCCGCGGTGCTCATCGTGCTGGTGCTGCAGTGCGCGCTCGGCGTGTTCGGCTACGCGCTGATCCACCGCGTCCAGGCGGTGATGAGCGTGCTGCTGGTGCTCGCGTTCGCCGCGCTCGCCGTGAAGGTCCTTTCCGGACACCCGATCGCCACCGCGGACACCGCTTCGGGCGCCGACCTGGCGGGCGGCGTCGTCCTGTTCACGACGATCACGCTGTCGCTGGCGATCTCCTGGGCGCCCTACGCGTCGGACTTCAGCCGCTACCTGCCCGCTTCGACGTCCTCGCGCAGCGTCTTCTGGGCGACGCTGCTCGGTCTCGTCGTTTCGTACACGATCGGCGAGACCCTGGGGCTCGCGCTGGGATCGTCGCTGGGCGACCAGACGGCGACGGGTGTCGCGAAGCTGCTGGGCGGCGGCTTCCTCGGCGCGCTCGCGCTGGCGGTGATCGCGCTCGCGGCGGTGTCGTCGAACGCGATGAACGACTACAGCGGCTCGCTGGCCCTGCAGACCGTCGGCGTCCGGCTGCGGCGCCCGGTGTCCGCCGTGATCGTCACGGTCCTCGCGTTCGCGCTGATCCTCTGGATGCACAGCGGCGACCTGTCGGCGAAGTTCCAGAACGTGCTGCTGTTCGTCAGCTACTGGATCCCGCCGTTCCTCGGCGTCGTCGTCCCGGACTGGCTCGCCCGGACCCGCGGTGGGCGGCGCGTGGACGTCCTTTCTTCGGTTTCCGTGCGTCCTTGGGCGGCGCTCGTGGCGTTCGTCGTCGGGTTCGGGGCGGCAGTGCCGTTCATGAACACGTCGCTCTACACCGGACCGGTCGCGTCGGCGCTGCACGGCGCGGACCTCGCGTACTACGTCGGGCTCGTCGTTTCGCTGGCAGCGTACTTCCTGCTGCGGCGCCGTCTTGACCTCGAGTAATATAGAGGTTTGACGATGGTGTGGTACCCCTCGAAGGAGCAACCATGCCAACCGCACTCGTCACCGGTGCTTCCGCGGGCCTGGGCCGTGCCCTCGCCGCCGCACTGGTGAGTCGCAAGTGGACGGTCGTCGGCGACGGCCGGGACGCGGCCGCGTTGGCTTCGGCCGCCCGGGAGATCGGCTTCACGGCCGTCCCCGGCGACGTCGCCGACCCGGCCCACCGCGCCTCGCTGGCCGACGCCTGTCCGTCCCTCGACCTGCTCGTCAACAACGCCAGTTCCCTGGGCGTCAGCCCGCTGCCGCCGTTGGCGAGCTATCCCTTGGCGGAGCTGGAAAACATCTACCGCGTGAACGTCTTCGCCCCGCTCGCGTTGACGCAGCTGCTGCTGCCCGCGTTGACGGCGGCCCGCGGCACGATCATCGACGTCAGCTCGGACGCCGCCGTCGAAGCGTACGAAGGCTGGGGCGGCTACGGCTCCGCGAAGGCCGCGCTCGACCAGGTCACGGCCGTGCTCGGCGCGGAGAACCCGGACCTGGCGGTGTACGCGGTCGACCCGGGCGACCTGCGCACCGCGATGCACCAGCGCGCGTTCCCGGGCGAGGACATCTCGGACCGGCCCCTGCCGGAGACGGCCGTCCCGGCGTTCCTGCGCCTGCTGGACGAGCGTCCGCCGAGCGGCCGCTACCGGGCCGCGGACCTCTTGTCCGCCCTTGCTCCCACCGTCGCCCTCCCATGAACACGAACATCCGGTTCGACCTGCCCGACGAGCTGTCGGCCTCGACCCCACCGGAGGCGCGCGGCTTGGCACGGGACGAGGTCCGCCTGCTGGTCGCGTCGCCTTCGGGTGTGCACCACACGGTGTTCTCGTCGCTGGGTTCGCACCTTCGCCCCGGGGATCTGCTGGTGGTCAACACCTCCGGGACGCTGCCCGCGGCGGTCGACGCCGTGCGCGGCGGCCGTCCGGTCGTCGTCCACTTCTCGACGGCGCTCGACGACGGCACCTGGGTCGTCGAGCTGCGGGCGCCCGCCGGGCCGTTGCTCGACGGCCGGGCGGGGGAGCGGGTGGAGCTGCCCGGTGGCGCGTCGCTGACGCTGCTCGCTCCTGCCGCACCGGGCTCGACGCGGCTGTGGCGGGCGGCGGTGGCGGTGGACGGCGGGGTCATCGGTTTGCTGGCCGCGGCGGGCCGTCCGATCCGCTACGGGTACGTGCCGCGGGCGTGGCCGCTCGCGGACTACCAGACGGTGTTCGCCCGCGAACCGGGCAGCGCGGAGATGCCCTCGGCGGCCCGGCCGTTCTCGGACTCGTTGGTGACGCGCCTGGTCACCGACGGCGTGCTGTTCGCGCCGCTGGTGCTGCACACGGGGGTGTCCTCCCCGGAGGCGGGCGAGCCACCCCAGGCGGAGCGCTTCCGCGTCCCGCCGACGACCGCGGCGCTGGTTTCGTGGGTCCGTTCGCGCGGCGGCCGCGTGATCGCGGTGGGCACGACGGCGGCACGGGCGGTGGAGTCGTCGCTGCCCGGCGGCGTGGCCGAGGGCTGGACGGACCTGGTCCTGGGCCCGGACCGGCCGGCCCGGGTGCTGGACGGCATCCTCACGGGCCTGCACGCACCCGAGGCGTCGCACCTGCTCTTGCTGGCGGCGGTGGCGGGCCGGGAGCTGGTCCAGCGCGCCTACGACGCGGCGGTGGAGCGCCGGTACCTCTGGCACGAGTTCGGCGACGTGTCGCTGCTGCTACGCCGATGACCTCGTCCCCACATCCTCGCAGTGGCGTCCGGCCGCGCCGGACGCCACGGCGGCGTCAGCGCCGAGCCGGTTCCTCGCGCCGCCGGGCGCGCAGCAGCCCGGCGAGGGACACCACCGCGATCCCGAGCCCGACGCCGGTGACGATCGAAGCCACCAGGCTCGCCTCGCCCGTGAGCAAGCCGAACGCCCCGCCCAGGTAGACCGGGATGCTCACCGCCACCGGCAGCCAGTTCCGCAGCGAAAACGCGCGGTCGGACGCCAGCCACAGCACCAGCGTCACCGCCGCCGCCGTGAAGACCGGGATCGCCCAGACCACCAGGCTCGTCACCGCGTCCATGCCGAGTGACCTGAACCACTCGAACGTCGCCTGGCCCATCCCGATGAACAGCACGACCAGCGCCACGCGGACGCCGGTGGCTCCCTGGCCCCGTCGGCTCGTCATGTTCCCTCCCGAATACGTCGTCACTCCTACCACGTTCGGGTGACGCGGGAGGTTGCCCGCGCGGGTGAGAAATCGGGCAGACCGTCCAGATGCCGGGAACATCCGGCCGGGTCTCGCGCCGGCCTCGTCGAGCCCGCATGCTCGTCCGGCACCGCAGGACGAGGACGAAGCCCCATAGGCGCAGCTCGGCACCCGTGTCAAGGAATCTCACCGGATTTCCCGAGATGCGGATGGCTATGCGCCCCAGTGGGTGACCGTGCGAACCTCGCCCCGACACCGACCCCGAAAGGCGACGCCGACGTGCGCACCCACCACAGAACCCGCTTCCTGGCCTCGGCGCTGGCCGCACTGACCGTCGTGGGCGTGCTCGCGGGCTGTTCCCGGGCCGAGAACACCGCCGCTCCGGCCGCCAACGCCGGTGCGGCCACCGAGGTGCGGCTCGGGTTCTTCCCGAACGTCACGCACGCGCCCGCGCTGATCGGCGTCAAGAAGGACTTCTTCAAACAGGAACTGGGCTCGACCAAGCTCACCACCCAGACGTTCAACGCCGGCCCCGACGAGGTCAACGCGCTGCTCGGCGGCTCGCTCGACATCGCCTACATCGGCTCCGGCCCGGCGATCAACGCCTTCACCAAGTCCAAGGGCGCCATCCAGCTGGTGTCGGGCGCCGTCTCGGGCGGCGCGCAGCTGGTCGTCAAGCCGGACATCACCAGCGTCGAGGGGCTCAAGGGCAAGACCATCGCCACGCCGCAGCTGGCCAACACCCAGGACGTCGCGCTCAAGAAGTTCCTGGCCGGCAAGCAGCTGACCGGCCAGGTCAAGATCACCAACCTGGACAACTCCAAGACGCTCGACGCCTTCAAGAAGGGTGAGCTCGACGGCGGCTGGCTGCCCGAGCCGTGGGCGTCCCGGCTGGTCCTCGACGCCGGTGCGAAGGTCCTGGTCGACGAGAAGGACCTGTGGCCCGGCGGCCGCTTCCCGACCACCGTCGTCATCGTGCGCAGCGAGTTCCTGCAGCAGCACCCGGACACCGTGAAGGCGGTCCTGAAGGGCCAGCTCGACGCGATCGAGTGGGCGAAGGCCAACCCCGCGGACGCGAAGACCGTCGTGAACGGCGCCCTCAAGGAACTGGCCGGCAGCAGCCTGAGCCAGGGCGTGATCGACCGCGCGTTCTCCGGCATCGAACTGACCACCGACCCGATCCCGGCCGAGTTCCCGCAGCTCGCGCAGGACTCGGTCACGGCAGGCGTGGTGAAGTCGGCGGTAGCGTTGAAGGGCTTCGCCGACTTCGGTCCGCTGAACGAGGTCCTCAAGGAGAAGAACCAGCCCGCCGTGAACGCGCCCGAACTCGCCAAGTGATCCCGAGAGGCAGCCAGCGATGACCACGACCCTCCCGACCGGCCGGAGCAGCTTCACCGGCGCGACCGCGGTCCGGCTCGACGGCGTCCGCAAGGCGTTCGGCCCGGCCGGCCGCGCGGTCGTCGCGCTCGACGGCGTGGACCTCACGGTCGCGCCCGGCGAGTTCGTCTGCCTGCTCGGCGCGTCCGGCTGCGGCAAGAGCACGCTGCTGAACCTGGTCGCGGGGCTGGACGCGCCGTCGGCGGGGGAGATCACGCTGAACACGTCGCGGCCCGCGGTCATGTTCCAGGAGGCCGCGCTGATGCCGTGGCTGACCGCGGCCCGCAACGTGGAGCTGCCGCTGCGGCTGGCCGGGTTCGGGCGCGCCGAGCGTCGCGAAAAGGCCGCCGAGCTGCTGGACCTCGTCCGGCTGAACGGCGCGGGCGGCAAGCGGCCGCACGAGCTGTCCGGCGGGATGCGCCAGCGGGTCGCGCTGGCCCGCGCGCTCGCCGCGACCCTGCGCGTCGGCGGCGACCCGGAGCAGGCGCTGCTGCTGATGGACGAGCCGTTCGCCGCGCTCGACGCCATCACGCGCGACGTCCTGCAGGGCGAGCTGCTGCGCGTCTACCGCAGCACGGGCACGTCGGTGCTGTTCGTGACGCACGACGTGCGCGAGGCCGTCCGGCTCGGACAGCGCGTCGTGCTCCTGTCGTCGCGGCCGGGCAAGGTCGTGCGCGAGTGGACGGACGTGCCGCTCGCCGACGCCGAGGAGCTGACCGAGGAGATCACCGGGCACCTGCGAGAGGTGATCAGCACCCATGCCGCAGCTTGACTCGGCTGCCGAAGAGAACCTCGACGCGGTCGGCGCCGGACTGGACTCGCTCGACGCTCCGGTCGGTGAACGCCGTCCGAGCTTCTGGAAGCGCTTCGCCTGGGGGTTCCTGCCGCCGGTGCTCGCGCTCGTCCTGCTGATCGTCGTCTGGCAGATCCTCTGGGCGGCCGCGTTCTGGTCGGAGGCCCAGCTGCCCGCGCCGATCGCGGTGTGGGACGAGTTCTGGAGCCGCGTCGTCACCGGCGAGGTGTTCGGCTTCGTCTGGACGTCGGTCCACCGCGCCGCGCTCGGCTTCCTCGCCGGCGTGGTCCTCGGCACGCCGCTGGGCCTGGTCGTGGCCAAGGTCCGCGTGGTGCGGGCGGCGATCGGGCCGCTGCTGACCGGGCTGCAGAGCCTGCCGTCGGTGGCGTGGGTGCCCGCCGCGATCCTGTGGTTCGGCATCAACGACGGCGCGATCTACTTCGTCGTCCTGCTCGGTTCGGTGCCGTCGATCGCGAACGGCCTGGTGTCCGGGATCGACCAGATCCCGCCGATCCTGCCGCGCGTCGGCCAGGTGATGGGCGCCAACCGGCTCTCGTCGGCCCGGCACATCCTGCTGCCGGCCGCACTGCCGGGATACCTGGCCGGACTGAAGCAGGGCTGGGCGTTCTCGTGGCGCTCGCTGATGGCCGCGGAGCTGATCGCGCTGTCGCCGCAGCTGGGCGTCGGGCTCGGCGCGTACCTCAACCAGGGGTCGTCGCTGAACAGCATCGAGACGGTGATCGCGGCGATCTTCCTGATCCTGCTGGTCGGCATCGGGATCGAGCTGCTGGTGTTCCGCCCGCTGGAGCGCGCGGTGCTGCGAGCCCGCGGGCTGACTTCTTCGCTTTAGTTCGCCGGTTGATGTCGAAGCCGGGTTCCCGGCCTCGACGTCCCCTTCGCAAGTCGACGAAGGGAGCGGGCGATGGTGATCCCGGTGCTGGTGGCCTCGGTGGCGGCGTTCGTGGTGAGCGCGGTCTGGTACACGGCGTTCGGACGGGTCTGGGCGGAGCTGAGCCCGGCGGGTGCGGCCGCGCGGCCGTCTCCGTGGCGGCTGGGCGCGGAGTTCGGGCGGACGCTGGTCCTGGTGGTGGTCTTCGTGGTGCTGGCCGCGGGCACGTCCTGGCCGGCCTGGAGCCTGGCGGCGCTGGTCTGGGCGGGCTTCCCGCTGACCATCCTGGCGGGCTCGGTGCTGCACGAGCGCGTCCCGGTGTGCTTGGCCGCGTTGCACGCGGGCGACTGGCTGGTGAAGATCGTGGTCGTGGCGACGGTGCTGGGGGTGTGGCGATGACGGCGGTGGTGCTGGCGGGCATCGCGTTCGGGGAGTCCCCGCGCTGGCACGACGGGCGACTGTGGTTCGCCGACTGGCTCGCGCACGAGATCGTCGCGGTCACGCCGTCAGGACAGCGCGAGGTCGTGTTCCGCGCGGACTTCCCGACGATGCCGATGTGCTTCGACTTCCTGGACGGGCAGCCCCTGGTCGTGTCCTCGTCGGACGGCTTGCTGCTGCGGCTCACGCCGTCCGGACCGGCGACCCACGCCGAGCTGGGCGGCACCGGCTTCAACGAGATCGTGGTGGCGCGCGACGGCGGCTGCTACGTCAACGGCGGCGGCTTCGACCTGATGGCGGGGGAGGAGTACCGGCCGGGGGCGATCCTGCACGTCAGCCGGGCGGGCTCGGTGCGCGAAGTGGCCTCGGACATCGCGTTCGGCAACGGCATGGCGCTGACCCCGGACGGCGCGACGCTGATCGTGGCGGAGTCGTACGCGAACCGGCTGACGGCGTTCTCGGTGCTACCGGACGGCGGGTTGTCGGGCCGCCGGGTGTGGGCGGACCTCGGCAAGGGGGTCCCGGACGGGATCGCCCTCGACGCCTCGGGCGCGGTGTGGGTGTCCGACGTGCCGGGACGTTCGTGCACCCGCGTCCGTGCGGGTGGCGAGGTGCTGGAGCGGCTGGCTTTCGACCACGGGTGTTTCGCGTGCGCGCTGAGCGAGGACACGTTGTACGTGGTGACGCAGGAGTGGCGTGGCATCGAGGGGGTGGGCACGGCGGCGGACCGGACGGGGCAGCTCCTGGCGCACCCGGTCGGCGTCGGCCGTGCGTGAGGTCACTCCTCCGGCGGCTCGGTGGCGACCTCGAGGGAGAGCTGCTGGAGCAGCTGCAGGACGTCGGTCCCGGGGTGGTGGTCCTCGTAGGCTTCGACGATCTTGACGAACCCCATCAGCAGCCCCCGCAGGACCGCCTCCTGACGCCGGGCCAGTTCGTCGACGGCCTGCTTGACGACATCCTGGACCTCGGCGGCGTACTCCGGCGGGACGGCGGAGTCCGCGGTCATGGTGAAGTCGAGGGCCCCCTCGAGCAGCTCGGGATAGCCACTCGACCCGGCCTCGCCACCGCCGGCGAGCAGGTTCTGGCGAAGCCGGTAAACCGACGCCAGCAGGCCGATGCCGGTCTGCACCAGGTCCGTGTCCTCCATGCCGAGAGCATCGCACGCGCCTCGCCGCCGCGCCGCTTTCCGGGGTCGGGTGCGGCGGCGCCGCGCTTGCCCGGCTGGGAGGGGGTCCGCTCAAGGCGGCCGGAGTGTCGGCAACCGTCGGGGTGGCCCCGACTGGCGCGCGCACGCTTCGCCGCCTTCCGGAGACGACGCGACCCCGGACGGCAGGTCCGGGGCCGCGTGCGGTGCAGGTGGGGTCAGCGGCCCCGGCGGGAGCCCGCGCGGGTGCCGGACGAGAAGGCCGCCGCGCCGCGGTTGCCGGTGGCCGGTGCGCCCGACCGGGACGAGCCGCCCGAAGCGGCGGGCGCGCCGGATCGACGGGCACCGCCGGAAGCGGCCCCCGACCGGCGCGCACCGCCCGAAGCGGCCGGTGCGCCGGAGCGTCGCGAGCCACCCGAAGCGGCCCCCGACCGGCGGCCACCGGACTTCTCCTGGGCGGCCGCCCAGGCCTGCTCCTGGCCGTTCGCGCGCGCACGCTGGCCGCCTCGGTTCTCCTTCGGAGTGGCAGGCGCGCCACGACGGCCACGGCCGCCGCCCGGGGCCGCGCCGGTCGCCGTGACCTTCTTCGGACGGTTGTCCACCGGCGGCTTCTTCGGCGACGCCGTGAAGGACCGCTCGCCCGGGGCCAGCTCCGCCAGCAGCGGGTGACCCGGGCCGAGCTGGGTCGTCGTCGGCTTGATGCCCGCCTTGCGGGTCAGGTCGCGCACGTCGCGGACCTGCGCGTCCGTCATCAGCGTGACCACCGTGCCCGACGCGCCCGCGCGCGCCGTGCGGCCCGAGCGGTGCAGGTACGCCTTGTGCTCGACCGGCGGGTCGGCGTGGATGACCAGCCGGACGTCGTCGACGTGGATGCCGCGGGCCGCGATGTCCGTCGCGACCAGCGTCTTCGCGGCGCCGGAAGAGAACGCCTCGAGGTTGCGTGTCCGCGCGTTCTGGCCGAGGTTGCCGTGCAGCTCCACCGCCGGGACGCCGGACGCCACGAGCTTGCGCGTCAGCGCCTTCGCGCGGCTCTTCGTCCGGGTGAAGACCAGCGTGCGGCCCGGCGCCGCGGTCAGGTCGACCAGCACCGGCAACCGGTGGGTCTCCTCGAGGTGCAGGACATGGTGCTCCATCGTCGACACCGGCGACTGCGCCGAGTCGACGCTGTGCGTGATCGGGTCGTTCATGAAGCGCTTGACCAGCACGTCGACGCCGTTGTCCAGGGTCGCGGAGAACAGCATCCGCTGCCCGCGCGACGGCGTCTGGTCCATGATCCGGCGCACCTCGGGCAGGAAGCCCAGGTCCGCCATGTGGTCGGCCTCGTCGAGGACGGTGATCTCGATGGCGTCGAGCTTCACGTGCCCGGAGCGCATGTGGTCGGCGAGCCGGCCGGGGCAGGCGACGACGATGTCGACGCCGTCACGCAGCTTCGTGATCTGCGGGTTCGCGCTGACGCCGCCGAAGATCGTGGTCGTCTTGAGGCCCAGCGGCTTCGCCAGCGGCAGGATCGACGCCTCGATCTGCGTCGCGAGCTCACGCGTCGGCGCCAGGATCAGCGCGCGGGGACGGCCCGGCTTGCGCCGCGTCGGTCCTGCCGACAGGCGAGCGAGTACGGGCAGGACGAAGCCGTAGGTCTTGCCGGAGCCGGTCCGGCCGCGGCCGAGCACGTCACGCCCGGCGAGGGTGTGCGGCAGGGTCGCCGCCTGGATGGGGAACGGCTCGGTGACGCCCTGGGTGGCCAGCGCGGTCACCAGGGTCGTGGGCAGGCCGAGTTCAGCGAAAGTGCTCATAAGTGCATGCGGGCGTGCGAGCGCCCTGGTCTCCATTACCTGAGAAGGGTTGTCCTGCCCGGCGCAGACCGGTCAACGGCCGCGGCGCGTGGTAGTCGACAACAGCAGCGGGCCGAGGCAGAACTGAGCGGCCCGCATGATCAGTGTACCGAACGCGAGTGACGTACCCCTAGTGAGATTGCCCGCACTCGGGGGGCTTGCTAAGTTACCGGTCGGTAATCGAGGAGGCTCACCCATGCTGCTGAACCCGCACGAGTACGACCCGGCCCACTTCGACGCGGAGACGCGCCGGCTGCTCCGGGCGACCATCGACTGGTTCGAGCAGCGCGGCAAGGGGAAGCTGACCGAGGACTACCACGCCCGCACCTTCTACGCGGACTTCCTCGAGTTCGCGGGCAAGGAAGGCCTGTTCTCGACCTTCCTGACGCCGTCCGCGAACGCCGGTGGCAACCCCGACAAGCGCTGGGACACCGCCCGCGTCGCCGCGCTGTCGGAAATCCTCGGCTTCTACGGCCTGAATTACTGGTATCCCTGGCAGGTCACCATCCTCGGCCTCGGCCCGGTGTGGCAGAGCGCCAACGCCGCGGCACGCGAGCGCGCGGCCGCCGCACTCGACGCGGGCGGCGTCGGCGCGTTCGGACTGTCCGAAAAGGACCACGGCGCCGACATCTACTCCTCCGACCTGGTGCTCACGAAGGACGGCGACGGCTACCGCGCCACCGGCTCGAAGTACTACATCGGCAACGGCAACTGCGCGCGCACGGTGTCGGTCTTCGGCCGCATCGACGGCGTCGAGGGTCCCGACCAGTACGTCTTCTTCTACGCCGACTCCGAGCACCCGAACTACCACGTGGTGAAGAACGTCGTGCCGTCGCAGATGTACGTCGCCGAGTTCCGGCTCGAGGACTACCCGGTGCACGCCGACGACATCCTGCACGTCGGCGCCGAGGCCTTCAGCGCCGCGCTGAACACCGTCAACATCGGCAAGTTCAACCTCTGCTTCGGCGGCATCGGCATGGCGACGCACTCGCTGTACGAGGCCATCACCCACGCGCACAACCGGGTCCTGTACGGCAAGCCCGTCACGAACTTCCCGCACGTGCGCCGCGAGTTCGTCGAGGCCTACGCGCGACTGACCGCGATGAAGCTGTTCTCCGACCGTGCCGTCGACTACTTCCGCAGCGCTCACGCCGAAGATCGCCGCTACCTGCTCTTCAACCCGATCACCAAGATGAAGGTGACGACCGAGGCGCAGAAGGTGATCGGGCTGGTCGCCGACGTCGTCGCGGCCAAGGGCTTCGAAGCCGACACGTACCTCGCGATGTCCAAGAACGACATCGACGGCCTGCCCAAGCTCGAAGGCACGGTGGCGGTGAACCTCGCGCTGATCGCGAAGTTCATGCCCGCGTACCTCTTCGCGCCGCAGGAGTACGCGCCAGTCCCGACCCGCACCGACGCGGCCGACGACGAGTTCCTCTTCCGCCAGGGCCCGGCGCGCGGGCTGTCGAAGATCCGCTTCCACGACTGGAAGACCGCCTACGCCGAGGCCGCGGGCATCCCGAACGTCGCGCGGTTCACCGAGCAGGCCGGCTACCTGGTCAAGCTGCTGACGGAGGCCGCGCCGGACGAGGCCCAGCAGGCCGACCTCGACTTCGGGCTCGCGCTCACCGAGCTGTTCACGCTCATCGTGTACGGCCAGCTGGTCCTCGAGCAGGCCCGGATCACCGGCCTGGACGACGAGGTCGTCGACCAGATCTTCGCGGTGCTGGTGCAGGACTTCAGCGCCGCGGCGATCGACCTCAACGGCAAGGCGAGTTCCACCGAAGCCCAGCAGGCGATCGCACTGGCCGCCGTGCGCAAGCCGGTGGTGGACGCCGAACGCTTCGAGAACGTCTGGGTACGGGTTCGGGCGCTCTCCGGGGCCTACGCGATGAACCCGTAAGCCGATCGACACCCGATCCTCGGAGTTGGCAAGATCGGGAGCGTGAACCGAGAGCGGGCGGCAGAACTCATCTGGGACGCGTGGCGGACCGGGAAGCGCCTCGACGGTCTTCCGGCCGACGCCCGCCCGCGCGACCTCGCCGAAGGGATGGCCGCGCAGGCGGCGCTCGCCGAGCTGGCCGGGCCGGTGTCCGGCTGGAAGATCGCCGCCACCACCGCGTACGCCCGGCAGTACCTCGACGTCCCGGGCCCGTTGCCGGGCGTGATGTTCGAGCGGTTCCGCCACGCCGAGGGCGAGCCGGTGCCGGCCGACACCATGACCATGGGCGTCGCCGAGCCCGAGTTCGCCTTCCGGCTCAAGGCCGACCCCGGGCTGTCGCCGTCGCTGACCGCGGTGCTCGACGCCGTCGACACGATGTTCCTCGCGCTGGAGATGCCCGACAGCCGCTACGCCGACCACCGGCACGCGGGCGGCCCGCAGCTGCTGGCCGACGTCGCGTGCGCCGGCCGGTTCGTCGAGGGGCGCCCGGTACCGGGCTGGCGCGACCTGGACCTGCCGCGCCGGCCGGTCGTCCTGCACGCCGACGGCCAGGAGTTCTCGCGCGGCAGCGGCAGCCTGGTGCTCGGCGACCCGCGGCTGGCCCTGCACTGGCTGGCCATGGAGCTGCCCCGCCACGGCCGCTCGCTGCGCCCCGGCGACGTCGTGACGACCGGGACGGCGACCCCGCCGTGCCCGATCCACGCCGGCGGCCACGTCGTCGCGGACTTCGGCGCGCTCGGCAGCGTCGAGGCGCGGTTCGGCGGGGGAGGGTAATTCGGCGGATCCGGGGCTATCGTCGGCGCGTGGGCGAGCGCGGCAGGCCACGGCACCCCGACCGGCTGACCCCCGCCGAGTGGCGGGTGGTCGACGCGGTCCGCCACGGCCTGACCAACGGCGAGATCGCCCGGCGGCGCGGCACCAGCCGGGACGCCGTCAAGTTCCACGTCGGCAACGCCGTCCGCAAGCTCGGCCTGGCCGGGCGGGCCGAGCTGCGCGCGTGGCGCGGCGCCCCGGCGGACAGCGCGCTCGCCGGCCGGACGGGTGAGGAGGCGGCGGTGCTGGGACCGATCGGACAGGTGTCGCGGACCGTCGCGGATCTCGGCCGGGCGAAGGCGTTCTACGGCGACGTGCTCGGCCTCGCGCATCTGTACACGTTCGGCGACTTGGCGTTCTTCGACTGCGACGGCGTCCGGTTGTTCCTGACCGCGGGCGAGCCGAAGGGCACGGAGTCGGTGCTCTACTTCCGCGTCCCGGACATCGACGCGGCGTACGACGCGCTGCGCGGCCGGGGTGTCGAGTTCCTCGGCGCACCGCACCTGATCTTCCGGCACGAGTCGGGCGTCGAGGAGTGGATGGCGTTCTTCGCCGACCCCGACGGCCACACGACCGCGATCATGAGCCAGGTCTCGCCTCGCTAGGGTCATCGGGTGCTGACGTTCCGTGCCGGTTTCGTGGTGCTCGCCGCGGTCGTCCTGGTGCTCGACGCCGGGTTCTGGTGGTTCACCCAGCCCCGGACGAACGCCCGGATCGGCTTCATCCTGGCGTTCGTGCTGCTCCTCGCGCTGCTCGCCGCGGCCGCGGGGGTGGTGCGCTGGGAGGTCGCGGCCCCGCTCGGCGCGGCTTCGACATCGGGCCTGTTCTTCGTCGGCGCCATGGCGATCTTCAGCGTGGGCTTCGGATTCCTGCTGACGGCGGTAGTCGAGGCGGCGCTGGTGCGGCGGCTGGTGCTCGACGCGTCCCCGGCGGGCTGGCGCGGCGGGACCTGGCTGATCAGCGCGGCGGCGGCGGTGGTACCGGCGGCGCTGTTCGCGGTGGGGGTATCCGCCTTGCGCTGACCCCGGGGGTCCCCCGCCACTCCCAGGGGGGCGTGCCCTGCACCAGTCTATCGGCGCTCACTGACGAAACTGCCGGAAAAGCCAAAAGCCGGCGGAGTTGTCCACAACTCCGCCGGCCTGTGGGCAAGTCCTACTTGCCGAACCCGGCCCGCCGCAGCGCGTCCGCCATCGAGCCGCTGCCGCCCGAGCCCGAGTTGCCGCCGGAGCCCGAGTTGCCGCCGGAGTTGCCGCCCCGACCACCGCCGCCACCGCGTCGGTCGCCACCACCCGAGCCGCCGCGGCGCTGTCCGCCGCCACCGCCGCCACCCTGCTGGCCGCGATCCCGACCGCCACCGCCGCCACGCGACGACGCGGCACCCGGCTCGTCGTCCAGCCGCAGCGTGAGCGAAATCCGCTTCCGCGGCACGTCGACGTCGAGCACCTTCACCTTCACGATGTCCCCGGGCTTCACGACCTCCCGCGGGTCCTTCACGAAGTTCTTCGACAGCGCCGAAACGTGCGCGAGCCCGTCCTGGTGCACCCCGACGTCGATGAACGCCCCGAACGCCGCCACGTTCGTCACGACGCCCTCCAGGCGCATGCCCGGCTTGAGGTCGCCGATCTTGTCCACGCCTTCGGCGAACGTCGCCGTCTTGAAGGCTGGGCGCGGGTCGCGGCCCGGCTTGTCCAGCTCGGCCAGGATGTCCGTCACCGTCGGGAGGCCGAACGTGTCGTCGACGAAGTCCCCGGGGCGCAGGGAAGACAGCGTCCGCGTGTTGCCGATCAGCGAGCGCAGGTCCGTGCCCGTCTTCGACAGGATGCGCCGGACCACCGGGTACGCCTCCGGGTGCACCGACGACGAGTCGAGCGGGTCGTCGCCGTCCGGGATCCGCAGGAAGCCCGCGCACTGCTCGAACGCCTTCGGGCCCAGCCGCGCGACTTCCTTCAGCGCCGTCCGGGAGCGGAACGGGCCGTTCGTGTCGCGGTGCGAAACGATGTTCTCCGCCAGCCCCGTCGTGATGCCCGAAACCCGGGTCAGCAGCGGCGCGGACGCCGTGTTCACGTCGACGCCGACCGCGTTCACGCAGTCCTCGACCACCGCGTCGAGCGAGCGCGACAGCGACACCTCGGACAGGTCGTGCTGGTACTGCCCGACGCCGATCGACTTCGGGTCGATCTTCACCAGCTCGGCCAGCGGGTCCTGCAGCCGCCGCGCGATCGAGACCGCGCCGCGCAGTGAGACGTCCATGCCGGGCAGCTCGGCCGAAGCGAACGCCGACGCCGAGTACACCGACGCGCCCGCCTCGGACACGACAGCCTTCGTCAGCTTCAGTTCCGGATGCTTCTTGATCAGCTCCTGCGCGAGCTTGTCCGTCTCGCGCGACGCCGTGCCATTGCCGATCGAGATCAGGTCGACCTTGTGCCGCGCCGCCAGCGCCGCCAGCTCCGCGATCGACTGGTCCCACTTGTTCGCGGGCTGGTGCGGGTAGATGACGTGGGTGTCGACGACCTTGCCGGTCGCGTCCACGACGGCCACCTTGACGCCGGTCCGGAAGCCCGGGTCGAGGCCCATCGTGGCGCGCGTGCCGGCGGGCGCGGCGAGCAGCAGGTCGCGCAGGTTGGCCGCGAACACGCGCACGGCGTCGTCCTCGGCCGCCTGGCGCAGCCGCATCCGCAGGTCGATGCCCAGGTGCAGGAGGATCTTGGTGCGCCACGCCCAGCGCACGGTGTCGCCGAGCCACTTGTCGCCCGGCCGGCCCTGCTGCGTGATGCCGAACTTCGCGGCGATGCGCGTCTCGTAGTCCGTCGGGCCGACCTGCGGCTCATCGGTGGGCTCGTCCGGCGACATCGTGAGGTCGAGGACCTCCTCTTTCTCGCCGCGCAGCATCGCGAGGCTCCGGTGCGAGGGGAGCTTCGTGTAGGGCTCGGAGAAGTCGAAGTAGTCGGAGAACTTCGCGCCCTCTTCCTCCTTGCCCGCGCGGACCTTGGCGACCAGGTGGCCCTGACCCCACATCTTCTCGCGCAGTTCGCCGATCAGATCGGCGTCCTCGGCGAAGCGCTCGACGAGGATCGCGCGGGCGCCGTCGAGCGCCGCCTGCGCGTCCGCGACGCCCTTGTCCGCGTCGACGAACACCGCGGCCGCCGCCTGCGGGTCGGTCGTCGGGTCGTTGAGCAGGCCGTCGGCCAGCGGCTCGAGCCCCGCTTCGCGCGCGATCATGGCCTTCGTGCGGCGCTTCGGCTTGTACGGGAGGTAGATGTCCTCGAGCCGCGACTTCGTGTCCGCGGCGAGGATCGAGGCCTCGAGGGCGTCGTCCAGCTTGCCCTGGCTCCGGATGGACTCGAGCACGGCGAGCCGCCGCTCGTCGAGTTCGCGCAGGTAGCGCAGCCGCTCTTCGAGCGTGCGCAGCTGCGCGTCGTCGAGCATGCCGGTCACCTCCTTGCGGTACCGCGCGATGAACGGGACGGTCGAACCGCCGTCGAGCAGCTCGACGGCGGCCTTGACCTGTCCTTCGCGCACGCCCAGTTCTTCGGCGATCTTCTGCTCGACCGACACGCTCACTGCTACACGCTCCTGCTTCGCCTGGCTTCCGATCGTCTCATTCTGCCGTTTCCGCCACCCCGACTTTCGGATGGGGCTCCTTGACAATCAGATTGGTCCAGTCCATTTTGTGGTGACCCGCCTCACTACCGTCGTGGAGGTCGCCCGTGGTCCCCAAGGTCCGGCTAGCCCTGATTTCGTTACTTTCCGTGGTCGCGCTGAGTCTCGGCGTGACGTTCGTCCTCGCCGGCAACGCCGCGGCGGCGAACATCCTGGCCAACCCGGGCTTCGAAGCCGGCACCTCGGGCTGGACCTGCACCGCCACGCCGACCGCGGTGAGCACCCCGGTCCACAGCGGGAGCCACGCGCTGAGCGCGACCCCGACGTCGTCGGACAACGCGCAGTGCTCGCAGACGCTCACCGTCTCGGCGAACACGGCGTACCAGCTGTCGGCGTGGGTCCAGGGCAGCTACGTCTACCTGGGCGTTTCCGGCTCGGCGACGACCAGCACGTGGACGCCGGGCACGAGCGGTTACCAGCAGCTGTCGCTGAGCTTCACGACCGGTTCGAGCACGTCGCTGACGGTGTACCTGCACGGCTGGTACGCCCAGCCGACGTACTACGCCGACGACGTCAGCCTCGACGGCCCGGGCACCCCGCCGCCGACGACGCCGACCACGCCCACGACCCCCACCACCCCGCCGACCACCACGACCCCGCCGACGACGACCACGCCGCCGCCCACGCAGGGTGACCTGCCGAAGCACGTCCTGACCGGCTACTGGCAGAACTTCTACAACGGCGCCAAGGCGCTGAAGCTGGCCGACGTCCCGACGAAGTACAACATCATCGCGGTGTCGTTCGCGGACGCCACGGGCACGCCGGGCGCGGTGAGCTTCACGCTCGACTCGGGCCTGTCGTCGCAGCTCGGCGGCTACACGGACGCGCAGTTCAGGGCGGACATCAAGACGGTCCAGGCGCGCGGCCAGCGGGTCATCATCTCGGTCGGCGGACAGAACGGCACGATCAGCGTCAGCGACTCGTCGTCGGCGAACAACTTCGCGAACAGCGTCAAGTCGCTGATCTCGACCTACGGCTTCGACGGCGTCGACATCGACCTCGAGAACGGCATCAACGCCACCTACATGGGCCAAGCGCTGCGCAGCATCTACAACGGCGGCGGCAAGGTCCTCACGATGGCGCCCCAGACGATCGACATGCAGTCCACGTCCGGCGGCTACTTCCAGCTCGCGCTGAACATCAAGGACATCCTGACGGTCGTCAACATGCAGTACTACAACTCCGGCACGATGCTCGGCTGCAACGGCAGCGTGTACGCGCAGGGCACGGTCGACTTCCTGACGGCGCTGGCCTGCATCCAGCTCCAGGGCGGCTTGCGCGCGGACCAGGTCGGCCTGGGCCTCCCGGCGTCGTCTTCCGCGGCGGGCGGTGGTTACCAGGCGCCGTCGAACACGGTGTCAGCCCTGAACTGCCTGGCCCGCGGAACGTCCTGCGGCTCGTTCAAGCCGTCGACGACGTACCCGACGATCCGCGGCGCGATGACGTGGTCGATCAACTGGGACGCGTCGCAGGGGTACGCGTTCGCCAACACGGTCTCGGCCGGGCTCGCGGGCCTGCCGTAACCGTGCGCTGAAAGGCCCTCCCGGAAGCGCGGTCCGGGAGGGCCTTTCCCGGTCCTGAGCCGGTCTCCGGCACGCCGACGCGGTAGCCCTTCCCGGTCAGCCGCAGCGCCGTGACGCTCCGATCGAACCCCGAGCGATCACCAGCACGTCGTAGTCCATCACGCCACCGCCCGGTAGTCCGCGGGGTCGAGCCGGCGGGTCCGGCGGTCGTACTCGGTGACCAGGCCCGGCCAGTTGGTCGTCACCCGGCCGTCGGCCTGGCGGTACCAGCTGGTGCACGCGCTCCACACGCTGTGGCCCAGCCGCTTCTGGACTTCCCGGTCGTACCGTTCTTCGACCTCGGAACGGACGTCCATATAGGACACGCCGGGCCGCGCGAGCTGTTCCACGGCTTGGCGGATGTACCGTGCCTGGCGCTCGATCATGTAGATGATCGACCCCGCGCCGAGGTTCGTGTTGGGGCCGTAGACGCAGAACAGGTTCGGGAACCCGGGAACGGCGATGCCCAGGTACGCTCGCGCGCCGCCGGCCCAGGCCTCCCGCAGCGACCGGCCGCCGAGTCCGCGCACCTCCATCCGGCCGAGGAACTCCGTCGCGGCGAACCCGGTGCCGTACACGATGACGTCCGCGGCGATCTCGGTCCCGTCCTCGACCCGCACGCCGCGCGGCGTGATCGAAGAGATCCGCCGCGCCTCGACGTCGACGTCCGGCTGGGCCAGCGCGGGCAGGTAGTCGTTGGTGAAGAGGATCCGCTTGCAGCCCAGGGGATAGGCCGGCTTCAGCTTCGCGCGCAGCTCCGGGTCCTTGATGTGCCGGCGCCGCAGCTGCGCCGTCCGCAGCTCGAACATCTTCGCCAGCACGGGGTGCTTCGTCATCGCGTACGTCGCGTACTCGGCGAGCAGGAAGATCCGCAGCCGGCCGAGCAGCTGCGTGGGCGGCAGGTGCTCGAACAGCCAGTGCTGCCAGCGCCGGTAGGCCGGGTCGGACTTCGCCAGGACGTACGGCGGCGTGCGCTGGAAGACCGTGACGTGCTTCGCGTGCTTGCGCAGTTCCGGCACGAACTGGACGGCGCTGGCCCCGGTCCCGATGACGGCGACGCGCTTGCCGGTCAGCTCGACGCCGTGGTCCCAGCGCGCCGAGTGGAACGCGTCGCCGGCGAAGCTCTCCCGGCCCGGGATGTCGGGCAGCACCGGCCGCGACAGCTGGCCGACCGCGGGGACGAAAACGTTTGCCTCGTACGTCTCGCCGGTCCGAGTCTCGACGCGCCAAAGGCCGCGGTCGGCGTCGAACGCGGCCCCGGTGACCTCGGTCCGGTAGTGGATGTGCGGCTCGAGCCCGTACTTGGCGATGACGCGCCGCAGGTAGGCCAGGATGTCCGGCTGGCGCGAGAACCGCTTCGGCCAGCGCGGGTTCGGCTCGAAGGAGAACGAGTAGAGCGGCGACGGGATGTCGCACGCCGCGCCGGGATAGGTGTTGTCCCGCCAGACGCCGCCGGGCTCGGCCGCGCTCTCCAGGATCGTGAAGTCGGTGAACCCGGCGCGCTTCAGCTCGATCGCCGTCCCGATGCCGCCGAAGCCGGTGCCCACGATCAGCACCGACGGCCCCTTCGCCGAACTACTCATGCCGAAAAAGCTACGCAGCCGACGCCTGTGACAACAGGCCACGAACGGTCACTCGATCGAGAATTCCGGCCAGTCGTCACGCCGCCGGGTGGACACGCACCTCCTGGGTCTCGGCCGCCGGCTCCGCCCACGTCACCAGCCGTCCGGCCGCGCTCTCCAACGCCGCCAGGTCGCGCTTCGGCAGCTTCTCGAACGGCGACAGCTCGATGGCCGCCGCCTTCTTCGCCTTCGTGATCTCCCAGAAGCCGCGCACCTGCCCGTCGACCAGCAGGGTGCCCTTGACCAGGCCGTTCTGGGTGATGACGCGCTTGCGGTAGGCGTCCGAGATCACCCGCGTCCGGTCCGCGAACGAGAGGATCGTCTGGTCGAACGGCCCGAGCAGCCGCGGCGGCGCCGGGACGTCCTCGTCCGGCACCGTCAGCTCCGGCAGGTCCAGCAGCTCTCGGCCGTCCGGGTCGCGGTAGCGCCGGAGGTCCATCGACGAAGCCACTTCGCCCAGCCGCGTGATGCCCGCCCACGCCTGCACGTCCGCCACCGACGCCGGGCCGAACGCGCGCAGGTAGCGCTCGATGAGCGAAGCGGGCGAAGGCGGGGGAAGCGGCGCACCCACCCACTCGTCGAGACACGCGTACGTCGTCTGACCGGCCTTGCCCCAGATCGCCCGCGGTGGTGTCTGCACCAGCGGCAACCGGCCGCGAGCCAGGTGGGTGAGGGACGCCGCGGGGACGTTCCAGCGTTTCGCCAGCTCGGCACCGAGCGCCGTGCTGGTCAGCGCCGAAGCGGTCAGCAGCTCGCGCGCCGCCGAGGCTACTTCGGAGTGGTCCAGGCCGGCCAGCTCGCGGGCGTGCTGGGTGTTCGTCTTCAGGTCGCGGTCGTAGAGCACCTGCAGGACCGGCCGCCACGCCAGCGCGTCCGCCGCGGTCACGAGGTGGACTGTGCCGCGCATCAGCGCGATCCGGACCACCTGGCGTTCCTCCAACAGGGACGCCAGCTCTGAAGGCTGGAACCCGTGCAGGCGCGACCACAACGCGTAGTACGGCGGGAACGGTGCCTGCGCCTGGAGCCCGGCCAGGTGCGCCACGGCGTCGTGGGCGGACATCTTCGCGCGGCGCAGCAGCAGCTGGCGCTCCAGCGTCGCGCGGTTCATGGCCCGCCTGCTCAAGGTCTCCACGCCGTCACCCTAACGATCACCCCGGACAGTTCCGGTCCTCGATTCGACGCGCGCACGGCCGTCATCCATACTTCCGGCCATGGCCGAGCTCGCCGCGCCCGCCGTCGGGGACTGGGACTTCCCGCGCGGCACCGCCAGCATCGAGCTGATGACCCGGTTCGCCGCCGACCGCGGCCTGCCCGCCGGGCAGCTCCTGGAGGCGACGACGCTCTCGCCGGACCTGCTCGCCGACCCCTCGGTGCAGGTCGACGCGCGCCAGGAGCTGGCCGTCGTGCGCGCCCTGACCGAACTGGACGGCTCGGACGCGACGGCGCTGGCGATCGGGCGCCGGTACCGCGTCACGACTTTCGGCATCTTCGGGTTCGCCTGCATCAGCAGCCCGACGTTGCGCGACGCGATGCTGTTCGCCCTGCGCTACTTCGACCTCAGCTTCGCCTTCTGCATCCCGCACGTCGAGCTGGACGGCGGGGGCCTGACGCTGGAGCTGGACGACAGCCGCGTGCCCGCCGACGTCGCGCGCTTCCTCGTGCTGCGCGACCTGGCCGCGATCTTCTCGGTCATGCGCGACCTGCTGCCGGAGATCACGCTGGAGGACCTGACCTTCCGGCACGAGACGTCCACAGTGGACGGTTACGAGCAGACCTTCGGCCTGGTACCGCGGTTCGGCGCCGACGCCTGCCGCGCCACGCTCGACCCGGCGTTGCTGTCGCTGCCGCTACCGCAGGCGAACGACCAGACCGTCGCCCTGTGCGCCGCGCAGTGCGAAGCGATCGTCGCGCGCAAACGCCGTCGTTCGGGTATTTCGCAGCAGGTCCGCGAACGCCTGGTGCGGCTCGGCGGCGTCGACGCCGGGATGGACGAGATCGCGCGCCGGCTGACGCTCAGCACGCGGACCTTGCGCCGTCGCCTGACCGAAGCGGGGACGAGCTACCGCGCGCTGGTCGACGAAGTCCGCCAGACGCTGGCCGAGGAGCTGCTCGACACCGGCGTCCTGTCGGTCGAGGACGTCGCGTACCGGCTCGGGTACGCGGAGGCGTCGAGCTTCATCTACGCGTTCAAGCGCTGGACCGGGATGACGCCGGCGGCGTTCGCGCGCCGCTACCGGGCCGCTCGGCTAGCACCGCCGGGTAGGTCACCTTCAGCAGGTTGAGGATCGAATCGGTGAGAAAGGTGCGCAGCGCCGCGCGGTCGAGCGTGCCGCGGATCAGCCACTCGCGCGACGCGGCCCGCAGCAGCCCGCCGAACGACCGGATCATTGCGCGCAGCTCTTCGCGGCCTTCGGTGACGTCGGACATCAGCGCGGCTTCCAGCACGCGGTCGGCGGCGACCTCGTCGGCCTCCAGCATGATCCGCTCGATCTCGGGGTCGCGGCCCGCGGACTCCGGGCCGATCACGGTCAGCCAGGCGTCGCGGTTGCGGTCCACGACGTCGATCCACCGGTCGACGCCGATCGTCAGCCGCTCCTCCATCGTGGTGTCCGGCAGCGCTTCGGTGACCGGCGCCGGCACGATCATCAGCTGCCGCACCACTTCCAGGTACAGCTCGCGCTTGCCGCCGAAGTAGTGGTTGATGAGGGGGCGCGCCACCCCGGCCGCCTCGGCGATGTCCGAAGTGGACACCGACGCGTAGCTGCCCGCGCCGAACAGGTGCCGCGCGGCGGCGAGGATCTCCGCCCGCCGTTCGGCCGGCTCGAGCCGGCGTCGCCGCGGCCGGGTCCCACTGGTCATCCACTCAGCCTCGCGGGGGATCGGCACGCTGTCAACAAGTAATTGACTCTTCGTCAAGAGAGTCGTTTCGCGCCTGGCCTTGTCGTTACGCAACCGGAACAACCCGCCGGTAACTTCCCGGCGTCCGGATGCGACGAGACGGCAGAGGCCAGCGACCGGGGTAGGTGCCAGATGACCGAAGAAGGCGCGCCGATCCGCCAGGCCGGACGCTGGGTGAGCGTCCGCCTGCAGCATCGTCACGTCAGCTTCGACGAGGGCTTCGAAGCGGACGAGCCGTCGCCCGACGGCGATTGCGCGGACGAAGAATCCCTGTCGTACTCCGGAATCGTGATCACGGGCTACGACGAGGGGTCGAAAGTCTCCGAGCGCTGGATCCCGCTGGGCGTCGACCCGTCCGAAGCGGACGACGAGCGCCTGATCGAGCAGCTGCGCGAAGCCCTGCTTTGGCAAGCGGGGCGCCCGCCCCAGACCGCGCAGGAGTAACCGGTCGTGAGTGGGGAACGGGGTTAGAACACCGTTTCCCACTCACGACCCGGTGCGCAGGCCTTCGAAAGCGACCTTGCACACCGCGTCCGCCACTTCGGTCGCCGACGAGCCGCGCCGCGGCTTGTACCACTCGATCAGCGAGTTCACCATGCCGAAGATCAGCCGCGCGGTCACCGCCGGATCGACGTCCGGACGGATGTCGCCCTCCGCTTCCGCCTGCTTCACCAGGTCCGTCACCAGCAGGTCGAACTCGCGACGGCGGGTCAATGCCGCCCGCTCCACCTTCGTGTTGCCGCGCACGCGCAACAGCAGCGTCACGAACGGCAGCCGGTCGGCGAGCACCAGCACACTGCCGCGCACCAGGTGCTCCAGCCGGTCGATCGCGCGCCCGTCGAGCTGTGACGTCGAGGCCGCCACTTCGAACAGCCCGTCCAGCGCCCGGTCGACCGCCAGCCGCAGCAGCTCCTCCTTGCTGGGCACGTGGTGGTAGATCGCCGACTTCGTGATGCCGAGCTTGCGGGAGAGGTCCTCCATGCTCGTGCCGTCGTAGCCGCGCTCGTTGAACAGCCGGACCGCCACCTGCAGCAGCGATTCGAGGTCGTAGCCCGGACGCCCGCGGCGCGGGGTCGTCACGGCTTGTCCCGCTGGTCGATGATCCGCCGCATCTTGCCCATGGACCGCTCGAGCGTGTCCGGGTCGACGACGTCCACCGACACGGTCACGCCGACGCCGTCCTTGACCCCGGCGACCAGCGACGACGCGGCCGCGTCCCGCACCGCACCCGAAGCGTCGTGCCGCGCCTCGACCAGCACGGTCAGGTGGTCGAGCCGCCCGCGCGTGGACCGGACGAGCTGGAAGTGCGGGCTCAGGCCGTCCGTCCGCAGCACGATCTCCTCGATCTGCGTCGGGAAGACGTTGACCCCGCGCAGGATGATCAGGTCGTCGGTGCGGCCGGTGACCTTGGCCATTCGCCGGAACGCCGGGCGCGCGGTCCCCGGCGACAGCGCCGTGAGGTCGCGGGTGCGGTAGCGGATGATCGGCAGCGCCTGCTTGGTCAGCGACGTGAACACCAGCTCGCCGGTCTCGCCGCCGCCCAGCACGTGCTCGTCGAAGGGGTCGATCACCTCGGGGTAGAAGTGGTCTTCCCAGATGTGCAGGCCGTCCTTCGTCTCGACGCACTCCTGCGCGACGCCCGGACCCATCACCTCCGACAGCCCGTAGATGTCGACGGCGTCGATCGCGAACCGCTCTTCGATCTCGGCGCGCATCTGCTCGGTCCACGGCTCGGCGCCGAAGATGCCCACCTTCAGCGAACTCCCGCGCGGATCCACGCCTTGCCGCTCGAACTCGTCGAGCAGCGTCAGCATGTACGACGGCGTGACCATGATGACCTCGGGCTCGAAGTCGGTGATCAGCTGCACCTGGCGCGCCGTCATCCCGCCCGACGCGGGAATCACCGTGCAGCCCAGCTTCTCGGCGCCGTAGTGCGCGCCGAGACCGCCGGTGAACAGGCCGTAGCCGTAGGCGACGTGCACCTTGTGGCCCGGCCGGCCGCCGGCGGCGTGGATCGACCGGGCCATCACCGTCGCCCAGGTGTCGAGGTCCTGCTCGGTGTACCCGACGACGGTGGCCTTGCCGGTCGTGCCGCTGGAGGCGTGGATGCGCCGGACCTGGTCCTGCGGTACGGCAAACATCCCGAAGGGGTAGTTCTCGCGCAGGTCCTGCTTGGTCGTGAAGGGGAACTTCGCCAGGTCGGCGAGCTCCTTGCAGTCGTCCGGGTGGATGCCGGCCGCGTCGAACTTCTTCGTGTACGCGGGCACGTTCGCGTAGGCGTGTCTGAGTGTCCATTGCAGACGCTCGAGCTGCAGCGCGGCCAGCTCGTCGGCGGAGAGGTTCGCCTCGATCATGCTTCGTCTCGTTTCGCGGAGAGGACGCGGCTGCGGCCGCGGAATTCGGCGACGACCTCGGGGCCGCCGGGGGTTTCCCGGTGCACGGTGACGTCGTAGATGCCGTTGCGGCCGTAGCGGGTGCGCTCGGTGGCGGTGGCGACGAGGTGGTCCCCGAGCCGGCCGGCCGCGACGAAGGAGATTTCGGCGCCCGCGGCGACCGTCACCGGCCCGTGGGTGTTGCAGGCGCAGGCGAAGGCGGTGTCGGCCAGCAGGAAGACGTACCCGCCGTGCGCGATGTCGTGGCCGTTGACCATCGCGGGGGTGATCGTCATGGTCGCCACGGCGCGGCCGTCACCCGCTTCGACCAGCGCGATGCCCAGCGCGCGCGAAGCCTCGTCGGCGGCGAACATGGTGTGCGCGGCGTTGGTCATGCGCTGCCTCTCCAGACTGACCGAATGGACGGTCACCTCGCGGTGTCGCTCAGTAAAGGCAGTGCTCGGGGTCGTGTCAAGCACCGCCCCTTCCGATCTCCGGGGCAGGCGGCTACCATGGCGATTACTGAACGTCCGGTAGGTAATTCGGTGGAGGTCGGACACTGATGGCATTGCTGCGCAGCTACGTCTCGGGTGAGTGGCACACGGCGACCGGCGAGGGCGTCCCGCTGCACGACGCGGCCACGGGCGAGGAGGTCGCCCGGATCTCGTCGGCGGGCGTCGACTTCGCGGGCGCGCTGGAGTACGGCCGCCGCGTCGGCGGCCCGGCGCTGCGCGAGCTGACGTTCCACCAGCGCGCGGCCCTGCTGAAGGCGCTGGCCTCGCACCTGCGCGAGCACCGCGAAGAGCTGTACGCACTCTCCGCGCGCACCGGCGCCACGCTGGGTGACTCGAAGTTCGACATTGACGGCGGCATCGGCGTCCTGTTCAGCTACGGCTCGAAGGGCAAACGCGAGCTGCCGAACGACACCGTCTACGTCGAGGGCGCCGTCGAGCCGCTTTCGCGCGGGGGCACGTTCGTCGCCCAGCACATCGCGACGCCGCTGCGGGGCGTCGCCGTCCAGATCAACGCGTTCAACTTCCCGGTGTGGGGTCCGCTGGAGAAGTTCGCCCCCGCGTTCCTCGCCGGCGTCCCGAGCCTGGTCAAGCCCGCGAGCCAGACGGCCTACCTGACCGCGCGCCTGATCGAGCTGATCGTCGAGTCCGGGATCCTGCCGGAGGGCTCGCTGCAGTTCGTCGCCGGCAGCGTCGGCGACCTGCTCGACCACGTGACCGCGCAGGACCTGGTGTCGTTCACCGGCTCGGCGTCGACCGCCCAGAAGCTGCGGGCGCACCCGGCGATCATCCGCAACGCCGTCCGGTTCACCGCCGAGGCCGACTCGCTGAACTGCTCGATCCTGGGCCCGGACGCGGTCAAGGGCACCACCGAGTTCGACCTGTTCGTCAAGCAGCTGACCACCGAGATGACGGTCAAGGCGGGCCAGAAGTGCACCGCGATCCGCCGCGCGTTCGTCCCGGCCGCGCTGCTGGACGACGTCGCTTCCGCCGCGTCCGAGCGGCTCGCGAAGGTGACGGTCGGGAACCCGACGGCGGAAGGCGTCCGCATGGGTGCGCTGGCCAGCCTGGAGCAGCGCGAGGAGGTCCGGCGGTCGCTCAAGGCGCTGCTGGACGCCGGGAGCGTCGTGTTCGGCGACCCCGAGCAGGTCGACGTGGTCGACGCGGACGCCGAGCGGGGTGCGTTCATCTCGCCAGTCCTGCTCAAGGCGGACCCGGAACGTTCGGAGCCGCACGAGGTCGAGGCGTTCGGCCCGGTCTCGACGCTCATGCCCTATACGTCCACCGAGCAGGTCGTCGACTTCGCCGCTCGCGGTGGCGGCAGCCTCGCCGGGTCGATCGTCAGCGCCGACAAGGAGTTCGTGCGCGAGGTCGTCCTCGGCGCGGCGCCCTACCACGGCCGGCTGCTGGTGCTGGACGCCGACGACGCGAAGGAGTCGACCGGCCACGGCTCGCCGATGCCGCAGCTGGTCCACGGCGGCCCGGGGCGCGCCGGTGGCGGCGAGGAGATGGGCGGCATCCGCGGCGTGCTGCACCACATGCAGCGCACGGCGGTCCAGGGTTCCCCGGCCGTCCTGTCGGCGGTCACCGGCCGCTGGGTCACCGGCGCGCCGCGCACCGAAGGCGACGTCCACCCGTTCCGGAAATCCCTGGCTGAGCTGCGCATCGGCGACTCCGTCGTCGCCGGGCCGCGGACGGTCAGCCAGGAGGACGTCGACCACTTCGCCGAGTTCACCGGCGACACGTTCTACGCCCACACCGATCCCGAGGCCGCGGCCGCGAACCCGCTGTTCGGCGGGATCGTCGCGCACGGCTACCTGGTCGTCTCGTTTGCGGCAGGGTTGTTCGTCTCGCCCGAGCCGGGCCCGGTGCTGGCCAACTACGGCCTGGAGAACCTGCGGTTCCTCACCCCGGTCAAGGTCGGCGACTCGCTGACCGTGACGCTCACCGCCAAGCAGATCACCCCGCGGATCGACCAGGAGTACGGCGAGGTCCGCTGGGACGCCGACGTCACCAACGCCGACGGCGAGTCCGTGGCCAAGTACGACGTCCTGACTCTCGTGTCGAAGGAGCAGCCGTGACCGCCACTTTGCCCGAGACCGAACTCGAAGCGCTCTTCGAGCACACCATCGAGCGCGACCAGCGCATCGAGCCGCGTGACTGGCTGCCCGAGGGCTACCGCAAGACGATGATCCGGCAGATCGCGCAGCACGCGCACTCGGAGATCATCGGCATGCAGCCCGAGGGGAACTGGATCACGCGGGCACCGTCGCTGCGGCGCAAGGCGATCCTGCTGGCCAAGGTCCAGGACGAAGCCGGCCACGGCCTCTACCTGTACTCGGCGGCGGCGACGCTGGGCGCCGACCGCGCGGACCTGACCGACAAGCTGATCACGGGCAAGCAGAAGTACTCGTCGATCTTCAACTACCCGACGCTGACCTTCGCCGACGTCGGCGTGATCGGCTGGCTGGTCGACGGCGCCGCGATCTGCAACCAGGTGCCGCTGTGCCGGTCGTCGTACGGGCCGTACGCGCGGGCGATGATCCGGATCTGCAAGGAGGAGTCCTTCCACCAGCGGCAGGGCTACGAGCTGCTGATGACGATGATGAAGGGCACCCAGCAGCAGCGGGACATGGTCCAGGAGGCCGTGAACCGCTGGTGGTGGCCGTCGCTGATGATGTTCGGCCCGCCGGACGCCGACTCGCCGAACACCGCGCAGTCGATGGCGTGGAAGGTCAAGCGCCACACGAACGACGAGCTGCGGCAGCGCTTCGTCGACATGTCGGTGCCGCAGGCTGCCGCGCTGGGGGTCACGTTCCCCGACCCTTCGCTCAAGTGGAATGCCGAGCGGGAGCACTACGACTTCGGCGCGGTCGACTGGGACGAGTTCAAGAACGTGTTGAAGGGCAACGGCCCGTGCAACGCGTCGCGCATCGCCCACCGGCGCCGCGCGCACGAAGACGGTGCCTGGGTGCGGGAAGCCGCCGTGGCGCACGCCGCGAAGAAGGAGCGCAAGTGAGCGACCTTACTGCCGAAGGCGGCCACGGAGCCGTCCCGCTGGAGGGCGTCCCGGCCGCGCCCGGCCCAGTCAAGCACGACTGGCCGCTGTACGAGGTGTTCGTCCGCGGCAAGCGCGGGCTGAACCACGTGCACGTCGGGTCGCTGCACGCGGCTGACGACCAGATGGCCCTGCACCACGCGCGGGACCTCTACACCCGCCGCAACGAGGGCGTGTCGATCTGGGTCGTGCGGGCGTCGGACATCACGGCGTCGTCGCCGGACGAGAAGGACCCGTTCTTCGCGCCGAGCGGCGACAAGGTCTACCGCCACCCGACGTTCTACGACATCCCCGAGGAGGTGCCGCACATATGAGTTTCGACAACGTGTACGAGTCGCTGACCGAGGAGAACGACGCCCGCTGGGCGTTCGGCACCGGCTTCGAGGATCCGCTGTCCGGAGTGGACACTTCGGTGCCGTCCGGTGTGGACGGTGACCGGCTGGCCGCGTACTGCCTGATGCTGGGCGACGACGCGCTGATCTTCTCCCATCGGCTGCAGGAGTGGTGCACCAACGCGCCCGAGCTGGAGGACGAGGTCGCGATCGCGAACATCGGCCTCGACCTGCTCGGCCAGGCGCGGCTGCTGCTCGCGCGGGCGGGCAAGGCCGACGGCTCTTCGCGCACGGAGGATTCGTTCGCGTTCTCGCGCATGGAAAACGAGTTCCGCAACGTCCGGCTCGCGGAGCTGGGCGGCGGCCACTTCGGGCACCTGATCGCGCGGCTGTTCGTGTTCTCGACGTGGCGCCTCGCGCTGCTGCAGCGGCTGGTGTCGTCGGTGGATCCGGTGCTGGCGGCGATCGCGGTCAAGGGCGTCAAGGAGGTGACCTACCACCGCGACTACGCGGCGCAGTGGCTGGTCCGCCTCGGCGACGGGACGCCGTTGTCGCACGAACGGATGCAGGAAGGGCTCGACGCGGTCTGGCCGTACGTCGGCGAGCTGTTCCACACGCACGAGGTCGAGTTCGTCGACGCGGCGACGCTGCGGCCCGAGTTCGATCTCGTCCTGGACGAGGCCCTTTCCGCGGCGACGTTGGTGCGGCCGTCTTCGGGCGAGCTGGCCGGCGTCTCGGGCCGGACGGGCCGCGACGGCGTCCACACCGAGCAGATGGGCTTCCTGCTGGCGGAGCTGCAGAGCGTCGCCCGGGCGATGCCGGACGCGAAATGGTGACGGCGGCGGCCGTCGCGGCCACGGTCACCGACCCCGAGCTGCCGATGCTGACCCTGGCGGACCTGGGCGTGCTGCGTTCGGTGTCCGAGTCGGACGGCCGCGTCGTCGTGGCGATCACCCCGACGTACACGGGCTGCCCGGCGATGGACACGATGCGCGACGACCTGGAGCACGCGCTGGTTTCGGCGGGCTTCGCGGACGTCGAGATCCGGACGCAGCTGTCCCCGGCATGGTCGTCGGACTGGATTTCGGCTGCGGGCCGGGAAAAGCTCTCCGCGGCCGGTATCGCGCCCCCGGGCGCGGCCCCGCGGCGGTCGGGCCCGATCCCGCTGACGCTGTCGGCTCCGGTGTCGCGCGTTCGCTGTCCGCACTGCGGGTCCGCGGATACCGAGGAGCAGTCCCGTTTCGGCGCGACGGCGTGCAAGGCGCTGCGGCGCTGCCGCGCGTGCGCCGAGCCGTTCGAGCAGGTCAAGGAGATCTGAGGTGGCGTTCCATCCCTTGAAGGTCGCGGGCGTCACGCGGTTGTGCGACGACGCGGTCGCCGTGACGTTCGACGTGCCTGCTTCCCTGGCTGCCGAATACGCCTTCAAACCGGGTCAGTCGCTGACTTTGCGGCGTTCGGTCGACGGCCGCGACGAGCGCCGGTCGTATTCGATCTGCGCGGCGGCGGGCGCGGCGCCCCGGGTGGGCGTCCGCCTGGTGCCGGACGGCCTGTTCTCGTCCTGGCTGGTGAACGAGGTCCGCCCGGGCGACACGATCGAGGTGGCCACGCCCACGGGTTCCTTCACCCCCGACCTGTCGGAAGGCGGCCACCACGTCCTGATCGCGGCGGGCTCGGGCATCACCCCGGTGCTGTCGATCGTGTCGTCGCTGCTGGCCACCCCGGACGCGACGGTGACGGTGCTGTACGGCAACCGCCGCACGGACACGGTGATGTTCGCGGACGAGCTGGCCGACCTGAAGGACCGCGCGCCCTCCCGCCTGGAGCTGATCCACGTGCTGTCGCGCGAGCCGCGCGAGGCGGAGCTGTTCACGGGGCGCTTGGACGTGCCGAAGCTGCGTTCGTTGTTTTCTTCCCTGATTCCGGTGTCCTCTGTGGACCATTGGTGGCTGTGCGGTCCGTTCGAGATGGTGACGGGCGCGCAGGAGCTGCTGACGTCCCTGGACGTGCCCCGCGCGCGAATCCACCAGGAGCTGTTCTACGTCGACACCCCACCTGAGCCGGTGACGCACGAGGACCCCTCGGTGGCGGGGGAGTCCTCGGAAGTCCGCGTGGTTCTGGACGGCCGCTCGTCGACAATGACGTTGCCGCGCACATCGTCGGTCCTGGACGGCGCCCAGCGCTTCCGCCCGGACCTCCCGTTCGCCTGCAAGGGCGGCGTGTGCGGCACGTGCCGCGCCCGCGTGACGGACGGCAAGGTGGACCTGCGCCGCAACTTCGCGCTGGAAGAGGCCGAGGTGGAGGCGGGCTTCGTCCTGACGTGCCAGTCCTACCCGGTCTCAGAGGAGCTGACGGTCGACTTCGACGCCTGAGGTTGTCCACAGGAGCGACCGTTTGTGGACAACCAGGCCGCCAAACAGCTTTCCGGCGGCTTCCGTCGGCCGGCGCCGATAGAATTGGCCTGGGGACGCCCCCCTGGGAGTGGCGGGGGCTGTCTGCCGGGCGGCCGGCCGCGCGGTCAGCGGGTGCGGGGTCAGCGGGTGCGGGGTCAGCGGGTGCGCCGCCGTCGGCGGCGGGGGCGTGTCTCGGACTCCGGCTCAGTGGCCGGGTCGGTCAACCCCAGCATCTCCGCCGCCAGCTGCTGCGAACTCGCGAACATCCCCGTCGGCGCCTCGGTGGCTCGCCGCAGCGCCGCTGGACGGAGGCGGTTGTACCCGCGGACCGTCACCGGCCTGCGCATCTTCAGCTCGTACGCCTTCTCCTCCGCGAGTTCCGAAGCCAGCTCGCGGTCCACCAGGATCGTGCCCGGGCGAGCGACCGATGTCAGGCGGGCCGCCAGGTTGACCACCGATCCGTACACGTCGCCGAACCGCGACAGGATGCGGCCCGAAGCCATTCCCGCGCGGACCGCCGGCAAGCTCTCGTCCGCGGACGTTCGCTCGGTCAGCGTCAACGCGATCTCCGCCGCGTCGACCGCCGCGTCCGCCACGAACAGGACCTCGTCGCCGATCATCTTGACCACGCGGCCGTGGTGCTCCGCGATCACCTCGGTCGCGAGCATCTCGAACGCGTCGAGCACCCGGCTGAGCTCCTCTTCGTCGATCTGGCGCGTCAGGCGCGTGTAGCCGACCATGTCGACGAACCCGACCACCTCAGTGCGCGCTTCGACGTTGTCGCCCGCGGCCGCGAACGCCCGGCCCGCGTACGCCGCCAGGTGCCGGCGCCAGACGAAGTTCTGCACCTGCTCCAGCTCCGGCAGCAGCCGGTCGACCAACCGGGCCACCTGGCGCTCGCTGCGGCCCAGCTCCGGCTGCTCCCTGATCAGCTCCCACAGCATGTCGACCTGCCACTCGGCCAGCCGCGACAGGTGCTGGCCGAGCGCGCGCGTCACCGACACCTCGATGCTCGGGTCGATCAGCCCCGACTGGACCAGCTGGTCCGCCGTCCGCATCGCCTCGACGTCCGCGTCGGTGAAGACGACCTCGTCGTCGCGGACGGTTGCGAATCCCAGGGCGCGCCAAAGCCGGCGTGACCGATCGTCGGGCACGCCGGCTTTCTCGGCCACTTCCAGCCGGGTGTACTTCCGCCTGCCGCCGAGCAGGACGCGTTCGAGCCGCTGCTGGAGCTCTTCGCTCGAATCGGTCACGAGCTCAGGTCGTGTGGACGATCAGCACGTCCACGCCGGACTTGCGCGCCACCTCCGACGGCACCGAGCCCAGGATCCGGCCGGCGATCGTGTTCAGCCCCCGGTTGCCGACCACCAGCAGGTCGGCCTCGCGCTCATGGACGACCTTGCGCAGCGAGTCGACCGGGTCGCCCTTGACGGCGATCGTGTCGATCTTCGCCGCGCCCGCCTTGGTCGCCCGGTCCCGCGCCGACTGCAGGGTGTCCTCGGCCGGGGCCGAGCCGACGACCTGGTACGCCTCGTCGCCGAGGACGTCCTGGGCCTTGTCGACGTCGGTCTTGCTGGCCGGGTAGTAGGCACACGCGATGACGAGCGTGGCGCCCGCGTCGCCGGCCACCGCCGCCGCGCGGTCCACCGCCGCGAACGAGGACTCCGAGCCGTCCGTGCCCACCACCACGGTCCGATATGCCGCACCCATGCGCAAAACCTCCAGGTGATCCCGCGTGAGCAGGGACGATAGCCGGTCCGTACCGGCCGTGCAGGCTCGTCCGCGCTCGTGTCGGGTGGAAGGTTACTCGCCAGTCGCTTTCTGCGCTCCGCTTGGCCGGGGAGCCGGCTTCGGAGTCGGCTTGGGCGCTTGCTTGCGGGCCGGCTGCGGCTTCGGGACGTCGGACGCCTTGATCCGGATGGTCTCCTCGACGTCGCTCACCGGCTTCGTCTTCCCGGTGCTGTCGTCCGCCTTCAGGTCCTCGGCCTTGAGGTCGGCCGTGACGTCCGCGGGCACCTTGATCTCGTCGCCGAGGACGGTGTGCGCTTCGGCCAGCACCGCCCGCGCCGCGCGGACCTGCTCGGCCAGCCCGCCGCGCACCTTGCGCAGACTGTCGACGCGCTCGTTGGCCTGGGTGATCCGCCGGTTCGACTCCTCGGTCGCCGTCGTCACGCGGCGCCGCGCTTCGTCGGCGGCCTCCGCGAGCCGGGCGTTCGCCTCGGTGATCGAGTCCTGACGGCGCTTGTTCGCTTCCGCGATCGACTCGCGCTGACGGCGTTCGATGTCCGCCTTCGCGGCCTTCTCCTCTTCGAGGACCTTCGCGCGGATGTCGGCGGCGTCCTGCGTCGCCTCCTGGACGCGGCGGGCGGCCTCGGCCTTGCTCGCCGCCTCCTGCTCGGCCAGCACGCGCATCGCCTCGGTGCGGCGCGCGGCCATCGCGATCTCGAAGTCTTCTTCGACCTTCGTGCGGCGGTCCGACGACTCGGTGTCGAGCTTCGTGCGCTCGGCTTCGGCCTTGTCGGTGATCTCCTTGGCCTGCGCGCGGGCGTCCTCGAGCACCTTGCGGTGCTCCGCCTCCATCTCCTTGCGGCGCAGGTCGAGCTCGGTGAGCAGCTGCTCGTAGCGGGCGCGCATGGCACTCGCGTCCGTCTCGGCCTTCGCCCGGATGTGCCCGGCCTCGGCTTCGGCGCGAGCGCGCGTGTCGGCGGATTCGTCCTGTGCGAGGCGCAGCATCCGCTGAAGACGCTCCGAGAGGCCTTCGACGCTCGTCGGCGGCTGGGCGAGCCGGTCGACCTGCCCGCGCAGGTCCGCGATCTCGCCGCGCGCGATCTCCAGCTGCCGCGCCAGGTCGCCGGCCTGCGCGATGGCGGCGTCCCGATCGGCCGTGAGCATCTTCAGGTCGGCGTCCAGCCGTTCGAGGTGCTCGTCGACCTGCGCTCGGCTGTATCCCCGCTTCGCCACGTCGAAGCCGGCTCCCAGCGGCACAAGCTCCCGTTCATCGCCAAGGCTCATGCGCCTACCGTAGTCGCAGGCGGGTCACGGAAGGGTGAGCACCCGTGCGGTGCGCCGAACGTGCCGCGTGATGCGGCGAAGGGAACTGGCCGGATCCGGCCCTGTTCCGGCAGAATCCGACGCCGGGAGCGGCCGCCCCCGGCGTCGTCGTCAGGCACTGTGATCAGGCGCCGCGGAACGCGTTGATCCCCTCGATGTGCTTCGCGCGCTTCTCCTCGTCCCGGACGCCGAGGCCCTCCTGCGGAGCGAGCGCGAGCACGCCGACTTTGCCCTGGTGGGCGTTGCGGTGCACGTCGAGCGCGGCCTGCCCGGTGTCTTCGAGCGAGTAGGTCTTCGACAGCGTCGGGTGGATCAGGCCCTTCGAGATCAGCCGGTTCGCCTCCCAGGACTCGCGGTAGTTCGCGAAGTGGGAGCCGATGATCCGCTTCAGGTTCATCCACAGGTAGCGGTTGTCGTACTGGTGCAGGTACCCCGAGGTCGAGGCGCACGTGACGATCGTGCCGCCCTTGCGCGCGGCGTAGACGGACGCGCCGAAGGTCTCCCGGCCCGGGTGCTCGAAGACGATGTCCGGGTCGTCGCCGCCGGTCAGCTCGCGGATCTTCGCGCCGAAGCGCTGCCACTCCTTCGGGTCCTGCTCGGTCTCCGACTTCCAGAACTTGTAGTCCTCGGCACTGCGATCGATGATCAGCTCGGCGCCGAGCTTGCGGCAGATCGCTGCCTTCTCCGGGCTGGAGACGACGCAGACCGGGATCGCGCCGCCGTTCAGCGCGTACTGCGTCGCGTAGGAGCCGAGGCCGCCCGAAGCGCCCCAGATCAGGACGACGTCGCCCTGCTTCATGTCCGCGCCGTTGCGCGAGACGAGCTGGCGGTAGGCGGTGGAGTTGACCAGGCCGGGGGAGGCGGCTTCCTCCCAGGTCAGGTGGTCCGGCTTCGGCATCAGCTGGTTGGCCTTGACCAGCGCGACCTCGGCGAGCCCGCCGAAGTTCGTCTCGAAGCCCCAGATCCGCTGCTCGGTGTCGAGCATCGTGTCGTTGTGCCCGTCCGGGCCCTCGAGCTCGACGTTGAGGCAGTGCGCGACGACCTCGTCGCCCGGCTTCCAGTTGTGCACGCCGACGCCGGTGCGCAGCACCACGCCGGACAGGTCCGAGCCGACGACGTGGTAGGGCAGGTCGTGCCGCTTGGCCAGCGGGGAGAGCTTCCCGTACTTCTTGAGGAACTTGAAGGTGGGGATCGGCTCGAAGATCGACGTCCACACGGTGTTGTAGTTGATGGCGCTGGCCATCACGGCGACCAGGGCCTCGCCCGGGCCGAGCTCCGGGACGGGCACGTCGTCGACGTGCAGCGACTTGCGCGGGTCCTTGTCCCGGCTCTCGAGGCCCTCGAACATGTCGACCTCGTCGGCGTGCACGGTCACCCCGCGGTAGCTCTCGGGCACGGGCAAGGACCCGACCGCGGCGGACTCGCCGTTCAGGATGGCCTGCTGGATCTCGCCGAGCTGCGTCATCGGTTCCTCCGCGGAGATGGGGGTCAACGGCGTTGGCGGCCGAAATTACTCGCCGGTAACACGCGCCCACAACTGTACGAGACGGACAGCACGATTACACGTCGAACTGTGACCGATCAGTCTTGACCGGCTGGCCAGTCAAGCGGATCATCGGCGGTGGGAACACCCACCCGACCAGTAGTTTCATCGACGGAGGTGAGCACGAATGAGTGAAGTCTCTACGCGCGCATGGGCCCGCCCACACGATTGGGCCGAGGTCGTCATCGGGGTCGTCGCCGCTCTTTCACCCCTTTGGCTGAGCACGGACTCGACCGCGATGTGGACGATGGTCGTCCTGGGCGCCCTGATCGCACTCGACGGCCTGGTCTCGCTGGCCATGCCGGGCATGGTCTACGGCGAAGGCATCCAGATCGCGCTCGGCGTGCTGCTGTTCATCGCGCCGTGGGTGATGGGGTACACCGAGTTCAACGGCGCTTCCTGGACGTCCTGGATCGCCGGGGTGCTCGTGGTCGTCGCCGGCGCGGCAGCGATGCCGGTCGCGACCGCCGCGCACCGCACGGCAGGACAGCACTGACGGACCAGGAGGCACCCGCATGACCGAGGATTCGGCGAAGGAGCGCATCCTCTGCGCCGCCGAGGCGCTCTTCGCCGAGTCCGGCTTCGACGCCACCCCGACGTCTCGCATCGCCGAGCGCGCCGGGGTGCCGAAGGGGCTGGTGCACTACTACTTCCGGCACAAGGCGGACCTGCTCACCGCGCTCGTCGAGCGGCTGCCCGACGAGCGCATCGAGCCGGCCGTGGTCGTCGTCCCCGGCGACCTGGCGGGCAGCCTGCGGCGCCTGGTCCGCGAACTCGACCACCGCTTCAGCCGGTCGCTGGGGCTCTCGCACCTGTTGTGGCGCGAAGCCGACACCCACCACGTCGTCCGCGACGCCCTCCACGAGCGCTTCCAGGTGCTCGTGCGCCAGGTCCGCGCGGTGATCCAGGCAGCCACGGGCGGCGGCCTGCCGGCGGCCGACGTCGACCGCGCGTCCGGCCTGCTGGCCCGCGCGGTCAGCCACCGCCACGCGACAGCCCGCCACTCGGACGACGACCTCCCCGCTGAGTTCGACGGCGAGCTGACGTTCATCGCCGAATCGCTCGCCGCCAAGGCCGCGCCCGCTTAGGGGCGTAGGGGGTCGGCCTGGTGCTGCCGATCGGCCGCGGCTGGCGCGGCCTGACTTCGCCGGCGTATTGCAGGGAACGTGCGCCGACGAGCCTCGGCATCGTCGAGCTCGCTGTGGTGGCGCGCTCGCTGTGGTGGCGAGCCCGGTGTCGTGGCGGCTGTCGGCGGTTCGGGACATACTTCCCCGCCCCGCCCCGCCCCGCCCCGCCCCGCCCCGCCCCGCCCCGCCCCGCCCCGCCCCGCCCCGCCCCGCCCCGCCCCGCCCCGCCGTTTGTCACGGGCGTGCAGTTCCTCGCGCCGGAGTTGGTGCGCCGGAACGGGTTCGGCGGTCAGTGCGCCGCGCCGTCCTTGGCCGGCTCGACCAGCTCCACCAGGACGCCGCCCGCGTCCTTCGGGTGGACGAAGTTCACCCGGCTGTTCGACGTTCCGCGCTTCGCCGCCTCGTACAGCAGGCGCAGACCCTGTTCGCGCAGGGCCGCCGCCGCTGCGTCCACATCGGACACGCGGTACGCCAGCTGCTGCAGCCCCGGGCCGCTCTTGGCCAGGAACTTGCCGATCGCCGAGTCGTCGCGCAGCGGGGCCAGCAGCTGGATCTGCGTCTCCGTGCCCGCCGTGCCGGGCGCGCGCAGCATCGCCTCGCGCACTCCCTGCTCCTCGTTCACCTCCTCGTGCGCCACTTCCAGGCCGAAGTGCGCGCGGTGGAACTCGATGGCCGCGTCCAGGTCCGGGACCGCGATGCCGACGTGGTCGATGGCCGTCACGAACGGCCGCAGGGCGTCATTCATGGGGGCAGGATAGGGCGCTCCCGACTGGCGTCGACCCCGAATCGTCGCGTGCCCCGCCTCACACTGGCTCCATCAAGAAGCCCGCCCTCCGGGTATGGTCGGAAAAACTGCCCATGCGCCGAAGCTTGGAGGACGCCGTGTCCGGTTCCGTGATCCTGGGTGCCGCCCGTACGCCGATCGGGCGCTTGCTCGGATCCCTCAAGGACTTCACGGGGGCGCAGCTCGGCGGGGTCGCGATCAAGGCGGCCCTCGAACGCGCCGGGGTCGCCCCGGACGCGGTGCAGTACACGATCATGGGCCAGGTGCTCACCGCGGGCGCCGGCCAGATCCCGGCCCGCCAGGCCGCGGTCGCCGCGGGCATCCCGATGAGCGTGCCCGCCCTGACGATCAACAAGGTCTGCCTCTCCGGCCTCGACGCCATCGCGCTCGCCGACCAGCTCATCCGGGCCGGCGAGTTCGACCTCGTCGTCGCGGGCGGCCAGGAGTCGATGACCCAGGCGCCGCACCTGCTGCCCAAGTCGCGCTCCGGCTTCAAGTACGGCGACACGACGCTCGTCGATCACATGGCCTACGACGGGCTCTTCTGCGCCTTCGACCAGGTCGCCATGGGTGCCTCGACGGAGAAGTACAACTCCCGCTACGGCCTCACCCGCGAGCAGCAGGACGCGTTCTCCGCCAGCTCCCACCAGCGCGCCGCCGAGGCGATCAAGAACGGCTACTTCGCCGACGAAATCGCGCCGGTCGCCATCCCGCAGCGCAAGGGCGACCCGGTCGTCTTCGACACCGACGAGGGCGTCCGCGCCGACACCACCGCCGAAGGCCTCGCCAAGCTGCGCCCCGCCTTCGCCTCCGACGGCACGATCACCGCGGGCTCGGCCTCGCAGATCTCCGACGGTGCCGCCGCAGTCGTCGTGGCCAGCAAGGCGAAGGCCGAGGAACTCGGCCTCACGCCCCTTGCCGAGATCGGCGCACACGGCGTCGTCTCCGGGCCGGACGCGAGCCTGCACGAGCAGCCGTCGAACGCCATCCTCGCCGCGCTGGCCAAGGCGAACCTGGGCGCCGACGCGCTCGACCTCGTCGAGATCAACGAGGCCTTCGCCGCGGTCGGGCTCGTCTCCACCGAGAAGCTCGGCCTCGACCCGGAGAAGGTCAACGTCAACGGCGGGGCCATCGCGCTCGGCCACCCGATCGGCGCCTCCGGGGCTCGCCTGGCCGTGCACCTGATCCATGAGCTGCGCCGCCGCGGTGGCGGCCTCGGCGCGGCCGCGCTGTGCGGTGGCGGCGGTCAGGGCGATGCCCTCCTGCTGCGGGTGCCGTCCGCGTAGGTGGCCGGAACACTCGACCTCGACGACCTGGTCGGCCGCGCGCGGGACGGGCAGCCCCGTGCCGTCGCGCGGCTGCTCTCGCTCGTCGAGGACGCCCACCCCCGCGTCGCCGAGATCGCGCGGGCGCTGACCCCGCACACCGGGCGGGCGCGGGTCGTCGGGCTCACCGGTCCGCCCGGCGTCGGTAAGTCGACCTCGACCTCGGCGCTGCTCACCGCGTTGCGCGCGGAGGGCAAGCGGGTCGGGGTGCTCGCGATCGACCCGTCTTCGCCGTTTTCGGGCGGGGCGCTGCTCGGCGACCGGATCCGGATGACCGAGCACGCCACCGACCCGGGCGTGTTCATCCGCTCGATGGCCACCCGTGGCCACCTCGGCGGGCTGTCGTGGGCGACCCCGCAGGCGGTGCGCGTGCTCGACGCCGCCGGCTTCGACGTGGTGCTGATCGAAACCGTCGGCGTCGGACAGTCCGAAGTGGACGTCGTGAAGCTGGCCGACACCACCGTGGTGCTGCTCGCGCCGGGGATGGGCGACGGGATCCAGGCCGCGAAGGCCGGGGTGCTGGAGATCGCCGACGTCTTCGTCGTGAACAAGGCCGACCGCGAGGGCGCGGACGCGACGGTGCACGACCTCAAGCAGATGATTTCGCTGGCGCGCCGCGAGATCCGGGGCGCGAGCTGGCGCCAGCCGATCGTGCGGACGGTCGCGGCGAAGGGCGAGGGCGTCGGCGAGGTCGTGCGGGCGCTGGCGGCGCACCACGACTGGCTGGTGGAGCACGACGAGCTGGCCCGGCGCCGGGTGGCGCGGGCACGCGACGAGGTCGAGGCCATCGCCGTGCGGAGGCTGCGGGCCGAGCTGGCCGATCTCCGCGGCGGGGGACGGCTGGCCGGAGTGGCCGAGCGTGTCGTCGCGCGGGAGATCGATCCGTTCGCCGCCGCCGACGAGCTGATCGCGGACCTGCGGGAGTAGGGCGGTCCGGGCCACTGCCGCGAGCCGCGTGAGCAGAAACCTTGCCACGGCAACGGGTCTTCGCCGGATTTCCATGATGCTCTCCCTTCGGGTGCGGCGGGTTTGCCGCGTGCTGACCATCGTGCGGAGGGGGTCCGACAATTTCGGGGTTCCGGCGTCGAGGTTCACCCGTCCGCGTGACACGGGCGACTTTCGCCGGTTCTTGTTGTCGGGGCCGCGCCCTAGACTGCGGAGCGCTCCGGAACCGGGCGATCACTGGGAGGGCGTGCAGCATGAGGAAGACACTGGTCACCGCGCTTGCGGCGGGCGCGTTGTTCGTGGCGGGCAACGGCGTCGCCACCGCGGCCGACGCGCCACCGCCGAAGGCGACGCACGGGCCGTGCCAGTACACCGAGACACCGGACGAACCGCCGGCGCGGCCGGTGCCGCTGCCGCCCGACCCGCGGCACACGCCGAGCCACGGCAAGGTCGACGTCGCGATCCCGACCAGCCAGGGCGCGCTGCCGCTGCGGCTCGACCGCGCGGAGGCACCGTGCACCGTGCAGAGCTTCCTGCACCTCGCGCGGCACCGGTTCTACGACCACACCGTGTGCCACCGGCTCACCGCGTACCCGACGTTGAAGGTCCTGCAGTGCGGTGACCCGACGGCGACCGGCGAGGGCGGGCCGGGCTACCAGTACAAGGACGAGCTGCCGGTGAACCTGCCGCCGTCGCCGACCGACCCGACCGGGGCGCGCAAGGTCTACGCGCGCGGGCTGCTGGCGATGGCCAACGCGGGACCGAACACGAATGGTTCGCAGTTCTTCGTCGTGTACGGCGATTCCGCGCTGCGGCCGAACTACACGGTGTTCGGCACGGTCGGAGCCGAGGGGCTGAAGACGCTCGACAAGGTGGCAGCCGGCGGGATCCAGCCGACGGCGGACGACCCGGCCCCGGTCGACGGGACGCCGGTGCTGCGGACGGAACTGCTCCGCGTTCGGCCCGACTGCTGGTTCTGACGGCGACCGCGGGCCGTTCCGGGTGGGGCGGCCCGCGGCATCTCGCGTGATTGGGAAGGCATCACGTGTGATTGAGAGGGCATCTCGCGTGATTGGAGGGGCATCACGTGTGATGGGAAGGTCGACTCGCGTGATTGAAGGGTCGACTCGCGTGCCTGGGTGGACGACTCGCGTGGTTGGGGGCGGGAGTCGCGTTAGCTGAGCCGGATCTCGCGTGGTTGGGGGCGGGAGTCGCGTGAGCTGAGCCGGATCTCGCGTGATTGGGGGCGGGAGTGGGGAGGTCAGGCGGTTATTTCCCAGAGGGCCTCGGTCAGGGTTTGGACTGCGCCGGCGAACGCGTGTTTCGGGGTTGCCGCGTAGCCGACTATCAGGCCGCCGGGGCGGTTGGCGTCCATCCAGTAGCCCGCCAGGCCCTCGATGCCGATCGCGCGGCGGCGGCAGGCCGCCAGGGCCGTTGCCTCCGAGGGGCCGTCCGGGGGCAGGCGCAGCAGCAGGTGCAGGCCCGCCGCGATGCCCTGCGGGCGCACCGAGTCCGGCAGGGCCGCCAAGAGCCGGGCGCGGCGGGAGCGGTACTCCGCCCGGCTGCGGCGGACGTGCTGGTCGTACGCACCCGAGTCGATCAGCTCGGCCAGGGCCAGCTGGTCCGGCACCGCCGGGCGGGTGCCGCTGTCGGCCATCGCCGCGCGGACCGGCTCCACCAGCGTCCGCGGCAGCACCAGCCACGCCAGCCGCAGGGACGGCGCCAGGGCCTTGCTCGCCGTGCCCGCGTACACCACCCGCTCCGGAGCCAGCGCCTGCAGTGCCCCGACCTGCTGGCGGTCGAAGCGGAACTCGCCGTCGTAGTCGTCTTCCAGGATGATCGCGCCCGAGCGGGTCAGTGCCGCGCGGCGGTGCGGGGCCAGCGTGACGCCCGTGGGGAACTGGTGTGCCGCCGTCACGACCACCGCCGGACTGTCCAAAGCGGACACGTCGAGGCCGTGCTCGTCGACCGGGACGCCGGTGACCCGCTGGCCCTGGGCCGCCGCGATCGAGCGGTACATCGCCTGCGACGGGTTTTCGAACGCCATTTCGCCGACGCCCAGCCCGGCGAGGGCCCGGGACAGCACCGCGATGGCGTGCGAATACCCCTGGCACACCACGATCCGCGCCGGGTCGGCGACCACCCCGCGGGCGCGGGCGAGGTAGCCGGCGAGGGTGTCCCGCAGCTCGGGCGCGCCCAACTCGGACTCGTAGCCGAACGCCGCCGCCGGGGTCCGCAGCAGGGCACGCCGGGTCGCGGTGATCCACGCCTGGCGCGGGAACGCCGTCAGGTCCGGGCGTCCCGGCCGCAGGTCCCAGCGCGGCGCCGGCTCGCGGGGCGCCTGTCGCGGCGCGGACTGCGGCAGGGATCCCGCGGTCGCCACGCGGGTCGGCGCGCCCTGGGCCGTGCGCAGGTACCCCTCGGCGGCCAGGTCGGCGTACACCCGCGTGACCGTGCCGCGCGCGACGCCCAGGTCGTGCGCCAGGGACCGGGTCGAGGGCACCGCCGCGCCCGCCTGCCACCGGCCCTCGCGGATGGCCGCGCGGATCGCCGCCGCGAGACCGCTCCGGCCGGTCGAAGGCTGCCAGCCGAGGTGGACGTCGAGCCCGGAACTGGACCACGAATCCGTCATACGACTGGACCATACCCGTGGACCAGTTCGGACTAGCGTGGATGTCATGACGAAGCGAATCGGACTCGGGCGCGCGCCCGAGATCTACCAGGCGATGGCCAACCTGCAGGCCGAGGTGAACAAGGCCGCCGCGAACGCGGGCGTCGACCCGAAGCTGCTCGAGCTGGTGAAGATGCGGGCCTCCCAGCTCAACGGCTGCGCGTACTGCCTCGACATGCACAGCCGCGACGCCCTCGAGCTGGGCGAGTCGGCCCGCCGGCTGTTCGTGCTCGACGGCTGGCGCGAGACCGACCTGTTCACCGAAGAGGAAGAGGCCGCGCTCGTCCTCACCGAGGCGATGACCAAGCTGTCGGCGACGCAGAGCGTGCCCGACGACGTCTACGAGCAGGCGACGAAGGTGCTGACCGAGGACCAGTACCGCGCGATCGCCTGGGAGGTCATCGCGATCAACAGCTGGAACCGCATGGCCGTGACCAGCCACAGTCCGCTCCCGAAGCGCGACGCGTGAGCGCCGCCGCGCTCAAGGCGCTGCACGTCCCCGGCAAGCCGCTGGTGCTGCCGAACGTGTGGGACGCCGACACCGCGAAGCTCGTCGAGGCCGCGGGGTTCCCGGTCGTGGCGACCAGCTCGGTCGCCGTGGCGTCCGCGCTCGGCTTCCCCGACGGCGAGCGGGCCCCGGCCGACGAGATGTTCGCCGCCGCCGCGCGGATCGCCAAGGCCGTCGGTGTCCCGGTGACCGTCGACGCCGAGTCGGGCTACGGCCTGTCCGGCGCCGAGCTGGCGGGCCGGCTGCTCGACGCGGGTGCCGTCGGCTGCAACTTCGAGGACACCGACCACGCCACCGGCGACGTGCGGCCGGTGGCCGAGCAGGCGGAGCGGATCGCCGCCCTGCGCCAGGCGGCGGGCGACGGCCTGGTGATCAACGCGCGGGTCGACTCCTTCCGCGGCGTCGACCCGAAGGACCACCTCGCCGACGGCATCGTCCGGGCGAGGGCGTACCTCGAGGCGGGCGCCGACTGCGTCTACCCGATCCACCTGCGCACGCCCGAGGTGCTCGCGGCGTTCGTGCAGGAGGTCGGCGGCGCCGTCAACGCGCCCGCGTGGCCGGGCAGCCCGGGCCTGGGCGGCCTCGCCGAACTGGGGGTGGCGAGGATCTCGCTCGGCGGCGGGCTGTGGCAGTACGTCCGGAAGCAGTTCGAAGCGGTTGTCGCGGGCGTCGCCGAGGGGAAACTGCCTTACTGATGGCCGAAGGCCGCCGCGAGGGGATCGGGAACACCCTCGCGGCGGCCTTCGGTGTCGGCGTCCTCAGTGGACGACGGCTTTTTCGGCGCCCGCGCCGGTCAGGGAGCGGACCTCCATCTCGGCGTACTTCTTCTCGTTGTGCTCCTTGGACAGGATGGTGCCCAGCCAGCCCAGGATGAACGCCGCCGGGATCGAGACGAGGCCCGGGTTGCTCAGCGGGAACCACGCGAAATCGGCGGTCTTGATCATCGACGTGCTCTTGCCGGACACCGCGGGCGAGAACACGATCAGCACGATCGTGATCGCCAGGCCGCCGTAGATCGACCACAGCGCGCCCTGGGTGTTGAACCGCTTCCAGAACAGCGAATACAGGATCGTCGGCAGGTTCGCCGACGCCGCCACCGCGAAGGCCAGCGCCACCAGGAACGCGACGTTCTGCCCGTTGGCCAGGATGCCGCCGCCGATCGCGAGGGCGCCGATCACCACCGCGGTCAGCCGGGCGACCTTGACCTCGGAGTCCGGGGACGCCTTGCCCTTCTTCACGACGTTGGCGTAGACGTCGTGGGCGAAGGACGCCGACGCCGTGATGGTCAAGCCGGCGACCACCGCGAGGATCGTCGCGAACGCGACCGCGGAGATCAGGCCCAGCAGCACCGGGCCGCCCAGTTCGAGCGCGAGCAGCGGCGCGGCCGAGTTGACCCCGCCCGGTGCCTTCTTGATCGCCTCCGGCCCGACCAGCGCGCCCGCGCCGTAACCCAGGACCAGCGTGAACAGGTAGAACACGCCGATCAGCACGATCGCCCAGACCACCGAGCGACGAGCGTCGCGAGCCGTCGGCACCGTGTAGAAGCGCATCAGGACGTGCGGCAGGCCCGCGGTGCCCAGCACCAGCGCGATGCCGAGGGAGAAGAAGTCCAGCTTGGACGTCCCGGTGGCGCCGTACTGCTTGCCCGGCCCGAGCAGCGCCTCACCCGTCTTGCCCGCCTTGTCGACCGCGGCCTGCAGCAGGCTGGAGAAGTTGAAGTTGTACTTCCCGAGCACCCACAGCGTGATCACGAGCGCGCCGATGATCAGGAGCGCGGCCTTGATGATCTGCACCCAGGTGGTGCCCTTCATGCCGCCGATCAGGACGTAGGCGATCATGATCACGCCGACCACGGCGATCACCAGTGCCTGCGCGCCACTGCCTTCGATGCCGAGCAGCAGCGCCACGAGACCGCCGGCGCCGGCCATCTGCGCCAGCAGGTAGAAGAAGGACACGATCAGCGTCGACGTCGCGGCCGCGGCCCGCACCGGGCGCTGCTTCATGCGGAACGCGAGAACGTCGCCCATCGTGAACTTGCCCGTGTTGCGGAGCAGTTCCGCGACCAGCAGCAGCGCGACGAGCCACGCCACCAGGAAGCCGATCGAATACAGGAAGCCGTCGTAGCCGTTGATGGCGATCGCGCCGGCGATGCCGAGGAACGACGCCGCCGACAGGTAGTCGCCCGAGATCGCGATGCCGTTCTGGGGACCGGTGAACGCGCGGCCGGCGGCGTAGTAGTCGGACGCCGTCTTCGTGTTGCGACTGGCCCGGAACACGATCACCAGCGTGATGACCACGAAGGCGGCGAAGATCAGGATGTTGAGGAGCGGGTTGCTGCCCTCCACCCCCGCAGCGAGAGTCTTCATGCCTGCTCCTTCTCGATGTCGTCACGGATCTTCTCCGCGACCGGGTCGAGCTTCCGGTTGGCGTACCGGACGTAGAGGCCGGTGATCACGAACGTCGAGACGAACTGCAGCAGGCCGAAGATCAGGCCGACGTTGATGTTGCCGAACACCTTCGTGCTCATGAAGCCGTGCGCGTAGTCCGCGAGGAGCACGTAGAGCAGGTACCAGAGGAGGAACACCGCCGTCATCGGGAAGACGAACCGGCGCAGGCGGCTGCGCAGCTCACGGAACTCGGTGCTTTCGTGCGCGCGATCCCAGATGGTCTCGGACGTGTCCGGGGGGCCGCCGGTCTCCGTCGTGCTCATCGCTGCTCCCTGCGACGTTGCGGAAAGTGACCTGCGCCACCGTAGGGAGGTGTGAGTCCCGCGTGAAGATTCAGCGGCTCAACAGCCGGGCCAGACGACGAACGGTTGACGAACGGTCGCGGGGTCCGGTCGAACGGGGCTCGTCGAGGTGCAGGCGCAGCATCGCCGACGCCGACCAGGCGGGCGGCCTGCCCCGCAGCGAGACCAGCGCCATTGCGCCGAACGCCAGCGGTACCGACCAGGGTGCCGGTTGCTCCACCAAGATCGCCACCCAGCCGTGCAGCGGCGGCCCGGCGAGGGCGAACAGGATCGAGCCGGACGACGCGACGAGCCCGGTCAGCACCCCGGCGATCCCGCCGGCCGCGGTCAGCCGCGGCCACCAGATGCCGAGCACGAGCAGTGGGCAGAACGTCGACGCGGCCACGGTGAAACCCCACGTGACGAGCACCCCGGCGTCCAGTTCGGCCGAACGCAGCGCGAGCAGCACCATGATCCCGGCGACGCCGAACACGGCGAACCGCAGCCGCCGCAGTCCGCCGGGCACGAGGTCGTGCGCGATCGCGCCGGACATCACCAGCAGCAGGCCGAGCGACGTCGCCAGGAACGCGGCGAACGCGCCCGCGGTCAGCAACGCCGTGAACAGGCCGCCGGCCCAGCCACTGTCCACTTGGTACGGCAGCGCGACGACGACCGTGTCCGTCGCACCGGAAAGGTAGAGCCCCGGCACGAGGACGCGGCCGAGGACGCCGTAGACCCCGGGGAAGAGGTAGAAGACGCCGAGCAGCGTGACGGTGATCGCGGCGGTGCGGCGCGCGGCGCGGCCGTCGGGGCTGGTGTGGAAGCGCATGAGCACGTGCGGCAGGCCCATCGTGCCGAGCATGGTCGCGATGAGCACGGACCAGGTGCCGAGCAGCGGGTAGCCCTGGTCGCCGAGGTCGAGCAGCGGCCGCTGCCAGTCGGCGCCGCCGAGCGGGGCGCCGCCGCGGACCGCCGGGACCGCCGTGCCCGCACCGAACACGACGTCGTCCTGGCTGCGCGCGGTGAACTCGCCCGGTGGCAGGGTTTCCGCGACGCCGTTGACGCGCACCGGCGTCGGCTCGCGGATCTCCATCGTGACCTCGACTTCGAACCGCACCGGCGTCTCGCGGTCGAAGTGGGTGAACTCGACCGGGTTGAGCGCGTCGGTCCGGTTGACCGCGCCCGCTTGCAGGACGAGCCAGATCGCGGGGACCAGGAACAAGAGCAGCTTCAGCACGAACTGGAACGCCTGCACGTACGTCGCGGCGCGCATCCCGCCGAGTGCGAGGGTGACGCTGACCGCGGCGCCGGCCAGCACCACGCCGACCCAGTACGGCGTGTGGCCCACCGCGGTGAGCACGAGACCGGCGGTGCGGAACTGCGGGACGACGTAGATCGTGCCGATCACCAGGACGACCACCGCGGCCAGGCGGCGCAGCGCGGGGGAGTTGAGCCGGGCTTCGGCGAAGTCGGGGACGGTCAGCGCGCCCGAGCGCCGCATCGGGGCGGCGACGAGCACGAGCATCGCGATGTAGCCGGCGGTGAAGCCGACCGGGTACCAGAGCGCCCCGATGCCGTCCTTGACGACGAGCCCGGCCACGCCGAGGAACGACGCCGCCGACAGGTATTCGCCCGAGACGGCGGCCGAGTTCACCAGCGGCGAGATCCGCCGGGACGCCACCAGGAAGTCCGACGTCGTCCGCATCGCGGCGACCCCGCGGACGCCGATCAGCAGCGTCACGAGCACGACCGGCGCGACGGCGAGCGCGACGCCCATCAGTCGTCGTCCTCGAGGCGTTCGGCGCGGCGCAGCTGCCAGCGGGCGAGCAGCGCCATCGCCGGGTAGGGGAGGACCGCGATCATCAGCCAGGACACCGGGATGCCCAGCAGCCGCACGCTGTCCAGGCCGGGGAAGAGCGCGAAGACGCCGGGCAGGCCGAGGAGGAGCGCGAACATCAGGACGAGGGCGGGAATGCCGTGACGGCGCTGCGCGCGGTAGAGGGCGGTGGCGCGCTGGGTGTCGCCCGCGGGAAGGCGCGGCTGGCGCCAGCGGTGGCGGGACCGCCGCCGGGCGTGGGCGAGCCGGGTTTGCGGGCTGGTCACGGCGACGCGGCGGATCTTGCTCATCGCCGGTCCGGCCCGGGGTGGGTGGCTTGGCGAGGCGCGGTGCGCGTGATCGGCGGCCGGGGCGGGGTGGCTTGGCGAGGTTGAGTGCGAGTGATCGACGCGCCGGGGCGGCCAGCCTGGGCTGGTTGGGTGCGGCGAACCGGCGGGCCTGGCCGGAGGTGGGTGGCTTGGCCAGGTTGGGTGCAGGTGATCGACGTGCCGGGCCGGACGTCCCGTCGCGAGGCCTTGCCGACGGGGGCAGGCGGCTCGACGCGGTTCATCGCGCGCCTGGCCCGAGCTGACCGCGCTGGGCGGCTTCCAGCAGCCGGTCGCGGAGGTCGCGTGCGTGGCGACGGCTGACCGGGACGTCGCCCGCCTCGGTGTGGGCCAGGAGGCCGCCCGCGCTGTCGCTGCGCAGCTCCAGTACCGCTCCCACCGCCAGCAGGAACCCGCGGTGCACCCGGCTGAACCCGGTGCCCTCCCAGTACTCCTCGAGCCGCGAGATCGGCATCCGCACCAGGTGTACGCCGCCGCGCGTGTGCAGGCGGACGTAGTCGCCGTGGGCTTCGACGAACAACACGTCGTCGCGGCGGACGTACCTGGTGCGGCCGCCCGACTCGACCGGGAGGGCGGCCATCGCGTCCGGCGTCGAGCGTGACGAGGGCGTCGCCATCCGGGTCACCTTCGCCAAGGCGGCCGAAAGCCGTTCGGCACGCACCGGCTTGAGCAGGTAGTCCACCGCGCCGATGCCGTACGCCGTCACCGCGTGGCCGTCGTGTGCCGTGACGAACACGATCACCGGCGGCTCGCTCAGCTTCGCCAGCAGCGACGCCAGTTCGAGACCGTCGAGGCCGGGCATCGAAATATCCAAGAACACCGCGTCGAAGCGGTCGGCCTGAAGCAGCCTCAACGCCTTCAGCGCATCAGCCGCGCCGACGACTTCGCCGACTTCGGGCGCTTCGCGCAGCATGCGGCACAGCTCGTCCAACGCGGGCGCGAGGTCGTCGACGGCCAGGACGCGCAGCCCGGTCACGGCAGCACCCCCGGCTGGAACCGCGGCACCCGCACGACCACGCGGGTCCCGGCGCCGACCTCGGTCTCGACGGTCAGCCCGTACCAGGCGCCGTAGACGTCCCGGAGCCGTCTGTCCACATTGGCCAGTCCGAGCCCGGCCGGGTCGTCCTCGCCGGTGCGTCCGGCCAGGAGGTCCGCCGCGCGCTTCGGGTCCATGCCGACCCCGTCGTCCTCGACGAAGATCACGCAGTCGTTCCCTTCCGCCTGGCCGTGCACCTGGACCAGCCCGGTGCCCGACCGCGGCTCGATGCCGTGCCGGATCGCGTTCTCCACCAACGGTTCCAGCACCAGGTACGGCACGGCGACGGCGAGGATCTCCGGCGCGACCCGCACCTGGACGCGCAGCCGTTCGCCGAGCACCGCGCGCTGCAGCGCCAGGTACGTCTCGATCGCGCGGAACTCCTCGGCGACCACCGTGTACTCGCCGTGCCGCGCGAGGCTGTAGCGCGTGTAGTCGGCGAAGTCGAGCATCAGGTCGCGGGCGCGATCGGGATCCGAGCGCACCAGCGACGCGATGACGGTCAGCGCGTTGTAGACGAAGTGCGGCGACATCTCCGCCCGCAGCGCCCGCAGCTCGGCCTGCGCCGCCTGTTCCGCCGACGCCTCGAGGCGCCAGCGTTCCAGTGCCTGCACGACGAGGTCCGCGGCCTGGGCCGCGATCGCGTCCCGGACGTCGCCGACGACCAGCAGCGCCCCGGCCAGCTCGTCGCGGACGTGCAGCGGCAGCGCCAGGACGTCCGGCGCGGAGCCGGGTTCCTCGGTGTGGAGGACGCCGTCGAGCACCGTGGCGACGACCGCGTCCGGCCCCGGCCGCCCCGACCACAGCAGCGAACCGGACAGGTCGGTGAGGCCGAGGCCCGGGAAGCCGAAGAGCCGCCGCAGGCCGTGCGCGGCGCGGCGGGCGCGGGTGCCCGACAGGCCGTCGCGCAGGTCGTCGGTGATCCGGCGGGCGGCGGCGAGCACCGGCAGCGGGTCGGCGCGGGACGCCGGGCGCAGGTGCACGGTCATCGGGCCTCCCCTCGGCGACGGTGTCCAGGGCACCAGATCCTACGGCTACGCGGGGTCCTCCCGGTCGGCCAGCACCTGGGCGTGGCGGCGGAACCGGCGCCAGGCGCGGTAGTCGTCGATCGCCGTGACCGGGACGCGGTCCGGGACCAGCAGGCTCGCGTCGGCGGGGTACGGCCGGTCCGGCAGCGAGATCCAGCCGGTCGTGCGGGTCTCCTTGACCGCCACCGGGACCGGCCGGAACGTCGTGGGGTCGAGGCCCTCGCTGTGCCGGACGACCTCGTCGAAGAACCACGCCGACGTGATCAGCCCGAGCACGCCGGGCGACGCCTTGAGCGCCTCCTTCAGCGGCGCCGCGTCCAGGAGCCGGAACGCGTGGTTGATCGCCGGCGCGGTGACGCCGTGGTCGTCGTAGGCGACTTCACCCGCGTGCAGCGCCATCCGGAGCCGGATGCGGGCCCCGGCGTGGTGGGTCAGGTTGTGCCGGTGCAGCGCCACGGCGAGCGCGTTGGGCAGGAACTCGACGAAGGGCCCCTTCGGGATCTCCGGCGGGGCGAGGACGAAGACGCCGTCGCCACAGTCCTCCCTCCGGCAGGCCGTCCAGGGAACGCCCGCGTCGTCGAACGCCCGGCAGAGCGAGCGGTACAGCCCGTCGCGCAACGCCAAGCGGTTCGGTGTGGTCCTGCGCTGATCGCCGTAGCCCTCGACGTCCACGGCGAAGATCGTCCGGTGCACGGCCGATCGTTCGTAGTTCATCGCACCCTCCCTGCGATCATGCATGTGTAAATGCATGTGCAGATGAGTGTGACGCCGACCACCCGGCCGGGGGAACGGCTCGTGCGGTGAGCGGTTCTCCCACCGCGGTGACCGGCAGCGTCCGTTCACCGGAGGTGAAACAGCTGGTCAGAACTCTGCGGGGAGTGCGCGCACTCCCCGCAGGGCTCTGACGGACGGGTCAGCAGGACTGCTTGTAGAAATACTGCGAGTTGGCGTCCATGTCCGCCTTGGTGATGGAGTGCAGCTGCGCGGTCAGGTTCCGCGTCACCGGCTTGCCTTCGATCGCGGCCACGGCCTGGTCGACGCCCTGGGTGCCGATCGACGCCGGGTCCTGCGCGATCAGGGCCTGGTACTGACCGTTCTTGAGGCCTTCGACCTCGGCCGGGCTGGCGTCGAAGCCGATCAGGTTGACCGTGCCGACCTTGCCGCTGTTGCGCAGGCCGGTCGCCGCGCCTTCACCGGTGTTGAGGTTGGTCGCGAAGACGCCGATGAGGTCCGGGGTCGAGGACAGCGCCGCCGTCACCTTGGCCGCGGCCTGCTCCGGCTCGTTCTGCGTGAACTGGATGCCGGCCGACTTCAGGTTCGGCGTGTTCTTCAGCTCGTCCTCGAAGCCCTTGGCGCGCGCGGCCGTCGTGGACGTGCCGGCGATCGTGTCGAGCACCAGCACCGAGCCGGACTTGCCGTTCGCGAGCTTCGCCATCGTCTGGGCGGCGAGCTTCCCGCCCGCGGCGTTGTCCGACGAGACCGACGACACCGCCACGCTCGTGTCCTTGAGCGCGGTGTCGACTTCGACGATCTTCGAGCCGCGCGACTTCACCTGCTGGATCGGCGCGAGCATCGCCGTGTCGTCGGTCGGCGCGATGAGCAGCGCCGCCGGCGGGTTGGAGCCGAGGGCGTTGACCAGCTGGGTCTGCAGGGGAGCGTCGAACTTCTGCGGCGCCTGCGTGGTCAGCTCGTAGCCGAGCTTCTTCGCCTCGGCTTGCGCGCCGCACTGCAGCGAGATGTAGAACGGCTCGGCCTGCACACCCGGGATCAGCGCCAGCTTCTTGCCGCCCACCGGCTGGGCGGAGGTACCGGACCCGGTCTGCCCGACCGTGCCGGAGCTGCACGCGGTGAGCAGGGCGGCGGCCGACGCCAGTGCGCCGACGGCCAGGAGAGTCTGGGAAAGGTTCATGACACAAGCACCTCTTTGTACTCGGGGGGAACTCAGCGGGAGTTGCGGCGACGGCGGCGGCGCTGGTCGAACCAGACCGCGGCGATCAGGACCCAGCTGACGATGAACAGCTGCCAGAAGTCCTGGACGTGGATGATGGTGAAGCCCTTGCGCAGCACGGCGGGGATGAACACCCCGATCACCGTGCCCAGGATCGTGCCGACACCACCGAAGAGGCTGGTGCCGCCCATCACGACCGCGGTGATGGCGTTGAGGTTGTCGGTGGTGTGCCCGGAGATGGTCGTCGAGTTGTAGTAGGCCAGCGAAAGGAAGCCGGCGAGCCCGGCCAGGAAGCCGGTGAGCGTGTACACCTTCAGCAGGTGGGCGGTGACGCCGATACCCACCCGGCGCGCGCCTTCGGCGTTCGAGCCGACGGCGAAGGTGTACCGGCCGAACTTCGTCGTCCGCAGCAACCAGGCGCCGATGACGGTGATCACGATCGCCACGATCACCAGGTTCGGCACCACGCCGAACGAAGTGCCGTAGCCCAGCGTCTGGGTGAGCACGGCCGGCACGGTGCGCAGGTCCGAACCGCCGTTGAACAGGTAGGCGGTGGCCAGCGCGGCCCCCATCGTGCCGAGCGTGACGATCAGCGGCGGAAGCTTCGCCAGCGCGACGAGGGCGCCGTTGATCAGGCCCCAGATCGTGCCGGTGACCACCGCGACCACGAGCCCGACGACGATCACGCCCCAGCCGGCCTTCGACGCGTCGCCGCCGGACATCGCCTCCATCGTCTTGCCGCCGGCCATGCCCGCGAGGATCAGCACCGAGCCGACCGAGAGGTCGATGCCCGCGGTGATGATCACGAACGTCATGCCGACCGAAAGGATCAGCAGGACCGAGGACTCGATGAACAGGGTCTGGAAGGTGAACAGCGTCGGGAAGCTGTCCGGCGCGATCACGCTGAACAGGATGACCAGGGCGACCAGGACCAGCCCGATCCAGAACGTGTTGGCCTCGACCAGGCGCTTGCCCAGCGGCCGCTTGCCGAACGCAGCGTCCGGCGCTTCCTGGATGTCCTTCTGCTCGGGCGTCGAGACGCTCATGCCGCCTCCTCCTGCACGAGGGCGCCGGTCATCGCGGCGACGAGGTCTTCGAGCTTCGTGTCCGGGCCGGTGAACCGGGCGACGCGCTTGCCGAGCCGCAGCACCTCGACGCGGTCGGCGACCGACAGCACCTCGGGCATGTTGTGGCTGATCAGCACGACGGCGATGCCCTTGTCGCGCACCTTCTTGATGACGTCGAGCACGCGCTCGCGCTGCACGACCCCGAGCGCCGCGGTCGGCTCGTCCATGAACACGACTTTCGACGCCCAGACGACCGAACGCGCGACGGCGACGCTCTGGCGCTGCCCGCCGGACAGGGAGCCGATCGGGACGTCGGTGCTCTGCAGCGTCACGCCGAGGCGCTGGAACTCTTCGACGGCCCGGCGCCGCATCTCGGCCTTGTCGAGCATGCCGAGCTTGCCGAGGATGCCCTTGCGGTGGATTTCCCGGCCCAGGAACAGGTTCGCGGCCGGATCCAGTTCGGGGGCGACGGCCAGGTCCTGGTACACGGTCTCGATGCCCAGGCGCCGGGCCGTGGTGGGGGAGTCGAAGTGCACCTCGTCGCCGTCGAGGAGGATCTTCCCCGACGTCGGCTGCTCCGCGCCGGAGAGGCACTTGACCAGCGTGGACTTGCCGGCGCCGTTGTCGCCGATCAGCGCCGTCACCTCGCCCGCGCGGGCCTGGAAAGCCGCACCGCGCAGGGCTTCGACCGACCCGTAGTGCTTCGTCAGGTCGATCGCTTCCAGCAGGATTTCGCTCATCCGTGCCTCTCCTCCGGCGCCGGCGGACGGCAGCGGATCACCGTCGCCGTGCCGGACAGCTCGGTCTGGCCGGCGTCGAACGGCACGACGTAGGTGTCGCCCTTCGCCAGCGCGTGCTCGCCGCCGTGCTCGGTGCGCAGGCAGCCTTCGCCGTCGAGGACGACGAGCACCGCGAACGACGGGTCGAGTGACAACGTTGTCAGGTTGTCCGTGCGCAGCTGCTCGGCTCGGAAGAACCGCTCCGATCCGCCGGCCAGCAGGTCCACAGTGGACGCACGCTCGCCCGCGGTGCGCTTGATGATGGTGTCCAGCCGCTCGGTGTCCCACCCGGAGGTGTCCAGCGCTTCGATCGCGGTGTCGAAGCCGAGGCCGAGGTGGCCCTTCTCCGGCGACGCGAGGAAGTCGCGCCACTCGATGGTCAGCGAGAAGTCCGTCGGCTGCTGCAGTTCGACGACGAACACGCCCTCGCCGATCGCGTGCGGCAGCCCGGCCGGGATGTACACGGTGTCGCCCGCGGTCACCGGGACGCTGTTCAGCGCGCCCAGCATCGACGGCACGTCCTGCTCCCGCGTCCACTCGGACACCGTCGCCTTCGACAGCGTCTCCTTGAAGCCCGGGTAGACGCGCGGGTCGTCGCCGTAGGTGCCGACCACGATCCACGCCTCGGTCTTGCCGAAGTGCGAGTCGAAGTGCTGCTTGGCGAACGAGTCGTCCGGGTGGAAGTGCACGGGCAGCCGCTGGCCCGCGTCGAGCAGCTTGACCAGCAGCCCGGTCGACGTGCCGAGCGCCTCGACGTGCTTGGCGCCGAGCCAGCCGTTCGGGTTCGCGACGACGGCGTCGCGCAGCCAGCCGCCGTCGGGCAGGCGGGTCAGGCCGTTGGTGTCCTGGCCGAACATGGTGGTCGCCGAGGCGACCCAGTCCTCCGGGCCGAACTTCTTGTCCGGCGAGGCTCCGCGCAGCGCCGCGATGGCGTCGCCCCCGCGGTAGAACTGCGGCGGCTGGTTGGCCGGGAGCCGGATGGGTTCGAGGGTCACGGGGCGACCTCACCGGAACCGCGGGCGACGAGTTGCACGGGCAGGACGACCTTTCTGGGCGGGGACTGATCTCCTTGGACGCGCGCGAAGAGCAGCTCGGCCGCGGCGTGGCCGAGCGCGCTCACGTCGTGCGCGACGACGGTGACCGGCGGGTCGAGCAGGTCCGCCAGCTCGAAGTCGTCGAAGCCGACCATCGCCGGGCGGTACTCGGCGTGGGCCAGCGCGCGCAGCAGGTGCACGGCGACCCGGTTGTTGCCCGCGATCACGGCGGTGGCCGCGTCCGGGCCGTGCAGCAGCCGCTTCACCGCGTCGCCGATGCCCTCCTGCGTCGGCGTCCGCATGGCGACCAGGGACTCGTCGTAGGAGATGCCGTTGCGGACGCAGCCCTCGCGGAACCCGCGCAGGCGCTCGGCCGCGGTGAAGATGTCCGGGCTGTCGCCGAGGAACGCGATCCGGCGGTGGCCGTGCTTCGCCAGGTGCGTGACCGCCTCGATGGTGCCGCCGAGGTTGTCGACCAGCACGGTGTCGGCCACGATGTCGCCGGCCGGCCGGTCGATGAACACCACCGGCGTGCCCGCGCGCATCTCCGGCACCAGGTAGCCGTGCTGCAGGCCGGCCGGGACGACGAGGATGCCGTCCACTCGCCGCGCGCAGAACTCCAGCACGAGCTCGCGCTCGCGGTCGGAGTTCTCCTCGGACGAGCCGGTCAGCACCTGGCGCCCGAACGACGTCGCGATGCGCTCGACCGCGCGGTTCAGCTCGGAGTAGAAGGGGTTGCCGACGTCCTCGACGATCAGCCCGATGGTGCCGGTCGTCGACCCGCGGCGCAGGTTGCGGGCGCCCAGGTTGCGCCGGAACCCGAGCTGCTCGATGGCCGCCATGACCCGCTCGGCGGTGTCCGGGTGCACCGCGGGTTCGTCGTTGACCACGCGCGAGACGGTCTTGATGCTCACGCCGGCGAGCCGGGCCACGTCGCTCATCGTGGCCCGCCTGCTCGCGGTGCGCGGTGCGCCGCCGGAGTCCCGGCCCGGAGGAGACAACGTTGTCATAGTGACCGGGATTGAACGCCAATCTCACGTCGGTTGTCAACGGTCTGGGCGCGGATTGTGCCGATTCGGCTACCGACGTCGTAGGACAGACGGCTGATCATGCTGTCCGGAAGTGGACAGGTCTTGACGGGACTCTTGACTGCCTGGTGAGCCGCTGCCCAAGGTGGCCCGGTTCGACCGACCGCGCGACAAGGTTGTCATTGCACCGTTTCCGGGTCGCGCTGATGAGGTGGAGAGGCGATGGCAATGGCGCGTGTGCGCTTCAGAGCCGGTTTAGCTTTCCTGACATTGGCGGTGACCGCAGCGGTGGCTCCCGCTGTCCCCGCCGCGGCGGCCCCGGCCACGGATTTCGCGAAGTGGGTCAACCCCTTCGTCGGCACCCGTCCCGGCGGCGCCGACCACGGCACCGGGGGCGGTGCCGGCAACACGTTCCCGGGTGCGGTCGTGCCGTTCGGCATGGTCCAGTGGAGTCCCGACACCGTGAAGTCCCAGCCCGGCGGGTACTTCTACGACGACAACGCCCTGACCGGGTTCAGCCTGACGCACCTTTCCGGCGCGGGCTGCTCGACCTACGAGGACATCCCGTTCATCCCTTATGTCGGTGAGGTCTCGTCGTCTCCGGCGACCGACCCGGGGCACTACACGTCGAAGTTCTCGCACGCGAACGAACACGCGACCGCAGGCGCCTACGACGTCACCCTCGACAGCGGGGCGAAGGTCGAGCTGAGCGCGACCCAGCGCACCGGCTCGGCGCGGCTGACCTACCCGGCCGGCGCGTCCTCGACGCTGCTGGTCAACACCTCGGGCTCGGTCAACGGCACGGACGACGCGTCGATCACCATCGGCAAGGACACCATCAGCGGCTGGGCCACGAGCGGCCGCTTCTGCGGCGCCCAGAACAGCTACCGCGTCTACTTCTCGGCGAAGTTCGACACGCCGTTCGCGTCCATCGGCACCTGGAAGAACGGGGCCGTGACGCCGAACAAGGCCGCCGAGACCGGTGGGGCGAAGTCGAAGGTCGCGCAACCCAACGGCGTCAACGCGTCGATCGCGCGCCCGGCCAAGGCCAAGCAGCAGGACACCACCGTGTCCGGCCCGGGCAGCGGCGGGTACGTCACCTTCGCCAACCTCAACGGCGCGCAGGTGAACGTCCAGGTCGGACTGTCCTTCGTGTCCGTCGACGGCGCGAAGGCCAACCTGAAGGCCGAGAACACCGGCAAGTCGTTCGACAAGGTGGCCGCGGCCGCGCGCAAGTCGTGGAACGACCAGCTCGGCAAGATCGCCGTCACCGGTGGCTCCGACGCCGACCTGACGACGTTCTACACGTCGCTGTACCACTCGCTGATCCAGCCGAACGTGTTCTCCGACGCCAACGGGCAGTACATCGGCTTCGACGGCCGGGTCCACACGGCCGACAAGGGCCACGCGATGTACACCAACTTCTCCGGCTGGGACATCTACCGGTCGGAGGCCCCGCTCCTGGCGACGATCGACCCGAAGGAGACCTCGGACATCGTCCGGTCGATGATGGCCTACGCCGAGCAGGGTGGGTCGTGGGACCGCTGGACGGTGGCCAACGACTACACCGGCGTCATGAACGGCGACCCGTACCACATCATCGTGTCCAGCGCGTACGCGTTCGGGGCTCGTGACTTCGACGCCCAGAAGGCGTTGCTGCTCATGATCAAGGGCGCGACCCAGCCGACGCAGGGCTACACCGAGCGGCCGGGCCTCGAGGACTACCAGAAGCTGGGCTACGTGCCGGGCGCCGGCGCGGACACGCTCGAGTACACCAGCGCCGACTTCTCCATCGCCGAGTTCGCGAAGCGGCTCGGCGACAGCGCGACGTACACGACGTTCATGAAGCGCGCGCAGAACTGGCAGAACCTCTACAACCCGGGTACCGGGCATCTGCAGCCGCGCAACGCGGACGGCTCGTTCTCCGGCACCTACGACCCCGCCAGCTCGCAGGGCTGGGTCGAGGGCAACGGCGCGCAGTACGAGTGGATGGTGCCCTACGACCTCGGCGGCGTCGTGACGGCGTTCGGCGGGAACACCGCGACGCAGTCCCGGCTGGACACCTTCTTCACCCAGCTGAACGCGGGCACGCAGCTCCCGTACGCGTTCATGGGCAACGAGCCGAACTCCAACGCGCCCTACGTCTACTCCTACGCGGGCGCCCCGGCCAAGACCCAGGCGATCGTGCACCGCTCGATGGACGAGCTGTACAACCCGCGTCCCGAGGGCCTGATCGGCAACGACGACCTCGGCCAGATGTCGGCCTGGTACGTCTGGTCGGCGCTCGGCGTCTACCCGGAGATCCCGGGCCGCGCCGAGACGCTGCTCGTCACCCCGCGCTTCGAGCACGCCGTGCTCACCACCGGCGCTGGCAAGAAGATCACGATCAACGCGCCGGGCACCGGCGACTACGTGGGCAGCCTGAAGGTCAACGGCGGCGCGGCTTCGAAGGCGTGGCTGCCGGAGGCGCTGATCTCCAGCGGCGGCACGCTCGACTACACGCGGTCCGCCACGGCGACCGCGTGGGGCAGCGCCGCGGCCGACGCGCCGCCGTCGTTCCGCGAGCAGGAGAAGCCCAGTCTGTCCTTTGTGGATCCGGCGCGCGCGGTGACGCCCGCGGGGTCGACGTCGCAGGCGTCGGTCGGCGTCCAGGACCTCTCCGGCACCGCCCGGACCTGGACCTACAGCGCCGGCAGCGTCGACGGGATCACGCTGAGCCCGGCGTCGGGCAGCATCGCGGTTCCGGCCGGTGGCAAGGCGAAGGCCGACCTGACGGTGAGCGTCCCGGCCGGGCTGGCCGACGGCGCCCGCCGCATCCCGGTGACGTTCTCGTCGCCGGGCGTGGCGAGCACGCAGGCGGTGCTGACGGTGCTCGTGGCCCAGCCGAACAGCTGGCTGGCCACGGTGAACAACGCCGGCATCTCCCCGGACGCGAACTCCGGCGCGGCGAACTTCGACGGCGGCGGCTGGAGCTACTCGGCCGACGCGCTGGCCGCGGCCGGCGCCACCCCGGGTAGCACGGTCACCAGTGACGGGCTGAAGTTCACCTGGCCGGCGTTCCCGGCGGGCGACCCGGACAACGTGATCGCGTCGGGCCAGACGGTGAACGTCACGGGCTCGGGACGGCTCGCGCTGCTCGGCTCGGCGTCCAACGGCAACGCGTCCGGCACGCTGACCGTCACCTACACCGACGGCAGCAAGTCCACGGCCACCATCGGGTTCTCCGACTGGACCCTCGGTGGCGGCGGCGCGCAGCCGGCGTTCGGCAACCGGATCGTCCTGTCGACGCCGTACCGCAACGCTGCGGGCGGCGACCCGCAGCAGATCCGCACGATGGTGTTCGGGACCAACCCGATCACGCTCGACGCAGGCAAGACGGTGGCCAGCGTGACGCTGCCGTCGAACGTCAGCGGCGGCGCGCTCCACGTGTTCGCGATCGGCATCGGTTCGTAGTCGTTCTGCCATGAGGGGCACCTTCCTGGACATAACGTCCAGAAAGGTGCCCCTCATGGCTTTTGACCCACGGAGGAAGCTCAGTGAAGAGCAAGGTCCTGGCGGGCGCCTTGACGCTCGCCGTGGTGGCGACGGGGGTGAGTCCCGTGGTCGCGGAAGCGTCCGGCGGGGACGCCCTCGACGCCGTCACCACGTTCATCGGCACGCAGGACGAGGGCAACACCTTCCCGGGCGCCTCGGCGCCGTTCGGGATGACGCAGGTCAGCCCGATCACCTCGCACTACGCCGGCTACCGCTACACCGACACGGCCATCCGCGGCTTCGGGCACTTCTTCCTGTCCGGCGCGGGCTGCTGGGAGCAGGGCGGCCTGGTCTCGACGCTGCCGACCACCGGCGAGATCGGCCCCGGCAAGGCGTTCGACACGACCAAGGCGGCCACTTTTGACCAGAAGCAGTACGCGGCGCCGTTCACCCACGACGGCGAGGTCGGCAAGCCCGGCTACTACCAGGTCCACCTGACCGGCTACGGCGGTGTCGACGTCGAGACGACCGCAGCGACCCGTGCCGGTGCCGAGCGCTACACGTTCGCGAAGCCCGGGGACGCCAACGTCTTCGTCAACGTCGGGCAGGCCAACGACAAGGAACCGGTGACGGGCAGCAGCATCCGCGTCGTCGACGACCGGACCGTCGAGGGAACCGTGGAGTCGCAGGCGTTCTGCGGCGGCAAGGCCTACACGACGTACTTCACGACGAAGTTCGACAAGCCGTTCAAGGCGTTCGGGACGTGGTCGCCGACCGGCGGCACCCCCGGATCCCGCGAGTCGAGCGGCGCGGCCGGCCTCCGCGGCGCGTGGCTGACCTTCGCCGGCGGCGGGCAGGTCACCGCGACCACCGCGATCTCCCAGGTGGACGCGGCCGGCGCGCGCGGCAACCTGGCGTCGGAGAAGATCCGGTCGTTCGACGCGGCCAAGGACGCGGTGCAGCGCACCTGGCGCCGCGAGCTGTCCACTGTGGACATCAAGGGCGGCTCGACCGACGACCGCACGGTGTTCTACACCTCGCTCTACCACGCGCTGCTGCAGCCGCTGACGGCCAACGACGCCGACGGCCGCTACTACGGCTTCGACAAGAAGATCCACCGCGCGATCGGCTGGACCTACTACGACTTCTTCTCGCTGTGGGACACCTACCGGTCGCAGAACCAGCTCCTGGCGCTGCTGCGGCCCAGCCGGGCGAAGGACATCGCCAAGAGCATCCTCGCCATCCACGACCAGGGCGGCTGGCTGCCGCGGTGGGCGTACGCGAGCCAGGAGACGAACACGATGACCGGCGACCCGGTCACGCCGTTCCTGGTCGACCTCTGGCGGTTCGGCGCGCTGTCGGGCGAAGAGGCGCACGCCTACCGGGCGCTGCTGCAGAACTCGCGGGAGATCCCGCCCGCGTCGTCGCCGTTCCAGGGCCGCTCCGGCAACGCGAGCTACCAGCGGGACGGGTTCGTCCAGTACGACCCGGACTTCCCGAAGAAGGGCCAGGACACCGACCCGAACCACGGCGCTTCGGCCACCCTGGAGTACGCGCTCGGTGACTGTTCGCTGTCGGTCATGGCGGCCGCGCTCGGCAAGAAGGACGACGCCGCCGCGCTGAAGGAGAAGGGCCGGACCTACCGGACGCTGTGGGATTCCACGCAGACGGACCGCGGCTTCGACGGATTCTTCCGGCCGAAGGTCCTCGGCGGCGCCTGGTTCACCCCCGCCGACAAGCCGTACAGCCCGCAGAGCCAGGACGGCTTCCACGAGGGCACGGCCTGGCAGTACCAGTGGCTGGTCCAGCAGGACGTCCCCGGCCTGGTGCAGCGGATGGGCGGCCCGGCGGCCACCGGGAAGCGCCTCGACGACTTCTTCGCCTATGACGAGTTGGTGAAGGACCCGGCGACGGCGGTCCGCGAGAACTGGGTCGTCGGCCCGTACGACTACTACGACCAGTTCCGCTACAACCCGAACAACGAGCCGGACCTGCACTCGCCGTGGATGTACGCGCTCACCGGACAGCCGGCGAAGACGTCGACGGTCGTGCGGGCGGCGCACACGCTGTTCACCAACGCGCCCAACGGCGTCACCGGCAACGACGACCTCGGCACGATGTCCGCTTGGTACGTCTTCAGCGCTCTTGGTCTCTATCCCGCCGTCCCAGGGACTGGGAACTTCGTGCTGAACGCGCCGCGGTTCGCGAAGTCCGTGCTGCACCTGGAGAACGGGCGCGACATCACGATCAAGGCGCCGGGCGCGGACGGCTCGAAGCTGCAGTACGTGTCGGGCATCGAGGTCGGCTCCAAGCCGAGTGATCGCGTGTACGTCAACGTGGACCAGCTGAAGCGTGGCACGACGCTCGACTTCCGCCTGACCGCCGACGCGGCGACGGCCACGTGGGGGACGTCACCGTCCTCCGCGCCGGCTTCGCCCTGCGCGGAGTAGACACCGGCGCTCACGGCCGTGGTTCAGACCACAGTGGACCACGGCCGTGAGCATCGTCACGGGACCCGGTGTTCCGGTGAGGGCCGTCACGCCTCACACTGGTATCAGCACGTCCGACAGCGCCGTTGACGTCCACAGGCAGTCCGCCTTGGACGGTGCGTCGGACGGCTTTTTCATGAGCGCAGTCGATGTCACGACCAACGTGGTGAGACCCCACAGGAGGAAGAAGTGTCCAGCAAGGCCGCTCTAGTTTTCCGCGTGGCCGCAGTCGCCGAAGCCCTGTCCTGGGCGGCGCTGCTTGTCGGGATGTTCCTCAAGTACGTCGTGCACTCCTCCGGTGAGGGCGGCGTGCCCGTCATCGGCATGGTGCACGGCGTGATCTTCGTCCTCTACGTGGTCGTCTCCCTGTCCGTCGCGAAGCCGCTCGGCTGGCGTCCGAAGACGCTGGTCCTGGCCCTGCTCGCCAGCGTCCCGCCGCTGTTCACGTGGCTGTTCGAGAAGTGGGCGCTGCGCAACGGCAAGCTCGACGGCCCGCAGCGGCTGTCCCACGGCGGGGTCGGCCTGTTCCAGGTGAAGGAACCCGTCGCCGCCTGATCCCAGCACGTGAGAAGGGCCCGCACTCCGGTGCGGGCCCTTTTCGTCATTCGGTGAAGTCGCCTGCCGCGCGGCGCACCTTCGTCAGCAGGTCGGTCAGCTGCTCGGTCTGCCGGTCGGTGAGCCCGGAGAGCCCGAAGTCGATCTCCGTCACGGCCGCCGTCGCGCTCTCCCGGCGCTTGCGGCCCTCGTCGGTGATCTCGACGAGCGTCGTGCGCCGGTCGGTCGGGTGCGGGACGCGCTTGACGAGCCCGTCGCGCTCCAGCCGGTCGACTATGTTGGTGACACTGGTGGGGTGCAGCTGGAGCCGCTCGCCCATCACCCGCATCGGCAGGCTGGCGCTGCGGGCGAAGGTGAGCAGCACCAGCGCTTCGTACCGGGCGAAGGTCAGGCCGTGCGGCTTGAGCGCGCCGTCCACCGCGGACTGGATGATCTGCTGGACCCGCATCACGCCGGTCACCGCGGCCATGGTGCCGGAGGGCCCGATCCGGTCCTCCCAGAGCTGTGCCGCACGGGCGATCGGGTCGAACGGCAGCGGACGGTTCATGACACGCGAAGTTACCAGCGGGTACCGGCGGGTGTCGCACGACCGGCGGAAAGAACACCGAAGAAGGGACTTCCGACATGATCGTCGCGTTCAGCGTGAGCCCGTCCGGCGGGGAGCCCGACGGCGGGGTGAGCGAGGCCGTCGCCCGCGCGGTGAAGGTGGTCCGCGACTCCGGGCTGCCCAACTCGACCAACGCGATGTTCACGAACATCGAGGGCGAGTGGGACGAAGTGATGGACGTCGTGAAGCGGGCGGTCGAGGCCGCGGGGGAGGGCTCGGCGCGCGTCGGCCTGGTCCTGAAGGCCGACATCCGCCCCGGCTTCGAAGGCCAGCTCGAGGCCAAGGTGGACCGGATCGAAGCCCACCTCCGCGACGCCTGACCGGTCGTGAGTGAGAAACAGCGTTCTAACCCTGTTTCTCACTCACGACCGGGTCAGGGGAGAGGTGGGGTGAAGGCGACCGTCCAGCGGCCGTCTTCGGACGTCACGTTCAGCGCGTAGCTGAACGGCCTGCCGTCGCCGAGCGCGCCCGTCACCGTCGCGCGGGCCGGGGCCGCCGCGTCCGGGCCCAGCTCGACGTGCACGTCGTGGACGCCGTGGTCGGCCAGCACCGCGGCGTAGTCCTTCGCGAAGTCGCCGCCGCCGGAGCCCGGGTAGTCGATGAGGCCGGCGAAGGCGTCCGAGTCGTGCGCGGACAGCGCCGCCGCGAGCCGGTCGCGCAGTTCGCCGGGCGAGGCGGCGCCCGGGTCCGGCTCGTGCCCGATGAGCAGCGCCACGGCGCCGATCCAGGCGACGGCGGCCACGATCGACAGGCCCACCTTCACGTCACGCCGGATGTGCACCCGGCCGAGCCTGCCCCAAGCGGCGCCGTCCTGCCAAGCGGACGGACCGGGCACCCGGTGAAACGCTCCGGCGCGCGTGCCAGGATGGAAGCGTGACCCAACCACGCGGATCTGCAGCGAAGTCAGCGGCCCTGTCCGCCGCCCTCTCCGGCGCGGTCGACCTGTCCGCGCTCAAGGCCCGCGCCGAATCGGCGCAGAGGCAGCCGGCCCCGTCCGCCGGCCCGGCCGGTGGCGACGCCCCGCCGCCGTCGGCCCCCGGTTCGTCCGAAGCCGTGATCGACGTCACCGAGGCCACCTTCCAGGCCGAGGTCGTGGAGCGGTCCCTGCGCCAGCTGGTGATCGTCGACCTGTGGGCCGAGTGGTGCGGCCCGTGCAAGCAGCTGTCGCCGGTGCTGGAGCGGCTGGCCGGCGAGTCCGGCGGCGCGTGGGTCGTCGCGAAGGTCGACGTCGACGCGAACCCGCGCATCGCGCAGCTGTTCGGCGCGCAGTCCATCCCGACGATCGTGGCCATCGCCGGCGGCCAGCCGGTCGACGCCTTCTCCGGCGCGCTGCCCGAGCCCGAGATCCGCAAGTGGATCAACGCACTGCTCGACGCCCTGCGCGACAAGCTCCCGGCGATCGCCGAGGCCGAGGCCAACGGCGGCGGTCCCGTCGAGGAGCCCGAGGACCCGCGCTTCACCGAGGCGGAGGAGGCCTTCGAGCGGGGCGACTTCGCCGCCGCGCAGGCCGCGTACGAGCGCGTCCTCGACGTCGAACCGGCCAACGAGCTGGCGAAGAACGCCCTGGCCCAGGTCAAGTTCACCGCCCGCGCGGAGCGCGCCGACCCGGAGGCCCGCGCGAAGGCGGACGCGGACCCGTCCGACCTGGCGGCTCAGCTGGACGCGGCCGACCTGGAGATCGCGGAGAACAACGTGGAGGCGGGCTTCAAGCGCCTGATCGACACGGTCCGCCGCACCGCGGGCGACGACCGCAACAAGGTCCGCGAGCACCTGGTGGCCCTGTTCGACCTCTTCGACCCGGCCGACGACCGCGTCATGAAGGCCCGTCGCGACCTGGCTTCCGCCCTCTTCTGACCCGAGATGTCATGAAGGGCACCCTCCTGGCTCTTGGAGCCGTGAAGGTGCCCTTCATGACATTCGGCTAGGCGTACTGCTTCGAGCAGACCGCGGAGCCCTCGAGGTACCCGCGCCGCAGGGACTCGACGCGGTCGAAACCGCTGTCCGGGCGCTTCCCGTTGACGTCCGCCGAGACCAGGCTCTCCGGCTGCAGCAGGTCCGCGATCGCCTCGTCGAGGTCGCCCGCCGAAAGCCGCAGGGTGCCCGGGCGGTTCGTGAACGCCGCCCACGCGCCCACCAGGCACGCCGTGCGCAGGCCCGCGTTCGCGTTGTCGATCGAGGCGCCGACGCCCTTCTGGATGCCCATCGCGTACCGCGAAGCGACCTCGGCGAAGGCCGCGAAGTCGCCCATGCCGCCCGGGTCGTCGCCCTTCATCTCGGCGTCGCGGTCGATCGGCTGGGCCAGCTGCGACAGCTTCGCCAGGTCGATGCTCACCGTGTTGTCGGCCGGGCAGTACGACGCGGGCGGTGTGGTGTGGCAGCTGCCGCCGTCGGCGATCTCCGGCGCGGCGACCCCGGCGCCCTTGAAGGCCTCGTCGAGACTCTTCTTCAGCAGCTCGACGGCCTGGCCAGTGAACTTCGCGTCGCCCTTGCCCTTGTCACCCGGGTCGAACGGGCGCTCGGTGAGCCGGGCCTTGACGTTCTCGGTGTTCATCGCCGCGCATTCCTTCGGGCCCTTCTCGAACCCGGTCTGGAACGCGAAGGTGCGGTCGAACGCCGTGCCGTGCGCACCGCGGTCGGTGCCGCTGGTGCCCGCCTGGTCGCGGATCAGGAACATGGCCGCCATGACCTGGTTCAGGCCTTCGGACGTCGACACGCGGTAGTACTTGCTCTTGTCCTCGGCGACCCAGCGGAAGTAGCCGCCGGCGAAGCAGTCGGCCTGCTGCTCCTTCACGACGGTCGGGGTGCCCTTGGTCAGGTTGGCCTTGTCGCCGAGCCGGTACTGCACGGCGTGGCCGAACTCGTGCGCCAGCACGACGACCACGGACATCGGCCCGAACCGCTGGCGCAGCATCGGCAGCAGCACGCCGCGGTCCCACGCCACCGAGTCGTCGACCGAGCAGTAGAACGCGTTCATGAGCTTCTTCACGCTGCCGCAGCCGGTCTGCTCGGAGTCGCTGCGCGAGTCGTAGGACAGGAGCGACTTCACCGGCTCGAACTGCTGCCCGAAGTCGGCGGGCAGGCGCTCGGCCCAGTAGGTCTGGACGTCGTCGATCGCGGCGGTGGCGAGCTTGTCGTCCTCGCCGCCGTCGGCGTTCTTCACGTCGACGTTCGGCGTCGGCGCGCCGGGCTTGAGGCCGCTCTCGAAGTGCGTCACCGGCAGCCCGGCGACGGACCCGGCGCCGGTGTCCTGGACCGGCCCGCCGCTCTTGCCGCCGCACCCGCTCACGGCGACCGCCGCGACGGCGAGCAGCGCCACCAGCGCACGCCGTCCTCCCCCTGGGATCATGCTGTTCACTCGCTCTCGTGCCCACCCGGTACCCGACGCGCAGGACCCTACCCAGGGCATCCGCGGGGCGTGCAGGTTATCCCCGAACTGATGAGACTTGTTCAGCCGTCGGCCGCCGCATGACTTTCGCGCTGATCGGCGGTGTGCGGGCGGGGCGCGGCGGCCTGACCAGAACAAGCCTCACTCCCTGCGCATCGCGGGCCGCGGCCCGATATCGTCGCTTCCCATGCGTGCAGTCCGCCGGTTCACCGTCCGCGCCAGCCTGCCCGAGTCGCTGTCCGGCCTGGGTGCGCTGGCCACCAACCTGCGCTGGACGTGGCATCCGCCGACGCGGGACCTGTTCGCGTCGATGGACGCCGAGCTGTTCAACGCGGTGCGCGATCCGCTGCGGATGCTCACCGCGCTGCCGCCGTCGCGCCTCGACGAGCTGGCCGTCGACGACGACTTCCTCGCCCGTGCCCGGGATGCCGCCGCGGACCTGGAGAACTACCTGTCGGAGCCGCGCTGGTACCAGCAGCGTGACGACGCGGACCTGCCGCCCGCGGTCGCCTACTTCTCGATGGAGTTCGGCGTCACCGAAGCGCTGCCGAACTACTCCGGCGGCCTCGGCGTGCTGGCCGGCGACCACCTCAAGGCCGCGTCCGACCTGGGCGTGCCGATGGTCGGCGTCGGGCTGCTCTACCGCAACGGCTACTTCCGGCAGTCGCTGTCGCTGGACGGCTGGCAGGTCGAGCACTACCCGGTCATCGACCCGAACGCGTTCCCCCTGGAGCTGCTGACCGTCGGCGGACGGCCGGTGCTGATCGGCGTCGCGATGCCGGGCGGGCGCGAGCTGTGCGCGCAGATCTGGCAGGCCCGCGTCGGGCGGGTGCCGCTGCTGCTGCTCGACACCGACACCGAGGCCAACGACGAAGACCTGCGCGGCGTCACCGACCGGCTCTACGGCGGCGACGCCGACCACCGGCTGCGGCAGGAGATCCTGGCCGGCATCGGCGGGTTCCGCGCGGTCCGGAAGTACTGCGAGATCACCGGCCACCCGCAGCCGATGGTGTTCCACACGAACGAGGGACACGCGGGCTTCCTGGGGCTGGAGCGCGCCCGCGAGATCGTCCAGGCCGACGGCCTCGCGTTCGACGAAGCCATGCCCGCGGTCCGCGCCGGGACGCTGTTCACCACGCACACCCCGGTCAGCGCGGGCATCGACCGGTTCCCGGTGGACCTGGTGCAGCGCTACTTCGCCGACGGCCGCCTGGTGCCGGACGTCGACCCGCGGCGCGTGCTCGCGCTCGGCGCCGAGGACAACCCCGGCCTGTTCAACATGGCCCACATGGGCCTGCGGCTGGCGCAGCGCGCGAACGGCGTCTCGCAGCTGCACGGGCGTGTCACGCGCAAGATGTTCTCCCGGCTGTGGCCCGGGTTCGACCACGACGAGGTGCCGATCTCGTCGGTGACCAACGGCGTCCACGGCCCGACGTGGGTGGCCCGCGAGCTGAGCACACTGCTCGGCCGCGAATGGGGCCTCGACGTCGGCGAAGGACCGCTGCGCGACGGCGTTTCCGACGCGCAGCTGTGGGGCCTGCGGCGCGACCTGCGCGAGAAGCTGGTGCACGAGGTCCGGCGCCGGGTCCGCGCGGCGTGGCTGCAGCGCGGCGCGTCGCCGCTGGAGCTGGGCTGGGTGGACTCGGTGTTCGACCCGGACGTGCTGACCGTCGGGTTCGCCCGCCGCGTCCCGACGTACAAGCGGCTGACGCTGATGCTGCGCGACCCGGACCGGCTGCGCACGCTCCTGCTGCACGAAGAGCGGCCGATCCAGGTCGTCGTCGCGGGCAAGTCGCACCCCGCCGACGAGAACGGCAAGCAGCTGATCCAGCAGATCGTCCGGTTCGTCGACGGCGCGGACGTCCGGCACCGGATCGTCTTCCTGCCGGACTACGACATGTCGATGGCGCGGTATCTCTACCGCGGCTGCGACGTCTGGCTGAACAACCCGGTGCGGCCGCTGGAGGCGTGCGGGACGTCCGGGATGAAGTCGGCGCTCAACGGCGGGCTCAACCTCTCCATCCGCGACGGCTGGTGGGACGAGTGCTACGACGGCAGCAACGGCTGGGCGATCCCGACCGCGGACGGCGTCACCGACCCCCTGCGCCGTGACGACCTCGAGGCCGCGGCGCTCTACGAGCTGCTCGGCCAGCAGATCGCGCCGCTGTTCTACGACCGTCCGGCCGACGGCGTCCCGACCGGCTGGCTGTCGATGGTGTGGCACACGCTGGAGACGCTCGGCCCGCGCGTCCAGGCGTCCCGGATGGTCCGCGAGTACGTCGACAACGGCTACCTCCCGGCGTCCCGCATGGTCGCGGCGGCGACGGGCGACGGCTACCGCGGCGCGCTGTCGCTGGCGGACTACCGCACGAAGCTCGAGGTGTCGTGGCCGCGGCTGCGGATCTTCGACTCGGAGCTGCTGATCGAGGCGGCCGAGCCACTGGTCGTCGGCACGGAGGTGACGATCCGGGCGCGCATCGACCTGGCCGGGCTGGATCCGTCCGAAGTGGACATCCAGGCGGTGGTCGGCCAGGTAGCCGACGACGACGAGCTGCGCGACGCGGTCACGGTCCCGATGACCGACGACGGCATCGGAGCGTTCGCCGCCCGGCTGAAGCTGCCCCGCCCGGGGTCGATCGGGTACACGGTCCGGGTGCTGCCCAAGCACGGCCTGCTGGCGGCGCCGGCGGAACTGGCGCGCGTCGTCCTGGCCTGACGCCGCCAGCACGGCCGTCCCTCACCGGTGAATCGCGGTGCAGCAGCAGGTGCTCGATCGCGGGCACAAGGCATCCCCGCGCGGTGGTTCGCGGCGTGCCTCGTCGTGCCGGTGCCTGGACCACCACGTGGCGGCCATCGTGGCGGTCAGGCCGCCCGCCAGGAAGGCGAGTGCGGTGACGAGGACGATCAGCGTGTTCTCCATGGTTTCTCCCGGCTCCCGAAACCACGGTAGGCACGTGCCGCCATTCCGGCCTCTGATCAGCGCTTTCGGACAAAAATATGTCATCGAACGGACGTACGATTTGTCGCGGCGAGAAAACGCGTCACGGTGTAATCGATCTGCGCCCGTCCGAAGGCTGTCCATGATTTGGCAAAACCGCAGGTGAGGCGGTTTACCTAATCTGTCCACGGAACCGAACACGCGGTGCGCAAAAGCCGGAACGGTCCTTTCTGATGTTCACTCCAATGAGGGTCAGGGTCGCGGGCTTGCAGAAGGGGGACGGAGTCCGGCGCCTTGACCTCCACGGCGATCTGGGGCCGGAACTTCGGCGCATCTGGCACATCGCCGAGGATGATCCGCCGTCGCGCGTGGCCGCGATCGTGTTCCTGCGGCTCGAGGCCGTGCTCGATCGGGTCGGCCGGTCGAGCCTGGGGACGATCGTCCGGACCGCGTACAACACGGGCCCGCAGCCGTTGGCCGGAAACAAAGGGGACCGGCTGAAAACCCTGTCCGGTACCGGTCCGTCGCCGCGGACGTGCGACCGAAGGCTCGTGCCATACCAAAAAGCGCTGGCGAGGAGCCTGGCCGAGCCCCACGTGCGCTTGGACGCGGAAGAAGTCCGCCGGGCGCAACGCCGGTTCGAACCGCGCGTGCCGACCGGGGAATCCGGTCATGGCGAAATCGGGGCGGCCACGCTCATTGCTCCGCGGAGTGACGTCGACTGTTTCGTTCGCTCGTTCGCCGTCAATTCCTGGTGCGCGCCGGCCGGCCGGGACGGCGATCCGGTGACCGTCGCGCTCGGAGCACGAGGACCCTGGGTCTGCGTCTTCGACTCCCCGGCCAGGTTGGCCGGCTACCGTGCGGCGACCGGGGCGCCCTGGCCCGCGGAGATCGTCCGCAAAGGACGCGAGTTGGTCGGCGCCGCCCTCGTCCGGCCGGAGCCCGCCGGCATCCTCGTCAACCCGAGCGAGCGGCGGGGTACCGGGACTGCGGAGTCGTTCGCTCTCCCGCCTTCCGTGCTCGCCGGGCTGATCACGGTGCGCCGCTGACGACGACAAAGGACCTGTCACGAATGAACGGCTTCGAAGCCGACCCCGAACTGCTGCGCACCGCCGCGAGCCGGCTTCTCGCGGCGGCGAGGGAGTCCGCCGGTCGGGCGGCGCTGCGGTACTCGGCCCGTCCCGAGCTCATCGGGGACGTGCTGCTGACCGCGGCGCTCGAAGACCTGCAGCGCGCGTCGGTCGCCGCGGTCGTGACCTGCCTGGCCGACGCCCGAGAGCTGGGCGGACGGCTGGAGACCTCGGCTCGCCGGTACGCGGAGTACCAGGAAGAGGTCCGCGACCGGCTGGAGCGGATCGCCCGTGACACGCACGTGGCGAGCTGAGCGGGGGAGACATGACAACGGAGCAGGCGTGGTCGCCGGGGACCGTCAAGCTGCTGCAGGACGAAGCAGTCCGGCTCGCCGACATCGCGGCCATGCTCGACGACCTCGCCTCGGACCTTCGGTCGGTGGCGCCCGAAGGCTGGGCCGGCCGGGCAGCGGACGCCTATGGCGAACTGCGTGACCGCCTTGCCCAGCAGTGCCGCGTGGGTGCCGGTGCTTACGAAGTGGCGGCGGGGGCCACGGAGGACTATGTCCGGGTCCTCGCCGAGCTGGCCCTGCACCGGCGTTACGAAACCGCGTCCGACGGCCTGGCCCGGTTGGAGCAGCAACGGGTCGAGGCCGCCGAGCGCCTCGAAGCGGCGTGGCGGGCGGCCACCGGCGAGTTCGAGGCGATCCGGACGGCACTGCCCGAGCTCGTCACGGCTACCGCACCCGCCCCATCGGCTGTCGCGGCGCCGCCGCGCGTGCCCGCGGCCGAGCACCGGGACGGGACCGTGCCGCAGTTCGGTGACCCGCGGTACGTGCAGGACCTCTCGGACGCCGTTTTGGAGTTCTTCGCGCGACCGGCCTGAGCTGGAGCGGCTCCGGAAAAACCGGACTGACCTGGAGTTACTCCACCTCGCGACGGGCGGAAATCACGGCGCGCGCGGGCGGCGGCCGCGTTAGGTTGGGCGTATGCGCTTCGGAATGTTCGTCCCGCAGGGCTGGCGGATCGACCTCGCCGGCATCGATCCCGCGGACCACTGGAAGACCATGCTCGGCCTCGCGAAACACGCGGAGGCCGGGCCCTTCGAATCGATCTGGGTCTACGACCACTTCCACACCGTGCCCGTCCCGACCGAGGAGGCCACGCACGAGGCCTGGTCGCTGATCTCGGCGTTCGCCGCCGCGACCGAGACCGTGCGGCTCGGGCAGATGTGCACCTGCATGGGATACCGCAACCCGGCCTACCTCGCGAAGGTCGCGGCCACCGCCGACACCATCGCCGGCGGCCGCGTCGAGATGGGTATCGGCGCCGGCTGGTACGAGCACGAGTGGCGGGCCTACGGCTACGGCTTCCCCGGCGCCGGCGAACGGCTCGGCCAGCTGGACGAGGGCGTGCAGATCATGCGCGACCTCTGGACGACCGGAACGTCCACACTGGACGGCAAGCACTACCGGACGGACGGGGCGATCCTGCGCCCGCTGCCGCCGCAGGAAGGCGGCATCCCGCTGTGGATCGCCGGTGGCGGCGAGAAGAAGACGCTCAAGATCGCCGCGAAGTACGCGAAGTACACGAACTTCGCCGGCGACCCCGAGACGTTCACCCGCAAGTCGGAGATCCTCGCGCAGCACTGCAAGGACGTCGGCACCGACTACGACGCGATCGTCCGCTCGGTCAACCACAACGTCGTCCTCGGCGAGACCGAGAAGGACGTCGAGGACAAGCTGGCGTGGCTCAAGTCCCACCTCGACAAGTACGTCCCGGCGGACGCGGCGGAGCGGTGGCACGGCGTCTTCGCGAACAGCCCGGCCACCGGCACGCCCGAGCAGGTCACCGAGAAGCTCGCCGCGCTGGGCGAGCTGGGCATGTCCCACGCGATCTTCAACTTCCCGGAAGCCGCGTACGACCGGTCCGGCATCGACCTGTTCACCGAAAAGGTCGCCCCGGCACTCGCCTGACGCCCGAGCCGGGTTGTCCACAGGCGCGCCGAGATGTGGGCAACCTGGCTCCGGTCAGGGCTTTTCCCGGCTTTCCGTCGGTGCACCCCGATACGCTGGAAGCGGGGCCGCCCCCCAGGGAGGGCGGGGGTGTGTTGGCCGGTGCTCGCCTTCCTGCGCCGGGTCCCTACGGAACCGCCGGACTCCCCCCGGTCTGCACCGGCAAACCCGCGGCCGCCCAGGCCCGGAACCCGCCTTCGAGGTCGGTCGCGTTGCGCAACCCCAGCCGCTGCAGGTCCGCCGCGGCCAGGCTCGACGAGTACCCCTCGTTGCACAGCACGATCACCGTCGACTCCGGCGTCACCGAAGGCAGCCGCCACTCGCTGTCCGGCGCCAGCCGCCACTCCAGGTGGATCCGCTCGACGACCACCGCGCCCGGGATCTCTCCTTCGGCCTGCCGGTTCGCGAACGGTCGGATGTCGACCAGCAGCGCGCCCGCCTTCTGCAGTTCGCGGGCCCGGGCCGCGTCGACCCGGGCCAATCCGGACCGTGCCTGCTCCAGGAAGGAATCGATGGCGCTCATCCGTGGACGATAGCGGGCAGCGGCGGGATTTCGGCCGGGACGTCGGCGAGCGACGCGTACTCGCGCGTCGGCACCAGCGGCGGCGAGTACGCGTGGACGCTCGCCGCGGGCACGTCGCCGATGCCGGTCACCTGGTGCGCGCGCCCGGCGCCGAAGCCGAGTCCTTCGCCCGCGACGTGCGTGCGCCGCCGGATCGGGCCGCCGGGGTAGCGGTACTCCTCGCCGAGCTCGCCCTGCAGGACGGTGAACGAGCCGGACGCGCCGCCGTGGTCGTGCGGCTTGGTGTGCTGGCCGGGCAGCCACGACAGCAGCCACAGCTCGACGCCGTCGGTCAGGGCCAGCCGGGCCCACCAGCGGCCGTCCTCGTCGAACCGCAGGATGCCCCGCAGGCCGGTGGTCAGTTCGCCGACGATGGTGGCCGTCAGGTCCGCCAGCTCGCGCGGCGTCCAGAGCAGCCGCGACGGGTGCAGCAGCTCGGGCAGCAGCGGGTCGGTCAGCTGCGGGTGGATCTCGACGGCGGGACGGGTCAGGGAAGTGGTCAACGCGGGTGCTCCTCGGACGCGAAGGTGATCAGGACGCGAGGCAGCGCGGTACCGCACAGAAGGTCAGCGGCGCCGCGCCCGCGTACACCCGGCCGAAGCGACGAGGAGCAGGTCGATCGCGCGACGGCGCCAGAACGAGCCCCGGGTCACCGGGGTCACGGGCGCGTCGGCGGACATGCGGCGATCCTGCCACAACTCCGGCGCGAGCTGCTCTCCCGCGGTGCGACGTTCCACGTCGTGGACACTCTCCGACCTGCCGGATCGCCCACTCACCCGGGCGGGTGCGCACGCGCGCGCGACGGCAGACAGAATGGGCCTCGTGAGCGAGCCGATCCAGCCCAGCGAACTTGACGACCTCGTGGTCCGGATGGCCGGTGTCGGCGTCCGCCGGGGGACCAACGACCTCCTCGCCGGCCTCGACTGGTCCGTGGAACTGGACGAGCGTTGGGTGGTGCTCGGGCCGAACGGCGCGGGCAAGACCACGCTGCTGCGCCTCGCCGCGGCCGAGCTGCACCCGACCACCGGCGAGGTCGACCTGCTCGGCGAGCGGATCGGCCGGGTCAACATCTTCGACCTGCGCCCGCGCATCGGCTTCACCTCGGCGGCCATCGCCCAGCGCGTGCCGGGCGACGAGCTGGTCAAGGACGTCGTGGTCAGCGCCGGCTATGCGGTGCTCGGCCGCTGGCGTGAGGAATACGACACCCTCGACACCGCCCGCGCGACCGAGCTGCTCGAAGCGATGGGCATCGGCCAGCTCGCCGAGCGCACGTTCGGCACGCTGTCCGAAGGCGAGCGCAAGCGCGCGCTGATCGCCCGGTCGCTGATGACCGACCCCGAGATGCTGCTGCTCGACGAGCCGGCCGCGGGCCTGGACCTGGGCGGCCGTGAAGACCTGGTGGCGCGCCTGTCCGACCTGGCGCTCGACCCGGACGCGCCGGCCCTGGTGCTGGTGACCCACCACGTCGAGGAGATCCCGCCGGGGTTCACCCACGCGCTGCTTCTCCGCGACGGCCACGCGGTGGTGTCCGGGCTCGTCGACGACGTCATCACCAGCGAAAACCTGTCGAAGACGTTCGACCAGGACCTCGTGCTGGAGCGCTCCGGGGATCGCTTCTTCGCCCGCCGTCGCTAAGCTGGCGCTTACTGGCCGGTAGCCTGCTGGCACCTGTTCAACGAGGAGGAGTGGCGTGGGAGAGTTCGTAACCCTCGAGGTCAAGGACGGGGTCGGCACGATCCGGCTCGACCGGCCGCCGGTCAACGCGCTGAACGCCCAGGTCACCGCCGAACTCGCCGAGCTGGCGAAGGAGGCCACCGAGCGTGACGACGTCCGCGCGGTCATCCTCTACGGCGGCGAGAAGACCTTCGCGGGCGGCGCGGACATCAAGGAGATGGCCAGCCGCACCTACCCCGAGATCGCGAAGTTCGGCGCCACCCTCACCGGCACCCTCGCGGCCATCGCGAACATCCCGAAGCCGGTCGTCGCGGCCATCACCGGCTACGCCCTCGGCGGCGGCCTCGAGCTGGCGCTGACCGCGGACCGCCGGGTCGCCGGCGACAACGTCAAGGTCGGCCAGCCCGAGATCCAGCTCGGCGTCATCCCCGGCGCGGGCGGCACCCAGCGTCTCGCCCGGCTGATCGGCCCGAGCAAGACCAAGGACATCGTCTACACCGGACGGTTCGTCAAGGCCGAAGAGGCGCTGCGGCTGGGCATCGTCGACGAGGTCGTCGCCCCCGACGACGTCTACGCGGCCGCGCACAAATGGGCGTCGCAGTTCGCGAACGGCCCGGCGGTCGCGCTGCGCGCGGCGAAGGCGGCCATCGACGGCGGCCTCGACACCGACCTGGCGAGCGGGCTCAAGCTCGAATCGCACCTGTTCGCCGCGCTGTGGGCGACCGAAGACCAGCGGAACGGCATGAAGTCGTTCATCGAAAACGGGCCCGGCAAGGCCACTTTCGAAGGGAAATGACGCCTTGACCGACGTGAACGACCCGGCCCCGAACCCGCACGCCACCGCCGAAGAGGTCCAGGCGGCCTACGCCGACCCGAAGCTGGCGAACGTGCTCTACCACGACTGGGAAGCCGGCACCTACGACGAGAAGTGGTCGATCTCGTACGACGAGCGCTGCATCTCCTACGCCACCGACGTGTTCAACGCCGTCGCGGGCGAGGACGGCCAGCCCTACCAGCACGCGATGGAACTCGGCAGCGGCACCGGGTTCTTCCTGCTGAACCTCATGCAGGGCGGCGTCGCCAAGAAGGGCTCGGTCACCGACCTCTCGCCCGGCATGGTGCAGGTTGCGCTGCGCAACGCCGAGAAGCTCGGCCTCGACGTCGACGGCCGCGTCGCCGACGCCGAGCGCATCCCGTACGACGACAACACGTTCGACCTCGTGGTCGGGCACGCGGTGCTGCACCACATCCCGGACGTCCAGGCGGCGTTCCGCGAGGTGCTGCGCGTGCTCAAGCCGGGCGGCCGGTTCGTCTTCGCCGGCGAGCCGACGAAGATCGGCGACTTCTACGCCCGCAAGCTCGGCCAGTTCACCTGGTTCCTGACGACTCGCGTGACGAAGCTGCCCGTGCTGAGCGGCTGGCGCCGTCCGCAGTCCGAATTGGACGAGTCTTCGCGGGCCGCCGCGCTGGAAGCCGTGGTCGACATCCACACCTTCGACCCGTCGGAGCTGGAGTCCTGGGCCCGCGGGGCCGGCGCCCAGGACGTCCACGCCGTCACGGAGGAGTTCGCCGCCGCGCTCGCGGGCTGGCCGATCCGGACGTTCGAGGCCGCCGTGCCCGCCGAGAAGCTGACCGTGCGCTGGCGGATGTTCGCCTACCGCCTCTGGCTGCGGCTGTCCGCTGTGGACAAGAAGGTCCTCGCGAAGATCCTGCCGCGCGAGCTGTTCTACAACGTGATGATCACCGGGACCAAGCGGCCGTCCTGAATTGGGCTATTCGTTCAGCCTCGGCGACGTCGCCTACCTGCGCTCCGGCGCGGGGAAGGCGGCGCTCGCCGAGGTTTCTTCGTTGCCGCTGACCGACCGGATCGCCTCCGTCGCCGCCGTCCGCCGTCTGGTGGGTGACGAGCACGCGGCGGCCGTCCTGGAAACCGTGCTGCTGCGCCGGAAAGCGGTGTCCAAAGTGGACGCGACTGGCTGGCTGTTCACCTCGGACGCGCTCCAGCAGGCGAGCGCCACGTCCGTCGCGCGCCACCGAGCGGCCCGGCTGGCCGGGCTCGACGTCCACGACGTCACGTGTTCCGTCGGCGCCGATCTCGTCGAAATCGCGCGGGTGGCGCGGCGCGCGCTCGGGTCCGACCTGGACCCGGTGCGGCTGGAGATGGCTCGGCACAACGGAACCGCGGCGGGTGTCGCGTTCGGACTGGTCCGCGCCGACGCGCTGCGCCCGGTGAGCCGTGCCGCGGTCGTCGTCGCGGATCCCGCTCGCCGTGACTCTGCCGGACGGCGAGCGTGGAAGCCTGCGGACTTCGCCCCGCCACTGGACGGGCTGGTCGACGCCTACCCGGGCCGCGCGCTGTCCGTGAAGTGCGCGCCCGGCCTCGACTTCGCGCTGACGCCGTGGGCCGACGAGGTCGAGCTGGTGTCGCTCGACGGCCAGGTCCGCGAGTCCTGCCTTTGGCGCGGGCTGGGCACCGGCGTCACCCGGCGTGCGACGGTGCTGCGTTCCGAGGGGACACAGTGGACGGTCACCGACGCGGAACCGGACGAGCTGCCCACGCGCGAGCCAGGGGAGTGGATCGTCGACCCGGACGGCGCCGTGGTCCGCGCCGGGCTGGTCCGCCACTACGCGGCCCGCCACGGGCTGTGGCAGCTGGACGAACGCATCGCGTACCTGACCGGCGACACCCCGCCACCGGGCGTGCGGGCCTTCCGTGTCCTGGAGCACGGTCCCTACAGCGAAAAGTCACTGAAAGCCGTCCTCAAGCGACACGACGTCGGGCGGCTGGAGATCCTCGTGCGCGGCCTCGACGTCGATCCGGACGCGCTGCGGCGGCGGCTGAAACCCCGTGGTGACGCGGAAGCTTCGGTGGTGCTGACGCGGATCGGGCGTTCGCCGGTCGCGTTCCTCTGCCGCGCCGAAAGGTGAACGGGAACTTTCGAAGGGTGGAACTCCAGGTGAACGTCTCGTCAAGCTCGCCGCCGCGGCGGCCATCGGCGCCACCGCGCCTCGGGGGCCACCGCGCTCGCCGGCTCGGACGACGCGACGGCTGCCCGCGCGAAGGAACCGGCCAACATCGGCCGGGTCAAGCTGGACGTCAAGGCGTACTACGGCGACTACCTCGACGCTGCGGGCAAGCACCACTACTCGGACACCAGCCAGTTCGTGAAGGACAGCAACCGGGTCGTCTCCGACGCGAAGCGCTTTCTCCAGCAGCAGCTGGGCCGGGTGAAGAACCGGCGATCGTGCTCGACGTCGACGACACGTCCGAGGTCACCTACGCGGGCGCACATCGAGGCGACCGGCGCGAAGATCGTGCTGAACGTCGGCGACCAGTTCAGCGATCTCGAGGGCGGCTACGCGCTGCACCCGACGAAGCTGCCGAACCCGATGTACTACCTGCCCTGAGCCGGAATAACGGCCGGGCCCGCAGTGCTGCTCCTGGTAAGCGAACTTTCTCGAGGAGCTGACATGCCGGAGAAGAAGGTGCTGGTACCGGGCCCGGACCACCCGATCACCGTCGAGCCGACCAAGGCGCGCGTGGTGGTCAAGGCGGGCGGGCGCGTGGTGGCCGACAGCCGCAACGCGCTCACCCTGCAGGAGGCGTCGTACCCGGCGGTGCAGTACATCCCGCGCGAGGACGTCGACTTCGGCGTCCTGGAGCGGACCGACCACGAGACGTACTGCCCGTACAAGGGCGAGAGCGCCTATTACAGCCTGAACGCCGGTGACGTGAAGGGCGAAAACGCGGTCTGGACGTACGAGAAGCCGTACGACGCGGTCGCGCCGATCAAGGACCACGTCGCGTTCTACCCGAACGTCGTGGACTCGATCGAACTGGTCGAGGACTGACCTGGACCTCGATCTGCTGAGGACGTTCCTGGCCGTCTACCGGGCAGGATCGCTGACCGGCGCGGCGCCGTCGCTGGGCTTGTCCCAGCCGACGGTGACCGCGCAGGTCAGAGCCCTCGAAGAAGAGCTCGGCCGGCAGCTGTTCGTCCGGCGCGCCCGCGGCGTCACCCCGACCCCGGCGGCCGACGAGCTGGCCGCGCGAGTCGCTCCGCACGTCGACGCGCTTTCCGACGTCGTCCTCGGCCCGTCCGATCCCTTCGCCGCGCCCGTCCACCTGGCCGGCCCTGCCGAGCTGACCACACTCCGGGTCCTGCCCGCTTTGTCCGGCCTGGTCGCGGCGGGCTTGCGGTTGCGAGTGACGTTCGGCCTGGCCGACGACCTTCTGGCAGGCCTCTCTCAGCGCCGGTTCGACCTGGTCCTCTCGACGATCCGGCCGCGCGGCCGCGGTCTCACGGCGTCGCCGCTGACGGACGAGGAGTTCGTCCTGGTCGGCCCCCGCGGCTTCTCCGGTGACCCCCGTACCGCGCCGCTCGTGGCCTACGCCGAAGACCTGCCGATCATCCGCCGGTACTGGCGTTCGGTGCTGGGCGTGCGGCCACCGGCCGGACCCGCGGTGGTGGTCCCCGACCTGCGCGGCGTCCTGACGTGCGTGCTGGCCGGGTTCGGCGTCAGCGTGCTCCCGCGGTACCTGTGCGCGGCCGAGCTGGCTTCCGGCTCGGTGATCGCGTTGCTGGACCCGGAGGAGCCGCCGATCAACACGCTGTTCGTGGTCACTCGCGCCGAGCCCTGCCGGGCGGGGCCCGCGGCGGTGCGGGACGCACTGCTCGCGGACGCCGCCCGGTGGTGACTCAGCCGGTGTAGCCCGCGAAGATCTTCGCGAACTCGTACTTCGACTGCGGCACGTTGGTGCACTTGTACAGCGCGCCGGTGCACGCGTTGGCGTCGCGACCGGCCTCCCAGAACGACAGCATGCCCAGGTGGACGGTCTTCGCGAACGCCACCAGCGCCTTCGCGTCCTTCTGGTAGAAGATCTCGTTCTGCGAGCTTGCGCGTTCTAGCAGCGGGTCGGCGGCGTGACGTGCCGCTGACCTGCTGCTTTGTGCTTGTTGCGTCCGGTTGGGTCCGGTCCGGTCCGATCGTTTGACGGCCTGGTGACGGCCTGGCGGCCCGGCCCTGCTCGGTCCAGAGGGTGAGTTCGTAGCAACTGAACAAAGCGGTTTGGTTCGGGCTGAGTCGGCGGCTGGGCACGGGCACGGCTGCTTCCTTTCGGAAAGTGTCAGGCGAAAATTCGGAGTGAACGTTTACGCGTCGACAGTGCGGGTAGGCGAAGAGCGGCAGGCGGCCCGGTTCAGCCAGCAGCCGGGAGTCTGTCGTAGCCCGGGTACTGGTGCGGTGGTGGCTTACCGCCCCCGTCCTCCTCGTCCCTGCGGCAAGTTAGCGCCGGGTCGTCGTTGTCAAGGGGGAGCTTTAGCTCATCGCGCAGCGACGCCGTAGGCGCCCTTGATGGCGGCGGCCCGGTGTTAAACGATCGCTCGCGAGGAGCGGTCACCACGGGCCTCGGGACGACATGGACGAACACGAAGAACTGCCCGACGGGCGTGACAACGATCTGGATGAGCGCGCAAGCAGGGCGTCTTCCGAGCGAGTTCGGTTGGACGCCTTGGGCCAGCACCTGAAGTTTGAGTCTTGGTTGCACGTCGAACAGGCGCATCGACGGCTCAAGGCCGCTGGGGAAGCGCTTGACCGTGCGCAGGCACGACTAAGCCGAGCTGAGGCGGCGTTGCGGGTAGCTGAGCAGCGTCGCGTCGCTTCTGGTCGAGCGGAACAGCGAGTGGTGCCGAATGAGTCTTGCGTTCAGTGTGGCGGCGGCGCGCGTATGGGTGCCGAGTCGTCGGCGGGCGCGCCCGGCGGCCGGCCGGAGCGGAGCGGGAGGCCGGTCCGCCAAGGGCGGCGTCCGACGTACGCAAGGTGACCTGTACGCGCCGCCGCAGGCGGCGCCTTGATCCCATAGAGCCAAATTCGGCAGTAAACTTGGCTGGGCAGGTGCGGACCGGAGGAGGACACGTTGTCGCGGAGCTACTACACGGTCGTCACGATGACGGACAGCGCAGATGACGCAGCGCGGCTAGCTCGCGGCATCGTAGAGGCGCGTCTCGGTGCATGTGCTCAGGTGACCGGGCCGGTCCGGAGTTTCTACCGCTGGCAAGGCAGCATTCATGATGAGCAGGAGTGGCAGTGCCTGGTCAAGACTGACGGTGACCGGCTTGACCTGCTTTTCGCTCACATCAAAGAGAATCACCATTACGACGTGCCCGACATCGTCGCGCAGCCGATCGAAACCGGTAGCGAAGACTACCTTGCTTGGCTGACGGCCGAGACTCGGCCAGCGTAACGGCTACCGATGCAAGCCTGATCGAATCCTGTCCCGAATGGTGTTTCCGGGGCTGCCCTTCTTCGCTGACGCAAGCTCGGAAGAGAGCGTGAGCAATCGCTGTCGTGACAAGCTGCTTTCAGTGCGGATCGTTGAATCTATTGCGCCGTCCACCAGTGCGCGCGCTCGGTCGTAGTCGTTCGCCCGGACGCAAAGCGTCGTCAAGTCGGTGAGAGCTAAAGCGCGCTGCTTCCGAACGGTCGGCGGCAAGGACGCAAGCAAGGAATCTGCGATGGCAGGAGCATCCTTGTGCTGAAGTCCCATGTAGGTCGACACCGTGAGGCTTCCCAGCCTGTTCGCCGTGAAGAACGTTGTCCAATGGCGCTCCGTGCGCGGGTGTGCGAAGTCGAACGCTGTGAAAGCCCGTTCGAGCGCGCGCATGGCCTCTGTCTCATTGCCTAGACGGCTCAGCTCCTCGGCCTCGCGCGCTGCTACCCACGACCGGGTGGCCGGAGCTGTGTTTCCGGGCACGTAGCTTTCTGCCTGCTGTAGTAGCCGTACGGCCGGGACGGTGTCGTTTCGCGAGGATGCTAGGTAGCTCCAGTAGGAAAGCGCACACGCGGCCAAAGGGCCGTCACCTGAGTCTTTGGCAATTTTCAGTGTCTTCCGCCAAGACTGTACCGCTTCGTTCGCATTCCCAAGGTCGAAATGCAGCCATCCAACGAGCGCTTCGGTCTCGCCGAAAGTGCGAACAAGTTCGTTGCGGATGTTTTCCGTTCGAGCGTTGGTGAGTAATGCGGATATCACTGTGCGGTGGCGCAGCAAGCCTTCAAGTAGCTGGCGCGCGGGAACGGTGTGTTCGTTGTCATGAAAGTCCGCCGTCCGGTCTTGCATGAGCTGAACGGTGGCCATATCAACAGGACGGTCGTTTTCGACCGAATCCATCAGACGTTGCCATGGCGCATTCGCAAGCAATCCGGAGCTTGCGGCCGAAACAGCCAAGACACCCGCGCCCTTCAGCAGGTTGCGGCGGGGCACGTGCGTCAGCTCTTGATCGGTCGCCTTGGCCGAAGTCGCTTCCGGCTGGCCAGCCTCTTCGTGCGGCTTCCCGAACCACAAGAGATCACTTGGCACATGTAGGGCTTCGGCCCATTTTTGTAGCTTGACCAGGTCATGAATGGCAGCGGGGGACCGTTCGAGCTTGCTGAGCTGGCCCTGGGTGATGCCGAGCCAGGCGGCTAGGTCGGCCTGCTTGACCTTCGGGCTCTGAGCGGATCGATAAGCGCGGAGGAAGCGCCCGAAGTGCTGACTCAGCAGCGGCGACCGTATCTCGGCCTGTTCCCAGAAGTCGGCCGGAAGGTCTGGTGCAACTGCTGTGACATCGTCGCTCAACTGGTCACCCCCTGAAGATGTCGTATGCATCGAGTGTAGCACGTTGGCACGCCTCTAACCTGGTGATATGCATCGGAGGAATATTCCGTGCGCGCTGCCGTATTCGTATGCCCGCCCTTTGTTTCGGAACCCGCCTGTTTGGCCGATTGTAGTAGTTGTTCGACAAGCCGAGCACGTAGGGAGGCCGCGAAGTGAGAGGGCTGTTACATGGCGAAGCGCGTGCGACGCACCGGCTCTCGTCCGAGTGAGGATGGCGACGAGGGAGCGGAGAGGTACATGTGGGCGTTCCGCGAAGGCGCGGCTGTCATCCTTTCCATTCCAGGCATACGAGATTTGACGTTATCAGCCGATGAGGCGCGAACGATTGGCCGAATGCTGATGGACACGGCCGACGACGTAGATCGTGAAAATTCATCAAACAAGGGTCAACTACAGTAAGGGCTAATTCAATGGCTATCGAAAAGGGTCACCGGTTCGCGGTTGCGTTCGATGAGGCGTTCCCGCAGGGCCTTGTGATGGTGGGCGAGGTGTCGCCCGACAACGAGTTTCAGTCACGGGAGGACAAGGCGGCCGGTCGGCCGGTTCGGCAGCGTGTGGACGAGTCGACGGGCAAGCGGCAGTGGAAGTTTCTGGCGACTGACTTGGGTGAGACACGGGCCAAGCGCGCGTCCTTCGAGGTGACGTTGCTGGCTGATGTGCAGCCGGTGCCGTCGGCGTCGGAGGTGATGCCGGGGATGCGGCCGGTGGAGCTGGAGGGCTTGACGGCGGAGCCGAAGGTGGCTGGTCAGGGCGAGTACAAGTACCAGTCGTACGTGTTCCGGGCGACGGGGTTCAAGGCGGCCGACTCGGCGGCGGCGGGCAAGTCGTCCCGCTCGGGCTCGGGTTCGTCGGCGGGTGCTGCTGATGGCTCGAAGGCGGCCTAGGGGTGCTGACGGTGGTTGTTGGGAGCGAGCCGGACCCGGCGTCGTATGAGCGACTGAACCAGGAGTGGCAGCACGCTTATGCCGACTACCACATGGCGTATCGGGCGGCGGCGAAGGACCCGGCTCGGCCGGACCTGGCGGAGCGGGTGTCGTACGCGGCTCGGCGGGTGGCTCGGTTGTGGCACGAGTTGTCGGCGTTGGCGGGCCTGGAGTGGTGGGCCGTGGCGGCGCTGGCGGCTGCGGCAGAGGCCATGACGGAGGCGGCGCAGGACTGGGCCGTGCTGGCCGGCCACCCGGCGGTGCTGGATCAGAGGCCGGTACCGGTACAGCGGCGGCGGTTACACCCTGCGCCGATCCGGCCTCGGCGCGACGGGCGGGGTGCTTGATGGCTGGGGTGGTGGAGCCGGTGCGATTCGACGACGTCGAGTCCGGCGTCTTCGTGCCGGTGGGCGTCCTCCTGCGGCGGGTACGGGACCTGCGGGGCTGGAAACAGTTCGAGGTCGCCGACAAATCGGGGTTTTCGCCGTCGTTCATCGGTGGCGTCGAAGCGGGTTCGCGGCCGGTACGTCGGGTGCCGACGATCGTGCGGCTAGCGGACGTCCTGATGATTCCGCGAGGGCAGTTGTTCGACTGGGTGGTGTCTGAGGTGGAGCGGGAGGAGTTATCGCTGCGAGGTGAGGCGCTGTGAATCGCGGTTCGACGGCGAAAACCCCGCAGTATCCCTTGAGGCTGCGTGACGCGCAGATGGACATCTTCGCGCGGATGCCCAGGGGCGATTCGCCGTTGTCGGCGTGGGTGGAGTTCCACCGCTACAACGCGCGGATGTTCAAGTCCATGGCCGAGACGGACCCGGACCACAAGTGGGAGGCACTGGCCAATCACGGTGTCCAGTTGAGGTGCTTGGAGCGGCTGACCCGGCGTCCGGAGTGGAAGGAGGACTACGCGGGCGGGGCGAACCCGGAGATACCGGAAGGCTGACAGCGGCACGTTAACTGAATATTGGAAGTAGTTACGCACGTGGGGACGCGTGATGGATAAACGCGTCCTCACGTGCATAAATCGTCCTGTTTTTTTGGCGCGCAGAACCAGCCCTCTTGGGCCTAGGAAACCTTCCGGACTGGTTCTGCGCCTGTTCACTGGAGTAAGCGAACAATGTCTACGATAAATGATGACAACCAAGGGCAGTCAACCGGGGTCACTCGGATGCGCTGCACAGAATGTAAGAAGTTCGCTCGGCTGATGCCGGGTGAAGACCGGTGCGCCCCATGCCTGGGGATGCTGCCGCTGGTCCTGGTGCTGCCGACCGCCGGTGTGCGGGGTGGTCGCTGATGGATGCACACGCGGTGATGATGCTGGCGCTGGTCGGTGGTGGCCTGGCGGTGCTGCTGTGGGTGCTGGCCAAGGTCGGTCACGCGCTGGCTCGGATGGCGGAGCTGCTGGCCGCGCTCGCGTTCGTGGCCGTGGCCCTGTGGGGGCTGCTGCGGGCGGTGATCTGGATTGTTCGGCAACTGGTCACCCGCTGGCGGACCTGCTTGACCGTGGTGGCGCTCTGGGCGTGGTGGCACTGGCTGGGCTGGGTCTCCCTCGCCCTGACGGTGGCGGTGCTGGGCCTGGTCCAGCTCGTGTGGTGGCGGCTGGACGCGACGGGCTATGACCAGTGGTGCGGGCGGTGGGTGCGCTCGTGGTGGCTGCGCTGGGCGCTCTACGGGCAGAAGCTCGGCGGCTGGCTGACCGCCTGCGGCCTGGTGGTCCGGGACGGGTCGGTGCCGGTCGATGTGACGGTGTCGCTGATCGGACGGCGGCGTAACTCGGTGTCGCGCAGCGAGAACCGCTCAGGCGCGGTGGCGGTGCCCAAGCTGCTGTCGGTGCGGTCGGGGGCCTCGTGGGATGAGGTGCGGGTGCGGCTGGTGGCCGGCCAGACCCCGGAAGAGTTCGACGACGCTGCTCGCGCGCTGGCAGTAGCCCGGAAGGTCACTCGCTGCCAGATTCGGGAGGTCGAGCCCGACGTGGTGTCGATCGACTTCATGCGCAGGGACCTGCTGGCCTCGCCGGTGACGTGTCTGCCGGTGCCGGACCTGGTGTCAGTCGACGGGACGGGGGTCGATCTGCGGGCGGTGTTCGCCGGGTCGACGGAGTACGGCAAGCCGTGGCGGCTCCCGCTGGTCGGTACCGGGTCACACACGCTGGTCGCCGGGGCGACGGGGTCGGGGAAGAACTCGGTCATGTGGTGCCCGCTGGTGGCGGCAGCGTCAGCGATCCGCGCCGGTGTCGTCCGGGTGTCGGGGATCGATCCGAAGGCCATGGAGCTGTCCTATGGGCGCGGGATCTTCGCTCGCTACGGCCAGTCCGGAAAGGAAGCCCTCGACGTCCTCGACGCGCTGTTGGAGGAGTTGGAGAAGCGCAAGCGGACGTTCGCCGGGAACACGCGGGAAGTGCCGGTTTCGACGGAGTATCCGGTGGAGCTGCTGGAGTTCGACGAGATCGGGGCGTTGACGAAGTACACCGACCGCAAAACCCGTGAGCTGATCGTGGAGAAGCTGGCGATCCTGACCACCCAAGGCCGGGCGCTCGGGTTCACCGTGCGGGGCTACGTGCAGGAGCCGACCAAGGACACGGTGCCGGTACGGGAGCTGCTGCCCCGGCGCATCGCCATGCGGCTCACCTCGAAGACGCAGGTTCCCATGGTCCTCGGTGACGGCGCGTATGAGCGTGGCGCGTGGGCCAACCGCATCCCGGAATCGGCGGCCGGTGTCGGCTACGTCTGGGGCGAAGGCATCCGCGAACCGCTGCGTGTCCGCGCCGGATGGGTGCCGGATCACACGATCAAGCAACTGGAGAACTACGTCACCAACGGCGGAGCCCAGGTCGTCAGCCTGGCCGATCGACGCACGGACGAAGGGAGGTCGGCATGAACGCCACCAGTGAGGCTGTGACCAGCCCGGATGCGACGGTGGAGAATCGGCCAGCTCACCCGGTCGGACGAATCCGCGGGGCGTTGTCGGCGGAGGTCGTGAAGGCAACGGCGGAGAAGTACGGCGTCTGTGTCCGGCCGTTCACGATGGAGGTCGGCGACACCGACACCGGGGAGATCCGCTACGTCCCGGTGCCGTGTGGGTCCACTGTGGAGTCGCAGTGCCTGCCGTGTGCGCGGAAGGCAAAAGCGTTGCGGCAGGCCCAATGCCGGGAAGGGTGGCACATGACAGAAGAGCCGGTGATCACTCGTGAGCCGGTGTCGGAGACGCAAACCGAGCTGCTGACCTACCGGGCTGACCTGGCCGCGCACTACCGGGACGTCATGGCGGCCGGGGACGAGGCGGAAGCGGAGGAGCTGCGGGCAGAGGTGGCGACCGTGGACGGCGAACTGCGGGCGTCGGGGGTGACTGGTCGGCTTCCGTCGTTGGACGAGGTGGAGCGGAAGGCGGTGAAGCGCTCGACGAAGCGGCGGCAGGACGCTCCGAACCTGCCTCGGCGGAAGGTGAGCAAGGCGACGGTGGGGCGGGAGTTCGCGGGGAAGTTCCGGCCGTCGATGTTCGTCACGCTGACCTGCGACACCTACGGACGGGTTCGCCCGGATGGGTCCCCGGTCGACCCGGCGTCGTATGACTACCGGCGGGCGGCGCGGGATGCGGTGCACTTCGCCGCGCTGATGGATCGGTGGTGGCAGAACCTGCGCCGCGTCGTCGGCTGGGACGTGCAGTACTTCGCCACGGTGGAGCCACAGCGTCGGGCAGCCCCGCATCTGCACGCGGCGTTGCGGGGCGCGATCTCGCACGAGACCATCCGTCTGGTCACGGAGGCTACCTATCACCAGGTGTGGTGGCCTGCTCATGACGAGGTCGTCTATACGGACCGGAAACCGTTGTGGGACGCGGATTCTCGGTCGTTTGTGGATCCGGAAACGCGGGAGCCGCTGACGGCCTGGGATGACGCGGTGGAGGCTGCGGAGGAGCCCGCGCATGTCGTGACCTTCGGTGCCCAGGTGCATTCCAAGGGTCTGCTTGGCGGCACCGAAGAGGCGGGGCGTCACATCGGCTATCTCACGAAGTACCTGACGAAGTCGACGGGCGAGGTCGTGGAGGCCGACACCGCTGGGCAGCGGGATCACCACGACCTACTTCACGCCCACCTGGCGGTGACGCCGTGCTCGCCGCGCTGTGCGGTGTGGTTGCTGTACGGGGTAAATCCGAAGGGAGCCAACGGGAAGACCACTCCAGGGCACTGCAAGGGACGCGCTCACCGGCGTTCGACGCTTGGACTTCCGGGGCGGCGTGTGTTGGTGTCGCGCAAGTGGTCGGGCAAGACGGTGGCCGATCACAAGGCCGACCGGCGGGGGTTCGTGCTCTCTGCGTTGGCGGCGGTCGGGATCAGTAAGCCGGAACCGGCTCCGGATCGGTTCGTGTGGCGCAAAGTCGAGCCCGGAGACACCCATTGCCCGCCTAGGGATCAGCTGGTCATGCGGGCGATCTCCGAGCGGATCACCTGGCAAGCGGAGTACTCGGCCGCGATGCTCGCGGCTGCCGGACCACCAGGGCAAGAAACTTCGGCAACTGCGGTTCGGGAGGCTGCTTGACCCAGCGTGGAGGGGAGGACACGGGGATGACGGTGCGGATTCGGGTGGTCGAGCTAGAAGGGCTGTGGGGGCCGGAGGAGCTTGGGGCGTTCCTCGGAATTCCGGAGAAGACACTGCGCGACTGGCGGCTCAAGAACTACGGGCCGCCGTTCCTCAAGCTGGGCAAGCACGTCCGCTATGACCCGGTGGCCGTGCGGGCTTGGGTCGCCGAGCTTGGTGTCGCGTAACAGGCTCGATGTTTCGGCAATCGGTTGCGAAGAAAGGAGAGTGGGATGGGACATATTCAAGATCGGTGGTTTCGGGACGAGGAAGACCCCGAGACCGGGAAGCCGGTGCTCAACGCCAAGGGCAAGCCGGTCCAGGAGCGAACTTCGCTGTACGGGAAGGGGCTGCGGTACAAGGTTCGCTACCTGGACCCGGACAAGGTGGAACGGTCGCGGTCGTTCCCGGACGGGAAGCTCACTGCCGCGCGTGAGTTCCTGACCAAGATGGAAAATGACGTGTACGCGGGCACTTACTCCGATCCCAACGCGGGAAAAATAAAGTTCCGCGTGTATGCGGAAACGGTGATGGCCGGCCGATCGCAAGATGAGTCAACGGTCTACATTGAAAAGTCGCGACTTGAGAACCAGGTCTATCCGTTTCTTGGCAACAAGCTCCTCTCGTCATTTAAAACTCCCGAACCGATTCGGGAGTGGCTGGCGTGGCTTCGCAAGCAGGATCGGAAGACTTCGGCAACCTACCAGCGGACGCTCTTCGACCTTGTGTCGTCGATCCTGGATGCTGCGGTAGCTGATGGGAAGATCAAGAAGAACCCGTGTCGTGACGCCTCGATCCAGGCCCCGAAGCGGATTCAGCGCAAGGTGGTTCCGTGGCCTGACTCTCGCCTGCGACGCATAGAACTGGCGCTGCCGGAGCGGTTCAAGCCGTGCATCCCGCTGGGTGCTGGGCTGGGTCTGCGGCAGGGTGAGATGTTCGCGTTCAGTCTCGACAATGTCGATCGACGCGAGATGGTCTACCACTGCACGCGGCAGATGGTGACCGTTGGCAGTGAGCGGAAGTTCAAGCTCCCGAAGGGCCACAAGACACGAACGATTCCTATCGGACGGGGCGTCCTGGATGCCTTCGATGCGTACGCCGAGCGGTTCCCGCCTACGTCGATCACGCTGCCGTGGGCAGAGCGGGACGGGCGCGCGTTCGAGACGGTCAACGTCCTCATGGTCAACAAGCATGGCGAGCTGTACAAGCGGACGGCGTTCAACTACGTCATCTGGCAACCGGCGTTCAAGGCTGCTGGTCTGTCCTATGAGGACCGGGATGACGGGATGCACGCGCTCCGACACCTGTTCGCGTCATCGATGTTGGCGCGAGGAGTGAGCGTCAAGGAGTTGGCGGCCTACCTCGGCCACACCAACGAGGGCTTCACGCTCAAGGTCTACACGCACTTGATGCCGTCGAGTCACGACCGGGCGCGGGCTGCTGCGGATGAGATGTTCAAGCCGCGCAAGGTGACCGGAGAAGCCGAAGAGACGGCCTGACGGCCTGGTGACGGCCTGGACTACTGGTACCCCATGAATCGGGGTGCTGATCCCCAGGTCAGAGCGCATTTCGCTGTCAGACGATCTCGTTCTGTGAGTCGTTGACGCCGATCATCGGGGTCACGCCGACCTTCTTCCACGCCGCCGCGTCGCTCAGCCCGTACAGCGACTTCAGCTGCGCCTGCGTCGCCTTGGCCGCGGAAATCGCTTTCGCGCCCTGGTCGCCGGCGCCCTGGTAGTAGTCCATCGCCATGATGTTGACCAGGTCGAGGGTGACGCCGGCGTCCTTGGCCGCCTTGACGACGTTGAGCCCGTTCGCGTCGAGGCCGGTCGGCAGCACCGGCAGCGTCAGCGAGATCTTCAGGCCGGGGTTGTTGTTCTGGAGCGTCTTCAGGGCTTGCGAGCGGCGGGTGATCGACGCCGGGTCCGCGACGGCCGCGCCTTCGATGTCGAAGTCGGCGTACTTCAGGCCGTACGCCTTGACGACGGCGTCGTACTCGGCCGCGACCTGCGCGGACGTGCTGCACGCCTGGGCCAGCTCGATGCCGGACGCGCCGCCGAAGGAGATCTTGACGTCGCCGCCGGCGTTGCGGATCTTGGTGATCTCGTCCTTCTGCCAGGCCGTGCGCGGGTCGTAGGCGCCGAACCAGCTGGCCTTGCAGCCGTAGGAGTTGACGAAGGCGAGCGTGAAGCCCTTGACGCCGCTCGCGGCGGACATCGCGGACAGGCTGGGCGTGGGCCAGGCGCCCATGTCGACGTAGGGCCCGACGGGGATCGGCGACCCGGCGGCGGCTTCGGCGGGGGCGCCGAGCCCGGTGCTCACGAGCGCGAGGCCGGCCAGTCCGGCCAGCAGGGAACGGAGACGCATGGTGGAACCTCCACGACGACGAGCGCGGCGGCGGGATTTCCGGACATGATTGGTATAGACCATTAATGTGGTCCGGACCATAGGCCGATCGGGCTACCCCGGTGACCGGCGGTAATCGGCCTAGACTTCGGCTGGTGCTGATCACCACGGAACGGCTCACGCTGCACGAGTGGGCCGAGGAGTACTTCGACGGCTTGTTCGCGCTGGCCCGGATTTCCGAGACGGTCCGGTATGTCGGCACCGGCGAGCCGTGGTCCCACGAGTACACGCTGGCCAAGCACCAGGCGACGCTGGCGCATTGGGCTTCCCACGGTTTCGGCTGGTTCGCGGTTTCGGCGGCCCCGGGTTCGTTCGACGGCGTGGTCTCGTTGGTCAGCCGCAGCCCCACGGAGTCCGGCCTGGGATTACCGGCGGTGGAGATGGGCTGGTGGATCGCCCCCTCGGGCTGGGGCCGGGGTTATGCGACGGAGGCGACGACGGCGGTCCGCGACCACATGTTCTCGTCCGGGTTCGCGGATCGCCTGCTGGCGGTGTACGAGCCGGCGAACAAGGCGTCGGCCCGGGTGGTGGAGAAGCTGGGGTTCACCCCGCACAGCCGCTTCACGCTGGACGGAAGGGTCGAGCAGCGGGCGGTCCTGGACCGCCCGCGCTGACCTGTCCACAGCCCGCCCCGAATGTGGACAACCGGAGTGCCCAGGGGGCGATCCGGCCGGTTCCGACCTACCCCACCGATAGACTGGACTCGGGGCAGCCCCCCAAGGGAAGGGCGGGGGGTGCCGTGTCGCCGATCCAGCGGTGCACCGCCTCTGCCAGTCCGTCGTCATCCGAGCCGGAAGCCCAGACCCGGGCCACGTGCTCATCCGGGCGCAGCAACAGCGCGTGGGTGTCCGAAGTGGACTCGTCGCCGCAACGGACCACGCCTGCCGTCCCCATGGGCGAAGAGCTACGCGCAGCGCACCGGAATCGCAACGTCGCCGATCCACCGGTGCACCGCCTCCGCCAGCCCCTCGTCGCCAGAGCCGGCAGCCCCGACCCAGGCCACGTGCCCGTCCGGCCGCAGCAACAGCGCGTCGATGTCCGAAACGGACGGACTCGACGCCGCGACCACCTCGACCGACGGCGACCACGCGGCGAAAGTCCCCGCCAGATCCAGCAGTACCGGACGCCCAGGGTGCAGCAACGCAGCCAAGTGCGTCTCGGCGGAAGACACCACCAGCGGCACGTCCGGCGCCAGCCGCCCCAGCCACGGGTGGCCGCCCGGCTCGTAACACGCGTCCAGGCCCGTGATGATCTCCGCCAGCGCCCGGTTCCCCGCCGGGTGCGCGGCGACCCGGCGCATCAGGTCCGCGAGCGGCTCGTCGGGGGCCTCGCCCAGCGCCACCTGCGCCTGCGTGTTCGCCAGAATTCGCGACCCCGCCGCGTGCCGCTCGGTGTGGTAGGTGTCCAGCAGGCCCTCCGGGGCAGTTCCGCGCACCGTTGCCGCGAGCTTCCAGCCCAGGTTGAACGCGTCGTCCAGCGCCACGTTGACTCCGATCGCCCCGGCCGGCGGGTGGATGTGTGCCGCGTCGCCCGCCAGCAGCACCCGGCCCTCGCGATAGCTCGATGCCAAGCGCGCCGCGTCGCCGAAGCGCGTCAGCCAGCGCGGCGAACGAAGCTCGACGTGCCGGCCGAGCACCGCGTCCACCTGCGCCTGGAGCCGTTCGAGCGTCACCGGCGCGTACTTGTCGGCCGGCGGGTCGTCCTCACGCACGATGATCCGGACGTACCCCGGCCGCGGGATGACGAACACCGTGCGGCCGTCCGGCCCGGCCGAAATCCCGTACGGCAGCTCGCATTCGACGTCGCCGAGCAGCGCGTACCAGCGCGCGTCGACACCCGGGAAGTCGATCCCGGCCTGCTTGCGCACCGTGCTGCGCCCGCCGTCGCAGCCCACCAGGAAACGCGCTGAGATCGTCCGGCCGAATTGTCCATTGTGGACGATTGTGGACACGCTTTCCGGGGACTGCGTGAACGACCGCAGCTCGTGGCCCCGCAGGATTTCGACGCCCAGGTCGACCGCCCGCCCTTCCAGGACCTCTTCGACGCGGGTCTGCGGAATCCCCAGCGAAAACGGGTGGTCGGTCGCCGCGTCCGTCAGCGGCAGCGGCCCCGGCAAGCCGGTGACCGGCGCGTGCGGCACCTGGTGGCCCTCGGCGACCAGGCCCTCGGCCAGCCCGCGACGGGCCAGCAAGTCCAGGGAACGGGAATTGAGGTTGAAGCCGCGGCAGTACGGCGGCCGCGAAGGGTGGCGTTCGACGATCGTGGTGCGGACGCCGGCCAGCGCGAGCTCCGCGGCCAGGAGCAAGCCCGCCGGACCGGCGCCGGCGACGAGGACATCGGTTTCGAGCACGAGTTTCCCCTCAGAAGTGGTCGGGCCAGGACAGGGAGCCGGAGCGGATTTCGGCCGCGGTGGCGCGGGCCCAGTCGAGCTCGGCCTGCCACGCGTGCCGCACGAACTCGACTTCGATCATGAACAGTCGCGGCGCCCCCTTGCCGACGGTTTCGTCGAGGGCGGTGTTCGCGCCGTCGATGCGGTCGGCGAGGTGACGGGCGCGTTCCTCGAGCGCGTCGGCGGCGCGCTCCGGGCCGAGTGCGCCGAGGTAGCTCACCGCCGCGACGAACTTCGGGTACTCCGCGACCGGCTCGCGGACCAGCTCGTCGAGCCACGCGACGAACTCCTGGCGGCCGAGTTCGGTGTGGGCGTAGACGGTCCGCTCCGGCCGGTTGCCCTCCCGGACCGTTTCGACGGGCTCGATCCACCGGTGCTTCGCCAGTGACTCCACGGTGTCGTAGAGCGAGCCGGGGTTGATCTTGAAACTGCTGTCCTTGAAGCGTTCGCGCAGCGTGGACGCCATTTCGTACGGGTGCATCGGGCGTTCCAGCAGCAGGCCGAGCAGGGCCAGCGCGAGGGTGTTGCGGATCTTGCGAGGTGGCACTAGTCGCTCCCTATCAGTCGGAACCGACTATACGGCGCTCGTCAAGCAGCGCCTGCCGAGCGCGTGGCGCACTTGGTCAGCGCACGTCGAGCGCGGTCACCCCGGACACGTACCGGCCGCCTTTGACGTCGCCCAGCGGGACGAGTCGCGGCAGCGCGAGCGGGACGCCGTCCTCCACTGTGGACAGCAGGAGCGGGCGACCGCCGGTGCGCTCTTCGGCAAGCGTGACGGCGGCGCCGTAACCGTCCTCGCCGACCGCGACGACCGCCGTGTCCGGCCGCGGGACCACGCCGGCGATCCGCAGGACGAGCGCCAGCGACGGCCCGGTCTCGGTGCGCGTCTGCAGGCCGGTCCCCGAAGCGAAGGACGCCGTCACGGTCCGGGACGGCAGGTGCGCCAGCAGCGACGGCGGCAGCGTGACGGACCGGAACGCGGTCGTGATCCGCACGGCGCGCTCGGCGGCGGTCGCGGCGGAAACGGCCACCCGCACCCGCCGGACGTCCCGGACGTCGCGGCTGCGGTCCCGGTCGCCCGGCACGACCAGGTCGATCCCGTGGTCCGTCGTCAGCACGGCGGGGTGGTTCCCGAACGCCGGGTCCAGCTCGGCCAGCGCGAACGTGACTGCCCGGTGCGCCGCCCCGGAGACGGTCACCGTCACGCGCAGGGCGGTGTTCTTCCCGGGTGGCAGCACCGGTGCCGCGGCGGCGACGAGCTTGACCAGGTCGCCGCCTAAGGCCTTCAGCTGCGAAGCGCGGTAAGACGCCGGAGTGGCGACAGCGCCGTCAACGGTGACCGTGCGGGTCGACGCGTCCGACGGGGCGACGGTACCCGCCAGCAACGCGGCAGAAAGGGCGAGCACACGGAGCAGCATCCGGCCTCCTCGAATCCGCTGATGCGGGGCGAACGCCGAATTCTAGCCGGAGAATCGGGTCAACTCCGCGACTTTTCCCGCAGTCGCGCGGCACGAGTCAGGAGGTAGCGCTGCTCCGGCGTGTTGGTCGTCCGCGCGGCCGCCGCGTCGTAGTGCCGGACAGCACCCGCGACGTCCCCGGCCAGCTCCAGCAGGTGCGCGCGGACGGCGTCGGGCCGGTGCCCGGTCAGCTCGAGGGTGTCCAGCAGCGCGAGCCCGGCGGCGGGACCGTGCACCATCGCCGTCGCGATCGCGCGGTTCAGCGTCACCACCGGGTTGTCCGTCAGTCGCTCCAACAGCCGGTAGGTCGCCAGGATCCGGTCCCAGTCGGTGTCTTCGACGCGCGGCGCGATGTCGTGCGCGGCGGCGATCGCGGCCTGCAGCCGGTACTCGCCCGCGTCGCCCAGGGCCAGCGCCTCGGTGACCAGCGCGACACCCTCGCGGATCTGCGCGCGGTCCCACTTCGTCCGATCCTGCTCGGCCAGCGGCACCAGCTCGCCGGACGGCCCGGTGCGCGCCGGGCGCCGCGCGTCCGTGAGCAGCATCAGCGCCAGCAGGCCGGTGACTTCGCCGTCCGACGGCAGCATCGCGTGCAGCAGCCGGGTCAGCCGGATCGCCTCGCCGGACAGTTCGGTGCGGTGCAGGCGGCCGCCCCCGCTGCTCGTGTAGCCCTCGTTGAACACCAGGTAGAGCACGTGCAGCACGGATCGCAGCCGGGCGTCGCGCTCGTCGGCGGCGGGCAGCCGGAACGGCACGTCCGACGCCTTGATCCGCGCCTTCGCCCGGCTGATCCGCTGCGCCATCGTCGCTTCCGGGACCAGGAACGCCCCCGCGATCTCGGCTGTGGTCAGGCCACCGACCGCGCGCAGCGTCAACGCGATCGCCGCCGCCGGCGTCAGCGCCGGGTGACCGCACAGGAACAGCAGGACCAGGGTGTCGTCGCGGTCCGGGACGTCCGGCGGAGGTGGTTCGAACGCCGCCGCGTCCTCCCGTCGGCGACGCGCCTGGTCGCTGCGCAGCTGGTCGGTCAGCCGGTTGACGGCGGCCTGGATCAGCCACCCGCGCGGGTTGTCCGGCAACCCGCCGGACGGCCAGTGCCGCGCCGCCGCGAGCAGCGCCTCCTGCACGGCGTCCTCCGCGGCGCCGAAGTCGCGGAACCGCCGCGCGACGACGCCGAGGACCTGCGGCGCGAGCGTGCGCAGCAGGTCCTCGACCCCGACGCCGGCCATCAGGCGGGCGCGCTCATCACCTGGCGCACCTCGATCGGCTGCTGGATCGGCACCCCGCCCGGCCCGGGTGCGGCCGACGCCTTCGCCGCGATTTCCAGCGCGCGCTCCTCGCTCTCGACGTCGACGACCCAGTAGCCGGCCAGCAGCTCCTTGCCTTCCGGGTACGGCCCGTCGGTGACCACGGGGCTGGTCCGGCCGTCGGACACGACCGTCTTCGCCAAGTCGGGCCCGGCCAGGCCCTGCGCGTCGACGAGCTCGCCCTTGTCGCGCAGTTCGGCGTCGAGCGCGTGCTGGAAGTCGATGTGCGCGCGGAGGTCCTCCGGCGGCCACTCACCCATCGGGAGGTCGCACGCGGCGCTTCCGGTGTAGCTCATCAGCAGCATGTACTTCGCCATGATCGGCTCCTTCTCGCGCCCCGGCGGCGCGTTCACCGGAAAGGACGGAGTCCGGTCCGCGTTCTCTACATGGTTCGCCGATTTTCCGGCCCACATCTTCGCCGGCCGCTTCGAGGATCGCCGGGAAGCCGCGGAAGTGCGGGGTCGTGAAGAACACGGCCGGGTCGTCGGCGATCAGCGCGTCCTTGACGCCGACGTCCGGCACGTAGGCGCAGAGCACCGGCCCGGCGGGCGCCCGCGCGCCGAGCGCTTCGACGTCGTCCCCGCCGGCCATGGAGATCAGGATAATCGCCGAAGTGGCCGAAGACCTGAAACGCGCTCGCCAGGGAGTTTCCGTCGTCTTCGCCGTCTTCGGCGCGGCGTTCGCGACGTGGCTGGCGCGGATGCCGGCGGTGCAGGAGCAGCTCGGGCTGACCACCGGTGGGCTCGCGACCGGGCTCTTCGGGCTCGCGCTGGGCTCGGTGGTCGCGCTGGTGGGCGCGGGTGCGCTGCTCACCCGGATCGGCAGCCGCGCGGCCGTCGTGCTGTGCGGCGGTGGTCGGGCTGGGCGTGGCGGGGATCGTGCCGATCGCGTGGAGCGTGGCGAGCCGGAAGCAGGCGGACGCGCCGGGTCGCGCGGTGGCCGCCGTCGCCGCGTGCGGGTACCTGGGCTTCCTGGTGGAACCGGTGCTGGTGGGCGCACTGGCCACGTGGATCGGGCTGCACTGGGCGTTGTCGTCGGCGGTCGCGGTCACTTTCGCGATCGTCTTCCTGGCGCCGTCGCTGCGAGTGCGCGAGGCGGCGCTCACGCGATGAGTCGTTTGAGCCCTTCGGCGGACGGCGTGCCCGGCGCCGCCGTGTAGACGAGGAGCCGGTGCTCGTGGCCCGGGATCGCGAGGATCTCGCAGTCGAGCTCCAGCGGACCCACGACCGGGTGCACGGTCCGCTTCGTCAGCGTCCGCTGCACGACGACTTCCCGGTCCGCCCACAGCCGGGCGAAGTCGGGACTCTCGTCGAGGAGATCGTCGACGAGCGCGCGAACAGCGGGATCCGCCGGGTACCGCCCGCTCGCCCGCAGGTCCGCGACGCACAGCCGGGCCAGGTCCAGGCGGTTGCCGGTGACCGCGTCCCCGGTGTCGAACAGCCGCCGCAGCCGGTTGCGCCGCCGCGGCGGCCACGCGGCCGGGTCGCCGATCAGTGCGACGAGCATCCGGTTCCAGGCCACCAGGTCGTAGCCCGCGTCGATCACCATCGCCGGCACGTCGCCGAGGCGGTCGAGCAGCCGCAGGACGTTGCCGGGCACCGGCCGCGGACCGGGGGTGGCCGGACGCGCCAGCCGTCGCAGGTACGCGTGCTCGTCTTCGGTCAGCCGCAGCGCGCGGCCGAGCGCGGTGAGGACCTGCTCCGACGGCCGCGGTCCACGGCCCTGCTCGAGCCGCACGTAGTAGTCGACGGAAATCCCGGCCAGCAAGGCGACCTCCGTGCGCCGCAGCCCTGGCGTCTGCCGCCGCCCGCCGGGCGCGAAGCCGACGTCGGCGGGTTGCAGCCGGTCCCGCCGGCTGCGCAGGAACCCGCTCAGTTCCACCCTGTCCACGCTTCCATCATCACCCCGCGCCGGGGTGGTACCGCCAGTGCCTACCCCGGTCCGGCCACGCGGGACGAACCTTCACCCATGACGATTCTGGTGACCGGCGCGCGCGGGACCATCGCCCGCGCGCTGGTGGGACAATTGCTCGAAGGCGGCCACGACGTGCGTGCGGCCGGCCGCGATCCGGGCCGGACCCGGCTGCCCGGCGGGGTCGAGGTGGTCGCCGCCGACCTGGCCCGGCCCGAAAGCTGGGACGCGGCCCTGGACGGCGTCACGAAGGCGTTCCTCTACGCGGGCACGGACGGGCTCGGCGGGTTCCTTTCCCGTGCGGGCGGCCTGACGCAGGTCGTGCTCCTGTCCGCGCTGGGCGCGGATCCCGCGTCGGAGGACGCCATCACCCGCGCCCACGGCGAAGCCGAGCAGGCGGTGCGCGATGCCGGGATCCCGTGGACGTTCCTGCGCCCCGGCGGATTCGCGGCCAACCGGCTGCTGTGGGCGGACTCCGTCCGTGAGGGCGTCGTGCGCGACCCGTTCCCGGACTCCCACGCGGCGTTGATCCACGAAGCGGACATCGCCGCCGTCGCCGTGCGTGCTTTGACGTCGTCCGGCCACATCGGTGCCACGCACACGCTGACCGGGGCCGAATCGCTGACGGTCCGGGACCAGGTGTCGGCAATCGGCCGAGTGGCCGGGCGTCCGGTCCGCGTCGAGACCCAGGACCTCGACGACTACCGTCGTGAGCTCACCGCGGCGTTCGAGGCCCGCGGGCTCGGCCGCGTCGGTTCGGCCGAGGTGATCGAAGCGCGGATCCGGCGGCTGGCCGCCCTGGTGGACCGGCCGCAGCCGACGACGGAGACGGTCTTGGAGGTCACCGGGCGGCCGGCGCGGACCTTCGCGGAGTGGGCCGAGGACCATGCCGAGGACTTCGCCTGACTCACCCCTCGTGGTCCCGCAGCAACCGGCGGACGGCCTTCCGGTCGCCCTCGACGGCCATCCGCCCGTCCTCGATCGCCGCCTCCAGGTCCGACGGCTTCTCGAGCAAGGCGTTCAACGTCGGCGGGTCGGTCCGGATCGTCGCGTCCGGGGCAGTGGGTTCGCCCGGCTCGACGGTCAGCAGGCCCGGCTCGGTGCGGACCGTCCACACGCGACTGTCCAGCTCGACGCGGTAGCAGGCGCTCCCGCGCGGGCGGGCGGAGCCGCGCAGGAACAGCAGCACGGACGTCGCGCCGAGCGTCGCGGGCCGGGGGAGCGGGACGCGACTGGCCCACGCGCCGAGTGCCAGCAGGATCGGCTCCAGCTCACGGCCCCACTCGGTCAGTTCGTAGACCGTCGAGGCCGCCGGGGGCGGCAGCTTCCGGCGCGTCACGACGCCGTGGCCTTCGAGTTCGCGGAGCCGGTCGGTGACCAGGTTCGAGCTGGCGCCCGGCAGCGCGCGGCGGACGTCGGAGAACCGCTGCGGCCCGAGCAGCAGCTCGCGCACGACGAGCAGCGCCCAGCGTTCCCCGACGACGTCCAGCGCACGGGCGGTGGCGCAGGCGTCTCCGTAGCTGCGGCTCGTCGGCATGGTACCAATCTACAACTCCGAGGTTGTTTTTAACAACTACAAAGGCGTACGGTGGCCGCCATGGGCAATCCGGTCGTGCACTTCGAGATCATCGGCACCGACCCGGCGCGCTTGCGCGGGTACTACGGCGAGCTGTTCGGCTGGTCGTTCGACACGTCGGGGCCGGTGTCGGACCAGGTGTCGGAAGCGGGCAACTACGGCTTCGTCGAAACGGCCGGCATCCCGGGCGGCGTCGGCGGCGGTGTGGGCCACGAGAGCCACGTGGTGTTCTACGTGGGCGTCCCGGACGTCGAGGCGGCGCTGGCGGAGGCCGAACGCCTCGGCGGTACCCGCCGGATGGGCCCGGACCACGCGCCGGGGCGGGACCTGGTCGTCGCCCACTTCGCCGACCCCGAGGGAAACCTGATCGGCCTCGCCGGGCCGGCCTGAGCCGGTCCGGCGACGGCGGCCGTGCCGAGGTGGGCACCGATGTCGAGCACCGGCGGCAGGACCGCACCGGTCTTGGCCGCCCGCGCTACCGCGTGGCTAGTCCTCCGCGGCCACGTGGGCCCGGTCGATCGCCGCCATGTTCTCCTCCGCCCAGTTCCGCAGCGCCGCCAAGGGGATCTCCAGCGACCGGCCCAGGTCCGTGAGCCGGTAGTGGACCTTCGGCGGCACCGTCGGCTCGACGCGGCGCGCGACCAGGCCGTCGCGGGTCAGCGAGCGCAACGTCACCGACAGCATCTTCTGCGACACCCCCGGCATCCGCCGTTGCAGCTCGGCGAACCGCACCTCGCGCGGGTCCGCCTCGGCCAGCACCTTGACCGCCATCGACGTCCACTTCGTGCCGATCCGGTCGAGCAGCCGGCGCGTCGGGCACGCCGGGTCGAACAGGTCGCCGCGCGGGGAGGGGGTCACCTGGAGCTCACCACCTGTCGGGAAAGTGCCGTCTTGGCCGCGGCTTCGAAGTTACTTACGGTTTTCTGGTAACCAATGGTAACCGCAAGGGAGAGTCATGCTGCGGGTGAACGGCATCGAAGTCGGCGTCACGGTCACCGGGGAGGGGCCCGCGGTCCTGCTGCTGCACGGTTTTCCGCACACCCGGCGGCTCTGGGCCGAGGTCGTCCCGCACCTGGCTTCGCGCCACCGGGTCATCGCGCCGGACCTGCGTGGGCTCGGCGAGTCGGAGCGTCCGGAAAGCGGCTACGACGCGGCCACCCTCGCCGCCGACGCCGAAGCGCTCCTCGACGCGCTCGGGGAGTCGACGGCGGCCGTGGTCGGCATCGACGCGGGCGCACCGCCGGCGTTCCTGCTGGCGATGCGACGTCCCGGGCGCGTCCGGCGGCTCGTCCTGGTGGAATCGCTGCTGGGCCGGCTGCCCGGCGCCGAGGACTTCCTGGCCGGCGGACCACCCTGGTGGTTCGGGTTCCACGCCGTCGAGGGACTCGCCGAGACCGTCCTCAGTGGACACGAAGCGGAGTACGTCGACTGGTTCCTGAACGCGGGCACTCGCGGCTGCGGGGTGCCACGCGAGATCCGCGACCACTTCGTCGCTTCCTACACGGGGCGCGACGCACTACGCGCTGCCTTCGCCCACTACCGCGCGATGCCGGTCAGCGCCCGGCAGATCGAGGACGCCGTCGCGGCCGGACGGCTCACCGTGCCCACCATGGCGATCGGCGCGCACCCGGTGGGCGACACCCTCGCGCGCCAGTTGCGGCCGGTCGCCGACGACCTCGTGGCCCACGTCGTCGAGGACTGCGGCCACATCGTCCCGCTGGACCGGCCGGACGTCCTGGTCCCGCTGCTGAAGGAGTTCCTTGACCTCGACCTCGCTGGAGCCTCAAGACTGGCGTCATGACGATCTGGATCTGCGGAACCTGCGGGGTCGAGCACCCCGACACCGACCGGCCCCCGGCCGGCACCTGCGCCATCTGCGCCGACGACCGCCAGTGGGTACCTGCCTCGGGCCAGGTGTGGACGACCCTGGCCAAGCTTTCGGCCGACGGCCACGAAGTCGTGCACGAGGAGCTGGAACCGGGGCTGCACCGGTTCAACCGCGAACCGCCGTTCGGCATCGGCCAGTGGACGCACCTGGCCCGGACCGCGGGAGGAAACCTGCTGTGGGACCCGCCGAACCACCTCGACGCGGCGCTCGTGGCGAAGATCGAGGAGCTGAGCGGGGCCGCGGTGATCGTTGCCAGCCACCCGCACATGTACGGCTCCCAGGTCAGCTGGAGCCACCGGCTCGGCGGCATCCCGGTGCTGGTGCACGCGGCGGACCGGCACTGGGTGCGGCGCGAGGACCCGGTGATCCGGACGTGGTCCGGTACCGAAGAGGTGCTCCCGGGCGTGACGCTCATCGAGGCGGGCGGCCACTTCCCAGGCGCGGCGGTGGCCCACATCGCCACCGAGACCGGCGGAGTGCTGCTGGTCGGCGACACGATGGTCCCGGTGGCCGCGGCCGGCTGGGTGACGTTCATGCGCAGCTACCCGAACAAGATCCCACTCTCGCCGGGCTTGGTGCGGCGGATCGTGGACCGGCTGGAGCCGTACGAGTTCGACCGCCTTTACGGCCTCCTGGGCGGCAAGATCCTCGGCGACGCGAAGGGGGCGGTGAGGCGGTCGGCCGAGCGCTACATCGCGTGGGCCGGCGGAGCGAACGACCACCTGGGTTGACGACCGCCCGGCGACGCGGCTCGGGCCGCTGCCATCGGTGCCAGTGGTCGTCGAGCCGGCCACGGCTTGCGTGGCAGGTTGGTCCTCGGCCGCGCCTGTGCTCGTTGGGTGGACCACGGCTGGCACATCGCGGGTCGCTCCTCGGGCCGCGCTTGTGGTCTTCGGGGCGACCACGGCTAGGCGTATTGCGGACTTGGTCGTCGGCCGCGCCTGTGGTCGTTGAGTCGACCACGGGCGTGGCGCAGCGGGTCGGTTCTCGGCCGCGCCTGTGGTCGTCAGTCGACCACGGCTCGGCACCCCGCAGGCTGGTCGCGAGCCACCCGCTCGTCCAGTCGATCGCGACTCGACGAGCGTCGGGTCGGCCTCGACCATGCGCGTTGCCCTCGAGCCGACCACGGCCGACAGCGTCGCCGGTCGTCAGCCACGCAGGTGGGTGTTGAGCCGCGCAGCCTGCCGAGTCAGATGGTCGCGTTCAGCGAGGTTGGCCGCCTTGAGAGCCGCTTCGGCGTACAACCGCGCCGCCGTCTCCAGGTCGCCGTCGCGCTCGTGGAGGTAGGCCGCCACCGCCGTGTGGCGGGGGAGCGTCTCGTCCAGCTCCGCGAGGGCCGTCAACCCGGCGCGCGGCCCGTCGGCCTCGCCCACCGCCACCGCGCGGTTGAGCCGGACCACCGGGCTGTCGGTCAGGCGCGCGAGCTCGTCGTACCACTCGACGATCTGCACCCAGTCCGTCTCCTCGGCGGTCTGCGCGTCCGCGTGCAGGGCCGCGATGGCCGCCTGCGCCTGGAACTCGCCCAGCCGGTCGCGGGCGAGCGCCGTCTGCAGGATCCCCACGCCCTCGGCGATCGCCCGCGTGTCCCACCGGCCGCGGTCCTGTTCGGCGAGCGGCACCAGGCTGCCGTCGGCCGCGGTCCGGCCCGCGCGCCGGGCGTGGTGCAGCAGCATGAGCGCCAGCAGCCCCGCGACCTCGGGGTGGTCGGTCGCGGCCGCGAGCTGCCGGGTCAGCCGGATGGCCTCGGCGGCCAGGTCGACGTCGCCGGAGTAACCCTCGTTGAACACGAGGTAGAGGACGCGCAGCACGGTCGCGACGTCGCCGAGCTGGTCCAGCCGCACCTGCCCGACCGTCCGCTTCGCCCGGCTGATCCGCTGCGCCATGGTCGTTTCGGGGACCAGGTACGCCTGCGCGATCTGGCGCGTGGTCAATCCGCCGACAGCGCGCAAGGTGAGCGCGACCGCCGAAGACGGCGTCAGCGACGGGTGCGCGCACAGGAAGTACAGCTGGAGCGTGTCGTCCTCGGCCGACGCCGGCCCGGGCGCCGGCTCGACGTCGACGAGGTCCTCACGCCGCCGCCGCGCGGTGTCCGACCGGGCCGCGTCGAGGAACTTGCGCCACGCGACCGTCACCAGCCAGCCCTTCGGATCACGCGGTGGGTCGGCCGGCCAGACGCGGAGGGCCTCGACCAGCGCGTCCTGCACGGCGTCCTCGGCCGCCGCGAAGTCGGCGCCGCGCCGGACGAGGATTCCGAGCACGTTCGGCGTCAGGCTCCGGAGCAGCACTTCGTCCACGCGTCACCGGACCCGTTCGGCCAGTTCGACGATGATCCCCTCGGGGCCGCGGACGTAGCAGAGCCGCCAGCTGTCCTCGTACTGCACCACCTCGCCGACCAGCTCGGCGCCGTGCGGCCGCAGCCGGTCGAGAACGTCCTCGATGCCTTCGACCTCGAAGAGGACGTGCCGGAGGCCGGGTGTGTTCGCGGGCGCCCGCGGGTCGCCTTCCGGGCCGGCCGGCGTGTGGTAGCGGGCCAGCTCGAGCCGTCCGTGGCCGTCCGGCGGCCGCAGCATCACGATGTCCGACCGCACGCCGTCGAGGCCGTTGATGCGGTCGACCGCGGGACCCTCGACCGTCGCCTCGCCCTCCACCTCGAGCCCGAGCTCGACGAAGAAGGCCGTCGCGGCCGCGAGGTCCCGCACGACGACGCCGAGGTGTTCCAGTCGCGGAAAGGTCTTGTTCTCCATGGTGATTTCCCTCCTCAGGCGTCCTGACGCTCGTCGCGCCGCCGCACCAGTTCCTCGACGGCGGTGGGCAGCGTCGTCTCGAAGTCGATCAGCTTGGCCCAGGTCGGCGTGACGACGATCCGGACCATGCCGTCGTAAAGCGACCGCACGCCCTCTTCCCACTCCACTCGCTGCTCCGGTGTCATCTCGTAGGTGCCGTTGAACTGCAGGTACTCGTCCGGGATGCCCTCGACGACGTCCAGCTCGGCCCGCCCGCGGATGAGCAGGATCTTCGGCGGGTGCACCTCGGTGTCGATCGTCAGGGCGACCGCCGGGTTGCGGCGCAGCGCGGGCAGTTTGGGGGCGTTCGTGGGGGTGCACAGGACGATCTGCGAGCCGTTCCAGGTGAACGCGATCGGGATCACGCGGGGCGTGCCGTCGAGCGCGGTGTAGGCCAGCCGGGTCAGGTCCCTGGCCAGGAGTTCCTGGCTGTACGGGCGGTTCAGGACCTCGTCGATGGTGCGCTGCTGCATGTCGGTCTCCTCGTCGGATCGGCTGTGCTTCGTGCCCGGGACGCAGCTGCGGACGGCGTCTCGACACAGCTCGACTGTGACGTGGGTCACTTGATAGTCGTGGGTGTCGAACCGTAGTACGGCCGCAGCTCCAGCCACTCCGCGACCGGCTTCCCGCCCGCGCCGGGCGCCGCCGACAGTTCCCCGGCCAGTTCGAGGGCGCGCTCGTAGCTGTCGACGTCGATCGCCATCCAGCCGGCGATGAGGTCCTTGGTCTCGGCGAACGGCCCGTCGGTGACCGGCGGGCGGCCCTCGCCGTCGAACCGGACGAACGTCCCCTCGGGGGCGAGCGCCTGGTGGTCGACGTACTCGCCGGTCTCCTGGAGCCGGGCCGCGAAGTCCTCCATGTACTTCAGGTGCGCCGAGACCTCTTCGGGCGTCCACTGGCCCATCGGCACGTCGTTCACCGGCGCCGGAGCTCCGCGGTAGTGCTTGAGCAGGAGGTACTTGGCCATCGTGGTTCTCCTCGGTACGGGTGCGTCCCATCCTGGCCGTTCTCCCCGCTGGGACGCACCCGATCACCGGATTCAGCCGACGGGACCGCCGAACCAGCGGGCGAGGTGGTCGTCCAGGTCCCGCTGGTCGTCGCCGATCCAGGCGACGTGGCCGTCGGGGCGCAGCAGGACGGCCGGGACGTCCAGGGCCGCGGTGGGATCCGCGAGGTGGTCGACGCGGTCCGCCCAGCCGTCGGCGGTCAGGCGTTCGGTGCGGTCCAGCAGCAGGCCGCGGCCGCGATGCAGCAGGCCGTAGAGGCGGCCCTGTTCGACGTCGATGTCGCGCAGCCGGCGGCCGAGCAGGTCGGGGCCGTCGCCGAAGTCGTAGCGGATGTCGATCGCGGCGATCTTCCCGATCAGGTAGCGGTTCACTTCGTCGAAGTCCATCAGCTCGGTGAGCAGCCGGCGCACGGCCCGCGGACCCGGTTCGGGGGACAGCAGCTCCATCTGGGCCCGGGTGTTGTCCAGCACGTCCGCGGCGACCGGATGGCGTTCGGCCTGGTAGGTGTCCAGCAACGGGTCCGGTGCCCAGCCGCGGATCCGGCCGGCCAGTTTCCAGCCGAGGTTGAAGGCGTCTTGGACGCCCAGGTTGAGGCCCTGTCCGCCGGTCGGCGGGTGGATGTGCGCCGCGTCGCCGGCCAGCAGCACCCGCCCGACCCGGTACTGCTCGGCCAGCCGGGTGGCGTCGCCGAATCGCGACAACCAGCGCGGGGAGTGCACGCCGAAGTCCGTTCCGGCGACGGCGCGCAGCCGGGTCCGGAAATGCTCGAGGGTGGGCGATTCCGCGCGATCGCCGACTTCGCCGGCGGGCACCACGACGCTGTAGGCCCCGCCGCCGAAGGGCCGGAGCCAGAACGGCTTGACGGTCTCGCCGACTTCCGCGACCTTGGCGGCGATCTCCGCCTGCGGCGCGGTCACTTCCAGCTCGCCCATCAGCGTCTCGGTCCGCGAGGGCTCGCCGGGGAAGCCGACGCCGAGCAGCTTGCGGACCGTGCTGCGCCCGCCGTCGCAGCCGACGAGATAGCGGGTCCGCAGCCGTTCGCCGTCGCCCAGCTCGACGGTCACGCCCTCGTCGTCCTGCTCGAAGCCGGCCACCGCGCACCCGCGCCGGACCTGCGCGCCCAGGCGGGTCGCGTGGTCTTCGAGCAGGTCGACGATGGCCGGCTGCGGGATGCCCAGCAGGTAGGCGTGCGCGGAATCCAGGTCCCGCGGCGCGGGTTTGCCGATGGCGGCGAAGAAGCCGGCGGCCGGACGCTGCCGTCCGCGTTCGAGGAGGCGGTCCAGCAGACCGCGCATGGCCATCAGCTCGATGCTGCGGATGTGCAGGCCGACGATGCGGACGAACGAAACGGGCTCGGTTTCCCGCTCCAGAACGAGTACCCGCACGTCGTGCAGCCGCAGTTCGGCAGCCAGCATCGCGCCGGTCGGCCCGCACCCGGCGATGACGACGTCGTACGACGGCTCGGCGGGGAAACGCGAAGAGTCCATGGTGGTGCCTTTCGGGAGTGCCTTGGGGTCGAGGCGCTCCCGGCGACACCTACGTCGATCGCCCGGCCGTGACGGGAAGGGAGAGCACCCACAGCGATACAGCGTTCATGGGTCTCACCTCCTCGGGCGGTGTCACGATCCAGGGCAAGCTACAAGCCCGGGCGTCGCGCCGTCCAATCCTTATCCCGGCGACCTGGGTCAGGCCGTCGGGCGGCCGGCGCCCGCGTAGTCGTCGCCGTCCTTGCGGTAGGTGTGCACCTGCACGGCCTGGCCGGTCTGCGGTGCGTCGATCATCTGCTGGTTGCCGATGTAGAGGCCGACGTGGTGGATCTTCGTCGACGGCTCGCCGTAGAAGATCAGGTCGCCCAGCTGCGGGTCGGTCACGTGCGGGACGCTCCGGAACTGCGTGTCGGCCGTGCGCATCAGCTTGACGCCGGCGCTCGCGTACGCCGCCGTCGTCAGGCCCGAGCAGTCGAAGCCCGGGTCGCTGCCGCCGGTGCCGTTGCCGCCCCAGATGTAGGGGAGGCCGATCTTGTCGATGGCGAAGTTCACCGCGCTCAGCACCGCCGGGTTCGGCGGCGCCGCGGCCTGGCCGACCGTGCCGTAGACGTTCACCGTGGCCAGCGTCCGGTGCAGGAACAGCGGCGCCGACTGCAGCTTCGCGACCGAGTCCCACCACGGCTGGCCCTGGGAGAGGTCGGCGCCGCCGTCGCACAGCGCGCGGCCCGTGGTCAGCGCGGCGTCGTCGATGTTTTGGACATCGGGCTTCCCGCCCGCGTAGCTCGCCTGGTACTTCGCCCAGAGCGCGGGGGAGAGCTGCATCGGCCCGGCGGCGTTCGCCGTCGAGACGACCTTGTCGTAGAAGTCGCGCACCTCGATCGTGGCCAGCGGCTTGTCGAGGACGCCGGTGGTGCCGATCTGCCCGCCGCGTGCACGGCCGTGGTCGGTGGTCACTTTTCCGACCGCGGCCAGCGTCACCCACGAAAGGTGGCAGCCGGGAACGTCCTTGCTCAGCTTCGTCGTCGCTTTCGCGTAGCCGACCATCGCGCGCAGCGGGATGTCGAGCCACTGGCTGGTCTTGGACGCCCAGGCGTCGAACTCGCTCGCTTCGGGCACCTTCGGCGGCGTCGACGTCTGCGGAGGCGTGGTCGTTTTCGCGACAGACGGCGTGGGCGTGCTCGTCGCGGCGGCGTTCTCCGTCTCCTGCTGCTTCGGCGCGAACTGGACGCCGACGACGAGCGCGGCGGCGACCACGACCACCGCGGCCACCACGACGGCGGCCTTCCGGCGGCGGGGCTCGGGCGTCTCCTCCGGCACGGCCTCGGGCTCTTCGCTCACCGCGCGGCCCCGGTCAGGCGGTCGAGGACGAAGCCGCGCAGGCCGTCGAGGTCGGTGTCCATCGCGACCTCGATCGGGCGGCCGGGACTGAACTGCGGATCGTCCTCGCCGAGCCGTCGCCGGTCGACCAGGGTCTGCCCGCGCGCCGGGCCCAGCCCGCAGTCGACGTCGACGCGGTAGGTCTCGGTGTGCAGGATTCCCGGCGAGATCGCCTCGGCGACCGCGACGGCGTCGTGCATGACCATGCGGTCCTCGCCGAAGACGCGCGTGTAGTGCTGCCGGTAGGTGGCGGTGAGGCCTTCGAGGGTCGCGCCGACCGGGCCGGACGCCGCGAGCTTCGCCAGCCATTCGCCGTCGACGGCGCAGCGGTGCGTGAGGTCGAGCGGCACGAGCACGACCGGGATGTCCTCTTCGACCAGCACCCGGCGGGCCGATTCGGGATCGCTCCAGATGTTGAACTCGGCGGCGGTGGTGCTGTTGCCGAACGTCACGCCGCCACCCATGATCACGAGTCGCGCGATCTTCGCCGCCGCGCCCGGGTGGGCGGCGAACAGCGCGGCGATGTTGGTCAGCGGCCCGATCGGGGCGATGGTCACCGGCTCGTCCGACGCTTCGAGGATGTCCAGCATGAGCCGGACGGCGTCGCGCTCGTCGAGGGGCCGGCTCGCCTCGGGCAAGGTGTAGGAGTGGCCCGACAGGCCGTCGCCGCCGTGGACCTCCTTGGCGTCACGCGGCTTCGAATACACCAGCGGCCGCGCCGCCCCAGCGGCCACGGGCACGTCGGTGCGGCCGAACAGCTCCAGCAGCCGCCGCGCGTTCGAGGTCGTGCGGTCCAGTGGCACGTTGCCGAACACCGACGTCACGCCCAGCAGCTCGACGTCCGGGGACAGCGCCGCCAGCGCGATCGCCAGCGCGTCGTCGACGCCCGGGTCGGTGTCGATGATCAGCTTCGTGCCCATCCAGCTCCCCTTGCCTGCGAACCCGTCCCGCACACAGGTTACGGTCACGGGCATGACGTCGATGTGGGGTGCACCCGCACTGTCGCGGGTGCGGGCCTGGCGGCGCGCGCGGCGCGATCCGCGGCAGGCGAAGTTCCTGACCGCCGACTCGCTGCGCTGGGTGCTGCGCAACCGCGCGTACACGCCCTGGTACCTCGTCCGGTACTACCGGCTGCTCAAGTTCCGGCTCGCCAACCCGCACATCATCCTGCGCGGGATGCTCTTCCTCGGGAAGGACGTCGAGATCCACTGCCGGCCGGGCTACGGGCGGCTGGAGATCGGCCGCTGGGTGCACATCGGCGACGGCAACGCGATCCGCTGCCACGAGGGCTCGCTGCGGATCGGCGACAAGTCCGTGTTCGGCCGCCAGAACGTGATCAACTGCTACCTCGACATCGAGCTCGGCGCGGCCACGCTGGTCGCCGACTGGGTGTACATCTGTGACTTCGACCACGTCATTTCGGACATCCACGTGCCGATCAAGGACCAGGGCATCGTGAAGTCCCCGGTGCGCATCGGCCCGGACACCTGGCTCGGCACGAAGGTGAGCGTCCTGAAGGGCACCCGCATCGGCCGCGGCTCGGTGCTGGGCGCGCACGCGGTCGTCCGTGGTGACATTCCGGACTACTCGATCGCGGTCGGCGCGCCGGCTCGCGTCGTCCGCAACCGCGAAGAGGACTACGCGGCTGACGCGGCTCGCCGTGAAGCCGTCGCCGACATGGCGCGCAAGGCGAACAAGGCGCTTCAGAAGACGCTCGAGCAGTAGAACTACTCAGTCGTTTCGTCCCCGGGCCGGACATACTGGCCCAATGGGGGAGATCCGGACCGCGTGGGCCTCGGTCGTGCTGGCGTTGTGCGCGGTGGGCTTGCTTCTCGTCGTCCCGTTCTTGGTCTTGCTGGGCATCCTGGCGAGCATCCCGGTGTTCGGCGCGAGCACGCACCCGGGCGACGGCTACCTGACCTGGGCGGCTTGGCTCGGCGCCGGGTTGCCGCTGGTCGGCGTGGTCATCGCGGCGACCACGCGCCGGCGCGGCTGGACGTGGTTCTTCGGGATCTGCCTGGTCGTGGCCATCGCGGTCGCCGGACTGAACTGGCTCGACCACGTGCGGCACGCGCCGCCGCCCCCGCCGGGTCCGCGGCACTGCGTCGAGCACAGCGGGGGTGACAACGAATGCCCGGGCGGCTGACCGTGTGGCGGGACCTCCGCGACGCGGCCACCTACACCCTGCTGGCCGTCGGCGCGGTGGTGTGGCTGATCGTCGTCCCGCTGATGTTCTTGCAGGGCGCGTTGACGGCGTACGGCATCGGGCTCGGTCCCGGCGACCCCGCGGCGGCGAGCGCGACCTTCACCTGGGCGTCCTGGCTCGGGGCGGGCATCCCTGGCCTGGGCGTGGTCGTTTCGGCGACGACGCGGCGGCGGGGCTGGACCTGGTTCTACGGCGTCTGCCTCGCGGTGGTCGCCGTGGTTGCGCCGGTGCGGTGGGCGCAGACCCACCACTCGCCGCCCCCGCCGCCGGAGCCCACCCATTGCGTCGAGTGGAGCGGCGGCGAGAGCGACTGCCCCTGACCTACTCCTCGAAGGTCATCTCCGGCGGCGGCCGCCGGAAGCCGCGGGTGATCGCCGTCAGGACGACGATGCCGATCGCCAGCCAGACCAGCCCGAACACCAGCGCGATGCCGTCGAGGTTGACCAGTAGCCACAAATCGACCACGGCCCCGATCACCGGGAAGACCACCCAGGTCAGCACGCGTTTCCCGGCGCGGTCGCGCAGCCAGGTCGCGATCACACTGACGTTGACGAAGGTGAACGCGGTGAACGCGCCGAAGTTGATGAACGACGTCGACGTGCTGACGTCCAGCGCCAGCGCGACCAGCCCGACGAGCCCGGTCAGGACGATGCCGAACACCGGCGTCGCGAACCGCGGCTGGAGCTTGCCGAAGATCCGCGGCAGCACGCCGTCGCGGCCCATGGCGTACATCAGCCGCGACGCGCTCGCCTGCGCGGCGATCCCCGACGCGAACTGCGCGACGACCAGGCCGGCGAGGAAGAACGACGCGAAGAGGTTGCCGCCGATCGTCGTCGCGATTTCGAACGCGGCGGACGACTCGTCGGTGAACGCGCTGCCCGGGTGCGCGAGCTGGGTGAAGTAGGCGAGCACGATGAAGATGCCGCCGCCGATCAGCGCGGTGAGCAGGATGGCGCGGGGGATGGTCTTGCGCGGCTCGGTCGTCTCTTCGGTCAACGTCGTCACGGCGTCGAAGCCGAGGAAGGAGTACGTCGCGAGCGCGGCGCCGCCGGAGATCGTGCCCAGCGTGCTGCCCTGGTGGAAGAACGGTTGGGTGCTGGCGAGCGAGGCGTGGACGTGCAGCACCTGCTTGACCGAAAGAACGACGAAGAACCCGATCACCAGCAGCTGGAACGCCATGAGGACGAAGTTCGCCTTCTCGGCGATCTGGATGCCGAGCACGTTGAGGATCGTGGTCAACGCGATGAAAGTGATCAACCAGATCCACTGGGGCACCGCCGGGAACTCGGCGGAGAGGTAGGCGCCGCCGATCAGCCAGATCACCATCGGCAGGAAGAAGTAGTCGAGCAGCACGGCCCACCCGACGAGGAACCCGGCGCGCGCGTCGACCGATTTCCGGACATAGGTGTAGGCCGAGCCGGCGACGGGATGGGTGGCGGCCATCTTCCCGTAGCTCGCCGCGGTGAACAGCATGGCGACCAGGGCGAGCAGGTACGCCGAGGGCACGGTGCCCTCGGTCGTCGTCGCGACGATGCCGAAGGTGCCGAGCACGATCAGCGGAGCCATGTAGGCGAGCCCGAACAGGACGACGCCGGGCAGGCCGAGCCGGCGCTGGAGGGCGGCCGGGGCCGCGGCCGTGGAGGTCATCGGTCGTCTCCTTCTCGTGGACGCCAGCGGTCCGGGTCGATCCGGCCCTGGTAGAGCGGCAGGTGCAGCGGCGCGTCGGCGGGAGTGAACTGCGCCCACATCCGGTTGGTGCCCGCGGTGCCGTCGCGCCGAACGCGCGCCACCTCGTCGAGGTCGATCGTGTGGGCGAGGACGCCGTGGTCGTTTCCCGGCAACGCGCCGAGGACGTCGCCCTCCGGCCCGACGAGCAGGCTGTCGCCCATCCCGAACGGCCCGGCCGTGTTCACGCTGGCGACGAAGACCTGGTTGACGATGGCGTTCGCCCGCGCGAGAACGACCTCGTGGGCCCGGTCGGGAGTCGTCGTCTGGACCGGGTTGAGCACGAGCTCGGCGCCCATCCAGGCGAGGTGCCGGGTCACTTCGGGGAACCAGGCGTCGTAGCAGATGGAGAACCCGACGCGGCCGGCGTCGGCCAGATCGGCGACGACGAACCGGTCGCCGGGGTTGTACGGCTCGTGCGGCCGCCAGGGGAAGACCTTGCGGTACCAGCCGGCCAGCTCGCCCCGCGGGGAAAAGACCAGGGCGGTGTTGAACAGCTCGCCGTGGTCGCCTTCTTCGCAAACGGTGCCGGGCGCGAGCCAGATCCCGAGGTCCCCGGCCAGCTCACCGAGCTCTTTGGTCCGTTTTCCGGCCAACGGCTGGGCGGCGGCCCGGAGCTGCTCGGTGCGTTCGTCGCCTTCGCCGTCGACGCCGCAGAGGTGCAGCTCGGGGAAGGCGGCGAGCCGCGTGTCCGGAAACCGGTGGAGGACGTCCTCGACCTCGCCCGCGAACCCGGCGTCTCCCGCGGGCCGGGGTGGCGCTTGCACCAGGGCGATCGGCAACGGTCGCGACATGCTCGAAAAATAGTCCATCTTGAACACTTAAACAAGACTGCTCAAGATGAGCAGTTTGTGCGGTACGGTCCGGTCATGGCGACGGCAGACCTGAGCGCCCCGGCCCTGACCGGCATCCGGCGGCTGTCCGCACTGGACACCGTCCGCGCCCGCATCGCGCTCGCGGTGGAGCTGGGCCTGCTGAAGCCGGGGGAGCGCCTGCCGGCGAACGCGGAGATCGCGCGGGCGCTGGGCGTCGCGGAGATCACGGTCCGCCGCGCACTGGAGTCGTTGGTCGGCGACGGCCTGATCGAACGCCGCCGCGGCCGCGGCGGCGGAACGCGCGTGGTCGAAAATCCGCCGACAGAACGAGTCGGCGAGGTCGGCGCGTACCGCGAGTCGGCAGCGGAGGTCCGCGAACTGATCGACCACCGCCTGGTCCTCGAGACGGGTTTGGTCCAGTTGGTGGCGAAGCGGTCACCAGACCTCGCGCGCCTGCGGACGTTGGTCGCCCGCATGGACACGGCGACGGGCTGGGCGGAGTTCCACGAGCTCGACGCCGAGTTCCACCGGACGGTCGCCGCGACAGGGCCGGCCGGGGCGGTCGCGCAGTACAAGGCGGTGCTCGCCGAGCTGTACCGGTTCTACCTGCCGTACCCGATGGGAAAGCTGCGTGAGTCGAACCGAGACCACGCGAAAGTGGTCAAAGCCCTGGCGGCGGGCGACCCGGACGCGGCGGCCCGGGTGACACGGAAGCACGTGCGCGGCCTGCACCAGACGATGTTCGTCGGCCTCGGCTGAAGATCGCGCCGCTCCAAGCTCGCTGAGCTGCGTAAACGTCGTTGTCGCTTTCTTCGACACAGGCTGCGCGCCGGCGAGGTCGCTCCCGGGGCGCCGGGGTTCAGGCGCGGGCCCGCAGCTGCTCGCGGACCTCCATCAGCGCGAAGCCGAGCAGGTTCAGCCCGCGCCAGTAGTCCGGCTTGGTCGCGTTCTTCTCTTCACGCGCGAGCCCCGTGCCCCAGACGAGGTCCTTCTTCGAGGCCTCGACGAGCACCGCCTCGCCGGTGGCGACCAGGAACCGGCGCAAGTCGCGGTGGGCCCGGAACTTGGCCAGGTTGCCGTCGACGGCGACGTCGAACCGGTGCCGCTCCCAGACGGCGGCGTCGAACCCGGCGACCTCGCGGCCGAGCACCTTCGCCGTCTTCGCGTCGGGCGTCTCCCGGATCAGCGCCGCCTTCTCGTGGTCGCCGAACAGCTCCGCCTTGCCGGCCATCATGAAGTGCTCGGCGGTCGGGTAGACGACGCCGTCGGCCTCGAACGGGTCGACCCACCACTGGCTCAGGCAGCTCGCCGTCACCCGGCCGGACTTCGTGGGCGTGTGCCCGTAGAACAGCAGGTACTCGGGCTCCGCACCCTCGTGGACCTTTTCGCGCAACGCCTCGACACTGCGGACCCCGTCGACCTTCACCATCCGCCTAGTGGACCACGCGCTCAGAGCAGGAAGTGGAACAGGGGGCTCCCCGGCTCGATCCGCTCCACCTGCAGCGGGCTCGCGTCCATCCGCGCCAGCAGTCCCGGCAGGTCGGACGAGCGTGCGATCTCGACGCCGACCAGCGCCGGGCCCAGCTCGCGGTTGGTGCGCTTGACGTACTCGAAGCGGGTGATGTCGTCCTCGGGCCCGAGCACCTGCTCGAGGAACCGCCGCAGCGCGCCCGGCTCCTGCGGGAACCCGACGAGGAAGTAGTGCTTCAGCCCTTCGTGCATCAGCGAGCGTTCGAGGATCTCGCTGTAGCGGCTGACGTCGTTGTTCCCGCCGGAGACGAGGACCACGACGGTCTGCCCGGGCTCGACGCGGACGACCGTGCCGAGCGCCGTCGCGGCGAGCGCGCCCGCGGGTTCGGCGATGATGCCGTCGGACTGGTACATCGCCAGCATTTCGGTGCACACCGCGCCCTCGGGGACCGCGGTCAGCTCGGCGCCGCTCTCGCGGATCAGCGGGTAGGTGACCGCGCCGGCCTCGCGCACGGCCGCGCCGTCGACGAACGAGTCGAGCTCGGGCAGCCGCACCGGCTGTCCTGCCTCCAAAGCGGCCGCCATGCACGCCGCCCCCGCGGGCTCGACACCGACGACCCGGACCTCGGGGTGCCGTTCACGCAGCCAGCTGCCGACGCCGGCGAGCAGCCCGCCACCGCCGACCGGGACGACCACGACGTCCGGGACGAAGCCGAGCTGCTCGATGACCTCCAGCGCGACCGTGCCCTGGCCGGCGACGGTCCGGACGTCGTCGAACGCGGGCACGAGTGTCGCGCCGGTGCGCTGGGCGTCCTCGTTGGCCGCGGCGAAGGCGTCTTCGTACGTTTCGCCGACGACGATGACCTCGATGTGCGCGCCGCCGAGCGTCGCGATGCGTTCGCGCTTCTGCCGCGGCGTCGTCCCCGGGACGTACACGCGGCCGTCCGCGCCGAGCCGCCGGCACGCGTACGCAACGCCCTGGGCGTGGTTGCCCGCGCTGGCGCAGACGACGCCTCGCGTGCGGACGTCCTCGCCGAGCTGGACGATGAAGTTGTAGGCACCGCGGATCTTGTACGACCGGACGGTCTGCAGGTCTTCGCGCTTCACCCAGACCTGGGCGTCCACTCGGGACGACAGCCGCGCACTCGGCTCCAGCGGCGTGCGGGTCACCACCCCGGCCAGCCGCTCGGCGGCCTTTTCGATGGTCGCGGCGGTCACCGTGTCGATGTCGTGCACCCCGCTGAATCTACGACTCGGGCGTCCCGGGCAACCGCCCGGGCCTCCGGGCGCATCAAAGGGGTGACGAACAGGACAGGGGGCGCCGGTGGACGGCTTCACCGAATACGTGACCACACGGGCGGGCTGGTTGCGCAAGGTCGCGTACCTGCTCTGCGGTGGCTGGCACCGGGCCGACGACCTGGTCCAGACGGCGATCACCCGGCTCTACGCGAACTGGTCACGGGCCACCCGCGCGGACAACCTCGACGGCTACGCGCGCCGCACGCTGGTCAACACCTACCTCGCCGAGCAGCGGACGTCGTGGTGGAAGCGGGTCGACCTGCGCGGCGCCGACCACGACCCGTCACCGGCACCCGGCCCGGACCTCGACACGGCGCTCGACCTGCGGGCCGCGCTGGACCGGCTGCCGGCGCGACAGCGCGCGACCGTCGTTCAGCGCTACTTCGGCGCCGACCAGCAGCAGTCTTGCTGCGCGTCGCCGGGGAGGTGACGTTCGCGAATCGTGCGGTGCCCTTGCCGCTGCACATCACCGGTCTGCCGGAGACGTTCCGCGTCGCCGACATCGGCCTGTGGCGCCGCCTGGAGACCGACGGCGTCCCGTGGCGGGCGGTGCTCCAGTACTCGTCGAACGGCGCTTTGGCGACGATCACGGTCTCCCTCCCGGGCGGCCGCGCGGACGGCCTCGGCGACCCGAAGTGCACGAAGAAGAACGGACTGCAGGCGTGCGTCGCGATCGACCAGCCGCAGGCCGCGGGCATCACTTCGCAGGAGTTGCTGAGCCGGATCACGCTGATCGGCCCGGACGAGGCGAAGTGGACGACGCACGTGATCGGGTGATCAGCCCTTCGGCACCGCCGGGTAGGGCACGAAGGTGCTCGTGTTCTCGTCCACCGTGAGCTGCTTCCCGATCGTCGGGAACGCGCGCTGCGAACAGGCCGGGCGTTCGCAGACTTTGCAGCCCATCCCGATCGGCGTCGCGGCGGCCGGCTCGTCCAGGTCGAGGCCCGTCGAATAGACGAGCCGGCCCGCGTGGCGCAGTTCGCAGCCCAGCCCGACCGTGAACGTCTTGCCGGGGCTGCCGTACCCGCCGATGTTGCGCGAGATCGTCCGCGCGATCCAGAAGTAGCTCTTGCCATCCGGCAGCGTCGCGATCTGCGTCAGGATCTTCCCCGGCTGGGTGAACGCCTCGTAGATGTTCCACAAGGGACAGGCGCCGCCCACCCGGGAGAAGTGGAAGCCCGCCGCGGACTGGCGCTTCGACATGTTCCCCGCGCGGTCCACGCGCACGAACGAGAACGGCACCCCGCGCTGCTTCGGACGCTGCAAAGTGGACAGCCGGTGGCAGGCGGTCTCGAAGCCGACGCCGTAGTGGTCGCACAGCCGCTCGATGTCGTAGCGGAACCGCTCGGCCGTGGCCAGGAACGGTCCGTAGGGGAGGATCAGCGCCCCTGCGAAGTAGTTCGCCAAGCCGACGCGAGCCAGCGAACGCGCGGCCGGCCCGGAGAACGCCCACGAGTCGGCCAGCTCGGTGATCAGGTCGTCGTACTCGAGCAGCGCGATCTGCGAAGCCATGCGGAACGCCTGCTGCCCGACCCGCAGGCTGGGCGCCAGCCGCAGCACCCGCGTCACCGGCTCGTAGCGGTGCTGCTGACCGGCGGATTCGTCGATCCCGTCGTTGGTCACCTCGACGCCGTAGCGCTGCCAAAGCCGTTCCTTCAGCGCGCCGAGCACTTGCCCGCGCTGCAGCGGGATGTCGGCTGCCATCTTCTCGGCGCGTTCGTCCAGCTCGGCGACGTAGTTCTCACGCTCGTAGAAGAAGTCGCGGACCTCCTCGTGCGGCAGCGGCGCCGCCGCGCTGCCGTGCAGGCCCAGGCCGTTTTCCGTGGTCAGCGCGGCGGTGCTCTCGACGGCGTTGCGGTAGCTGCGGTGCAGCTTGACCAGCGCCTGCGCGATCGCCGGCAGGTTCGTCGCCAGCTCGTTGAGTTCGCTGGTGGTGACGTCGATGCCGAGGACCTCGTCGAGCAGGGCTTCCTTGACGTCGGCGACCAGCCGGGACGTGTCGTTGTTCGCGAAGAACTCGGTGTCGACGCCGAACGCCTGCGTGATCCGCAGCAGCACGGGCACGGTCAAGGGGCGCGAGTTGTGCTCGATCTGGTTGAGGTAGCTGGGTGAGATCTCCAGCACACGAGCGAGGTCGGCCTGGCTCATCGCCCGGCTTTCGCGCAGATGCCGCAACCTCGCCCCGGCGAAAGTCTTCTCCATTCGAGGCCACCTCTCCGGAAGGTTTCCGGTCGTGAACGGTTACGTGAACGGTCAAGAACGCGGATTTTCGATCCGTTGCGAACCAGTCGATTCGCAACCTTTGCAAAGAGCCTACGGACCCTTCGCACAAATTGGCAAGTTGGACAGCTGGACCGAATTTTCCCAGCCGTGCGAGGGTCAAGTCAGGCAAGGCGAGCAATCGCAAACTTCGCAACACCGGGAGTACCGATGACGGAACAGGCCAAGCAGGCGGCCGCGGAGCTGGCGGCGCAGTGGGCGAACGACCCCCGCTGGGCGGGCGTGCAGCGCTCCTACTCGGCCGAAGACGTGATCAAGCTGCGCGGGAGCGTGGTCGAGGAGCACACCCTGGCCCGCCGCGGCGCGGAGAAGCTGTGGGACCTCCTGCACACCGAGGACTACATCCACGCGCTCGGCGCCCTGACCGGCAACCAGGCCGTCCAGCAGGTCCGCGCGGGCCTGCAGGCGATCTACCTGTCCGGCTGGCAGGTCGCGGCCGACGCCAACCTGTCGGGCCAGACCTACCCGGACCAGAGCCTCTACCCGGCCAACTCGGTCCCGGCCGTCGTCCGCCGCATCAACAACGCGCTCGGCCGCGCCGACCAGATCAACTGGGCCGAGGGCAACACGGACATCGACTGGTACGCGCCGATCGTCGCCGACGCCGAGGCCGGCTTCGGTGGCCCCCTCAACGCGTTCGAGCTGATGAAGGGCATGATCGCCGCCGGCGCCGCGGGCGTGCACTGGGAAGACCAGCTCGCGTCCGAGAAGAAGTGTGGTCACCTCGGCGGCAAGGTGCTGATCCCGACCAAGCAGCACGAGCGCACGCTGAACGCCGCGCGTCTCGCCGCGGACGTGCTGAACGTGCCGACCCTGGTCGTCGCCCGCACCGACGCGCAGGCCGCGACGCTGCTGACCAGCGACGTCGACGAGCGCGACCAGCAGTTCCTCACCGGCGGCCGCACCGCCGAGGGCTTCTACGAGGTCCGCAACGGCATCGAGCCGTGCATCGAGCGCGGCCTGGCCTACGCCCAGTACGCCGACCTGCTCTGGATGGAGACGTCGGAGCCGGACCTCGAGGTGGCGCGCAAGTACGCCGAGGCGATCAAGGCGAAGTTCCCGGACCAGATGCTGGCCTACAACTGCTCGCCGTCGTTCAACTGGAAGAAGCACCTGGACGACGCGACGATCGCGAAGTTCCAGCGCGAGCTCGGCCACATGGGCTACAAGTTCCAGTTCATCACGCTGGCCGGCTTCCACGCGCTGAACTACTCGATGTTCGACCTGGCCCACGGCTACGCCCGCGAAGGCATGACCGCCTACGTCGACCTGCAGGAGCGCGAGTTCGCTTCGGAGAGCCGCGGCTACACCGCCACCAAGCACCAGCGCGAGGTCGGCACCGGCTACTTCGACAACGTCGCGACGGCGCTGAACCCGGAGAGCTCGACCACCGCGCTCAAGGGCTCCACCGAAGAAGCCCAGTTCCACTGATCCCGGCCGCGGCCTGACGGCGCCCCCCTCCGTCGTCAGGCCGCGTCCCTCCCTTCTTCCTTCCCTGCCCACAGCTCGCGGAGGCACCCCATGGTTGATCGGCTGAACTACCGCATCGAGGTCACCGGCGAGGTCGACGGCCGGTTCGCGGAGATCCTGACCCCGGCGGCACTCGACTTCCTGGCCAAGCTGGACAACACGTACGCCGGACGCCGGCGCGAGCTGCTCGACGCCCGCCGCACGCGGCGCGAGGAACTGCAGTCCGGCGAGAAGCCGCTCGGCTTCCTGCCCGAGACGCGCCAGATCCGCGACGACCAGTCGTGGCAGGTCGCCCCGACCGCGCCGGGCCTCGAGGACCGCCGCGTCGAGATCACCGGCCCGACCGACCGCAAGATGACGGTCAACGCGCTGAACTCCGGCGCGAAGGTCTGGCTGGCGGACTTCGAGGACGCGACGTCGCCGACGTGGCACAACGTCATCGACGGCCAGGTCAATCTCTACGACGCGATCCGCCGCAACATCGACTTCACCACCGAGGCCGGCAAGCATTACACGATCGGGGACGACCCGGCGACGATCGTCGCGCGGCCTCGCGGCTGGCACCTGGTGGAGAAGCACATCCGCATCGACGGCCGCCCGGTGTCGGCGAGCCTGGTCGACTTCGGCCTGTACTTCTTCCACAACGCGCGCCAGCTGCTCGCCCGCGGCGTCGGCCCGTACTTCTACCTGCCCAAGCTCGAGAACCACCTCGAAGCGCGCCTGTGGAACGACGTTTTCCTGATGGCGCAGCGAGAACTCGGTATCCCGCGTGGCACGATCCGCGCGACCGTGCTGATCGAGACGATCACCGCGGCGTTCGAGATGGACGAGATCCTCTACGAGCTGCGCGAGCACGCGGCGGGTCTCAACGCGGGCCGCTGGGACTACATCTTCAGCCTCATCAAGAACTTCGCCGCGCACGGCGCCGATTTCGTGCTGCCGGACCGCGCGCAGGTCACGATGACCGTGCCGTTCATGCGGGCCTACACCGAACTGCTGGTGAGCACCTGCCACCAGCGCGGCGCGCACGCCATCGGCGGCATGGCCGCGTTCATCCCGAGCAAGGACCCGGAGATCAACGCGACCGCGGCCGAGAAGGTCCGCGCCGACAAGGAACGCGAGGCCGGCGACGGTTTCGACGGCTCCTGGGTCGCGCACCCGGGCCTGGTCCCGATCTGCCGCGAGGTCTTCGACGGCGTGCTCGGCGGCTGGCCCAACCAGCTCGGCAAGCTGCGCGACGACGTCCACGTCACCGCCGAGGACCTGCTCGACGTGGCCAGCGCCGGCGGCGAAGTCACCGAAGCGGGCGTGCGCGCGAACATCAACGTCGCGCTGCGCTACGTCGACGCGTGGCTGCGCGGCACCGGCGCGGCGGCGATCCACAACCTGATGGAGGACGCGGCCACCGCGGAGATCGCGCGCTGCCAGGTCTGGCAGTGGATCCGCAACGGCACGAAGCTCGAGGACGGCACGGCCCTGACCCGCGAGCTGGCGGTCGAGTACCTGAACGACGAGCTCGCGTCGGTCCGCGCCGAATTGGGTACGGGCAACCGCCTCGACGACGCGTACGAGATCTTCACCGAGACCGCGCTGGGCGAGAAGCTGCCGAGCTTCCTCACGACGGGTGCCTACGCGCGGTACCTCACCGACGCCCGGTAGCAGGGCTGCGTTCGATGCGCTCTCGGCGGTAACGAGTGCTTCGAGCCCCGGCCGCCCCTACCTGACGAGGGGCGGCCGGATCCACACTGGTTGGGATGGTGTGGTTCGAAACTGGTCCGGCGACGGCGGCTCCCCGTCGCCGGGCCGGTTTCGTTGTACTTTTCGAGGATGAGCCTGAGCTTCCCGGGCGAAACGCCCGAGTACCGCGCCGCGCGTGACCGTCTGCTGGACCGGGAAGCCGCGCTGCGCCACGAGATGGAGGCGGTGGCCGAACAACGCCGCGCCCTCCCGCCCGGCGGCCTCGTGCCGGAGGATTACGTCTTCCAGGGCGGCGATGGCGCCGTCCGTCTGTCGGAGCTGTTCTCCCCGGGCAACGACACGGTGATCGCCTACCACTTCATGTTCCCGCGGGACCCGATCGACGACCGGCCCGGTCCGTCGTCGGGTGACAGTGCCCAGCTGCCGCTCGACCAGGGCCCGTGCCCGTCCTGCACGGCGTTGCTCGATCAGCTCGACGGCGCGGTGGAGCACGTCTCGCCGCACGCGGACTTCGTCGTCGTCGCCCGGGCGCCGGTTGAGCACCTGACGACCTTCGCGGCGGAACGCGGCTGGCGCCGCTTGCGGCTGTTCTCCTGCGCCGGCACGACGTTCAGCCGCGACTACCACGCCGAGACCGAAGACGGCAGCGCGCGCCCGATGGTCAACGTCTTCCGGCGCGAGGACGGCGGCGTTCGGCACTTCTGGGGTTCGGAGCTGCTGTACGCGCCGGCCGAACCCGGCCAGGACCCGCGCCACCTCGGCACGCTCGAGCCGGTCTGGAACCTGTTCGACCTCACCCCCGCCGGCCGCGGCGTCGACTGGGACGAGCAGCTCGACTACTGCTGTGAGTGAGCCAGTAGCACCTTCGCTGCTTCGCGGGCTTTCGTCGCTTCGCCCGGGTCGCCGGTGATCGCGGCGAGCACGGTCGCGCCTTCGACGAGGGAGAACAGCTGGTCAGCAGTGGTTTCGTCGGAAATGAGACCACGCAGGTAAACCCGGACCTGGTCCTTGTGCTCGCGGATCGCCGCCGCGACGCCCGGCGCCGGTTCGCCGAACTCGCCGAACGAGTTGATGAACGCGCAGCCTCGGAAGCCGGGCTCGGAGAACCAGTTCCGCAGCCAGCCGAACACGGCGAGCGGGTCGTCGCCGCGGGCGTGGACGAATTCGCGCAACGACGCCCGCCAGCGTGCGTCGCGGCGCCGGAGATAGGCCTCGACCAGGTCTTTCTTCGCCGGGAACAGCTGGTAGAGCCGCTTGAGCGAGACACCCGAGCGCGCGCGGACGGCGTCCATCCCGACGGCCTGGACGCCGTGGGCGTAGAAGAGCTCCTCGGCGGCTTCCAGGAGCCGGTCGGTCGCCTCCGTGAGGGTCATGTCACCTGCCTCTGGTGGGGAGAATGAGCGTTCTCTACTCTACCGGGGTAGCTGGAGAACGCACGTTCTCCATGTCTCCGAAGGAGCTGCCATGACCCCGCGCCCGCCGTTCCCGCCGTTCGACGAGGACACCGCCCGCCAGAAGGTCCAGGCCGCCGAGGACGCGTGGAACACCCGCGACCCCGAGCGCGTCTCGTTGGCCTACACGGAGGATTCGGTGTGGCGCAATCGCGACCAGCACGTCGTGGGCCGCGCGGAGATCGTCAGGTTCCTGACCGCGAAGTGGGAGCGCGAGCTGGACTACGCGCTGCGCAAGGAGTTGTGGGGCTTTCGCGGCAACCGCATCGGCGTCCGGTTCCAGTACGAGTCCCGCGACGCCGACGGCCAGTGGTTCCGCAGCTACGGCAACGAGCTGTGGGAGTTCAGCGACGAAGGCCTGATGCGGCGGCGCGAGGCGAGCATCAACGACGTGCCGATCGCAGCGTCCGACCGCCGGATCTTCGGCCCCCGCCCGGAGTCCGAGCACGGCGTCCTGCTGCCGGTCTTCTGAATCCGCTTCGGGCGTAACCGGCCCTTGTCGCACCAGGCCGTGGGCATGCTCGTGCCATGACGGAACCGGCGTTCGGCGGCGAAGTGAGCGAGTACTACCAGCGATTCCGCCGCGGCTACCCGCCCACGGTGGCGGACGCGCTGGCGACGGCGTTCGGACTGACGCGCGACGACGTCGTGCTCGACCTCGGCTGCGGCACCGGCCAGCTCACCCGAGTGCTGGCGCCCCGGGTGGGCGCGGTGCTGGGCATGGACCCGGAACCGGCGATGCTCGACCAGGCCCGCAAGGCGACTTCGCTGCCGAACGTGAGCTGGCTGTTGGGCGCGGACCCCGACATCGGCGCGCTGACGCCGGCCCTCGGTCCGCGTCGGCTGGCCGCGGTGACGGTGGCCCAGGCGTTGCACTGGATGGACCACGCGAAGCTGTTCACCGCGGCGCGCCCGCTGCTGCGTCCGGGCGGCGGCGTCGCGGTGGTGACCAACGGCGAGCCGCTGTGGCTCCAGGACACGGCATGGTCGGCCGCGTTGCGCGAGGTGGTCTCGTCGTATTTGGGGACACCGGTCCACCGCACGTGCGGAACGGACGACGCGAGCCAGACGCGCTACGCGGACGCTCTCGCGGCGGCGGGATACGCGGTCGACGCCCAGGTCGTCACGTACGACGCGTCGCTGACTGTCGAGGAGATCGCCGGTGGCGTTTTTTCGGCAATGAACCCGTCCCAGCTGCCTGCGCCCGAGGAGCGACCGGCGTTCACCGAGCGCGTCCGCGCGGCGTTGTCGCCGTACGGACCACTGCGGGAACAGGTCCGCGTCCGCATCTTGACTGGAACCCGGTGACCGATCACGGAAGGCGAATGGGTACCGACCCGTAGTGTTCCGCTTATTGTTTCCCCGGGAACCGGCGCGGATGCTCGCTGCGAGGCGCTTCCTTGCGCTGGCCTTCCCGAGGAGTCCCCATGAGCAGCAGGTTGAGAGCTGTCGTCGCCACCGTGTTCGTCGTGTTGTCCTTCTCTTTCGGCGCCGTCGTGACCACGTCCGCGCCCACCTCGGCGCACTCGGACTGCGTCCGGCCCTGCCACTTCTGAGCGGGTCGCTACCTACAGTTCGGCTTCTCGCAGGGTCCGTGGCGTCGACTGCGGTGCCTTCACCGCTCACCTGGCGTGGTCCGCAGGTGGACCACGGCGGCTGCCGCACCGATTCGACCTGGTGCCGCACTAGCCGGGTTGCGTCGCCCGTGCAGGCGCGGCCGCCCGCGATACCTTGTCGCCGCGGCAGCATCGTGCCGGACTCGGCTACCTACAGTACCGGCACCCCGGCCGCGACCGGCTCGAAGGCGTTGCCGGTCGCGATCTTCGGCCGCGGCAGCTCCACTGGCTCACCCGCCTTCGCTCGCCGGTAGACCGCGACGGTCGCTTCGGCGATCCGGCCCCAGTCGAAGTCCGCGGCCAGCCGGGACTGCGCCGCCCGCGCCCGCTCGGCTGCCGCGTCCGCGTCGTCGAGGACCGTGGTCACCGCGTCGGCCAGCGCACCGACGTCGCCCGGGCTGAACGCCAGCCCGGTCTCGCCGTGCACCACGACCTCGCCGAGCCCGCCGGCCGTGGACGCGACCAGCGGTGCCTTCGCCGCCGCGGCTTCGAGCGCGACGATCCCGAACGGCTCGTACCGGCTGGGCAGCACCACGGCGTCGGCCGCGGCCAGCGCCGCCCGCAGGTCGCGGTCCGACAGGTGCCCGACGAAGTCGACCGCGCGCCGCACCCGCAGCTTCCGCGACTGCTCGACCAGCTCGTCGAAGTGTCGTCCTTTTCCGGCGACGACCACCCGCGTGCCGGGGTGCCGCCGCCGGATGCGGGGCAGCGCGGCCAGCAGGTCCTGCACGCCCTTCTCCCACTCGAGCCGTCCGAAATAGAGCAACAGCGGCGCACCGGCCGGGCTGTAGACCTCACGCGCCCGCGCGATCTCCTTCGCCGGCACCTGCCAGCCGCGTTCCTCGATGCCGTTGTGGATCACCGTGACGTCGCCGGCCTCGACCTCGAAGAGGTGCGCGACCTCGCGGCGCATGGCCTGCGAGCAGGTGATCAACGCGTCGGCGCGGTTCGCGAGCCACCACTCGACCGAGTGAACTTGCTGGTTCAGCGGGTGCGACAGCCAGCCGGAGTGCCTGCCGGCCTCGGTCGCGTGGATCGTGCCGACCAACGGCACCCGCGCGGCCTCGGCGATCGCGATGGCCGGGTGTGCGACCAGCCAGTCGTGCGCGTGGACGACATCGGGCTGCCAGCCGCGCAGCAGGTCCTGCGCGGCGCGGATCATGGCGTGTCCCATGGCGAGCGTCCACGCGACGAGGTCGCGTTCGAACGTCACGTGCATCGGGTCCTCGGCGACCCGGATGATCCGCACGCCCTCGACGACGCGGTCGGTGCGCGGGTGCGTCCCGGCGTCGGTGCCGGCCGCGTGCCGGCAGAGGACGACGACCTCGTGGCCTTGTCGCGAAAGGTGACAAGCGAGCGCGTGCACGTGCCGGGCCAGGCCACCGATGGCCACTGGCGGGTACTCCCAGGACAGCATCAGCACACGCATGGGCAGAGGTTACTCGCGAGTCGGAAGGGCTTGGCGGCACCCGTGCCAGCCGACCGGCCAGATCCAGTTCGGAATGTGATCCGACTCACTGGCGGGTCTCGCGATCTCTGCCACCATCGGCGGGGATGACTTCAGCAGAGGACACCGGCTGGCGCCGGCTCGACCCGCCCCTGGCCACTCCGTGGACCGCCGAGGTCGGCCCGGACAACGCCCTGCCCGAGTATCCCCGGCCCCAGCTGACCCGGCCGCGCTGGCTCAATCTCAACGGCGTCTGGGAGTACGCGGGCTGGCCGTCGTCGCCGGACGAACCACGGCCGTCGGGCTACGCCGAGCGGATCCTGGTTCCGTTCCCGCCGGAGTCGGCGTTGTCCGGAATCGGCCGACGCGACGAGGTCCTCTGGTACCGGCGCCTGGTCGAGATCCCGGCCGATTGGTCCGGCCAGCGGGTCCTCCTGCACTTCGGCGCCGTCGACCAGACGGCGAAGGTGTGGGTCAACAACCAGCTCGTCGCGACGCACGAAGGCGGCTACACGGCGTTCAGCGCGGACATCACCGACGTGCTGCGGGCGTCGGGGCCGCAGGAGCTGACCGTCCGGGCCGAGGACCGCACCGACATCGAGCCCTTCCCGGTCGGCAAGCAGCGCAACGCGCCCGGCGGGATCTGCTACACGGCGTCGTCCGGAATCTGGCAGACGGTGTGGCTCGAGCCGGTGCCCGAATCCCGTGTCGAACGACTTGAGCTGACGCCGGACCTCACCGGCGTGACCGTGTTCCCGCAGGTCGTCGGCGGTTCCGAGGTCGGTGTCGTCGTTTCGACCACAGACGGCGAGGTCGCCCGCGGCGCCGGCGCGGCCGGGACGTCGGTGCGTGTGAACGTTCCCGAACCACGTCTTTGGACACCCGACGACCCTCACCTCTACACACTGCGGGTCGAGCTGCGTGACCGGCATGGCGCGGTTCTGGACGAGGTCGGCAGCTACACCGGTCTCCGCACGATCGGTTTGCTCCCGGACGACCACGGCCGCTCCCGGATCGCGCTCAACGGCCGCCCCACGTTTCTGCACGGCCCGCTCGACCAGGGCTACTGGCCGGACGGCATCTCGACCGCGCCCACCGACGACGCCCTGCGCTTCGATCTCGAGAAGACCAAAGAGCTGGGCTTCACCTTCGTCCGCAAACACGTCAAGGTCGAGCCGGCGCGCTGGTACTACTGGGCCGACACGCTGGGCCTGGTCGTCTGGCAGGACATGCCGTCGCTGACGGTGTCGTTCGACGGCCCGCCCGGCATCGCGCCGGACCCGGTCCCGCGGGCACGTGAGCGGTTCGAAGCAGAATTGATCGAAATGATCACTCAACTGCGGGCGGTCCCGTCGATCGTCGGCTGGGTGCCGTTCAACGAGGGCTGGGGCGAGTTCGACACGGGCCGTGTCGCGGAACTGGTCAAAGCGCTCGACCCGACCCGCCTGGTGATCGCGAACAGCGGCGTCAACTGCTGTTTCTCCCGTCCGGACACCGGTGCGGGCGACGTCTACGACGACCACACGTATGTCGGCCCGGGCGGCCCGACGGTGGTCGACGGCCGAGCAATCGTCGACGGGGAGTACGGCGGCCTCGGCCTGGTGCTGGACGACCACCGCTGGCCGGGCCCGCCAAACGCGTACGAAATGACGCCGACCCGCGAGCGCCTCACCGAGCGGTACGCGGAGGTGAGTGCCGCTCTGGAGCGGGTGGTGAGGGAGCGTGGTCTGTCCGGCGCGATCTACACCCAGACGACCGATGTCGAGAACGAGGTCAACGGCCTGCTGACGTACGACCGCCGGGTGCTCAAGGTCGACGCGGAGGTGGTCGCGAAATGCGCACGAGCGGTGATCGACGCCGGTTCGGCCTGAGTGGCCGTGGTCGATTCCGGCTACAAAGTCGCGCCGGGCGCCGGCTGGTCAGTAGGTGGTCGTGACCGTGGTCTGGCCGCGCTGGCGTCCCGACGCCGAGCGACGCCTGGTCAGTTTTCGGCGACGGCCCTGAGCAGGCCATCCCGACCGTGGTCGAGAGCCGACAACAGCGCGCCACGCAGTGCCGCCGAGTCGGTCACCGCGCCGGCCTCCACCCGGACCGGCCCCGGCGCCGCCGCGTGGACCGTTCGGCGGATTTCGGCAACGAGACCCGCCCGGCGCCCCGCCGGGCCGCCGAGCAGCACCAGATCCGGATCGACGATCGTGCAGATCGCGGCCACGGCCCGCCCCAGCGTCGCGCCGAGGAGCCGTAGTCGATCCGCGGCAACAGCGTTGCCGTCCGCCTGGTCGAGCGTGGTCAACATCGCGTCGACGTCCAGCGAAGGCGCGTCCGGCCTGCCGAAACCCTGATCGGCCATGGCCGAGGCAAGCGTCGATCCCGAACTGTCCAGGTACCCGATCTCGCCCGCCAGTCCGTGCGCCCCGCGCACGAGCTGATCACCGACATAAAGACTGACACCGAGCCCGGCACCGACGTAGACGTAAGCGAAGCTTTTCGCTTCTCGTGCGGCGCCCTCCCGCCGCTCGGCGAGTGCGGAGAAGTTGACGTCGTTGTCCAGCAGAACGTCACGCCCGATCTCGCCGGCGCGCAGCCGCCCTTCGGGAAAGGGCGAACCCGGCAGCGCGACGACCTCGTGCGTGACCGGGTCGACCGGGTTGGCCACCGAGATCGCGGTCGCCCGCACCGGACCCGGCCCGGACCCGCTCGCCGCGGCGACGGCGTCCCGGACCGCGGCGGTCACCGGCCGGTCGTCGGGTGGGTGCCGTTCAGTGCCGAGGACCGCCCCGGTCAGATCGGTAGTCACCGTTCGGATGCCCTGCTGGTTGACCTCCGCGGCGACGACGCGGCCGGCGTCGGCGGCCAGCTCGTAGAACGTGGCGATCCGGCCGCGGCGGCCGGTCTGGTCGGTGCCGGTCGCCTGCAACGCGCCCGCTGTCTCGAGCCTGCGGACCGACTCGGAGATCGTCGGCTTCGAGATCCCGGTGGTCGCGGCGAGCTCGGCGCGCGTGGTCCGTCCGTGGACGAAAACGTGGTCGAGCACCGCGCGGTCGGTCATGGCCCGCAGCATCGCCAGGCGCGGAAGCGGCCGGTCGGGGTCGGACATCGCACCTCTTGTGGCGGGGGACGGACAGGGGTTACCGTAGCCGGGCCATTCTAGTAAGGAGTCCTAATCAAAAGATCGTGAGGACACCGATGACGACCACTGAGCTGCCCGCGAACATGTCCGAGGCCATCTCGCGGACCAAGCACGAGCTGCGCGCCCGGATCGGCGACGTCGCCGGCGCGTTCGCCGAGGTCCGCGACGCGATGCGGCGGGAGGTCGCCGCCGTCGCCGCCGACCCGGACGCCTTCCCCGTGGTCCGCTACCGCGACATCGCCGACGGGACCGTGCCGCAACGCACGCTCGACGCCGTCCGGCGCCGCGGCTGCGCCGTCGTCAAGGGCACCTTCGCGCGCGAAACGGCCGAAGCCTGGGACGCCGACCTGGCCGCGTACCTGGCTGACAACGACTTCGCCGGCACGTACCAGGGCCCGGCCGACGACGTCTTCGCCGGCCTCGCGTCGGGCCAGCCGCAGATCTACCCGGTCTACTGGTCGAAGCCGCAGATCCAGGCCCGCCAGCACGAGCACATGGTCGCCGTCCGGCGGTTCCTCAACTCCTTCTGGCGGCACGAGTCCGAAGGGCGCGTCTGGTTCGACCCCGATCGCGACACGGCCTACCCCGACCGCATCCGCCGCCGCCCGCCCGGCTCGGCGTCGCTCGGACTGTCCGCGCACACCGATTCCGGCTCGGTCGAACGCTGGCTGCTGCCCGCCTACCAGCAGGTGTTCCGCCACGTCTTCGCCGGAAACTGGCACCAGTACGACCCGTGGGACGGCGCATACCGCACCGAAGTGGACGAATACCCGTCGACGGTCATGTGCTCGGCCTTCCGCACCTTCCAGGGCTGGACCGCGTTGTCGGAAATGCGCCAGGGCGACGGCGTGCTGCACGTGGTGCCGATCCCGTCGGCGATCGCGTACGTACTGCTTCGCGCGCTTCAGGACGACCTCCCGGACGACGACCTCTGTGGCGCCGCGAACGGCCAGGCCCTGCCGGTGAGCGACAAATACCACGACGACCTGCTGCCCGCGCTGACCTCGATCCCCGCGATCGAACCGGGCGACACGGTCTGGTGGCACGGCGACATCGTCCACGCGGTCGCCGACGGCACCAACCCGGCCCGCTGGGGCAACGTCATGTACATCCCGGCGAGCCCGCACTGCGCGAAGAACGCGGCCTACGCCGAGAAGTGCGGCCGCGCGTTCCTGACCGGCGCGAGCCCGGGCGACTTCGCGCCCGAAGACTACGAAATGAACTGGACCGGCCGCGCCACGCTCGACGACCTCAACGCGGTCGGGCGCGAGCAACTCGGCCTGTGACGGCGCCGCGCCGGGCGATGGCCCGGCGCGTCACCCGTCGGTTCACGCCGGCAGTGCGGCTTCGATGGCCTTGACGACCTGGTCGTCCTCGGGCTCGGTCCGGGGCCGGAACCGCGCCAGGACCTCGCCGTCGGCGCTGACCAGGAATTTCTCGAAGTTCCACTGGACGTCGCCGGAGTCGCCGTCGACGTCGGCCGTCTTGGTCAGTTCGGCGTACAGCGGATGCCTGCCCTCGCCGTTGACGTCGATCTTCTCGAACAGCGGGAAGGTGACGCCGTAGGTCGTCGAACAGAACGTCTGGATCTCCTCGGCGCTGCCCGGCTCCTGCCCCGCGAACTGGTTGCACGGAAAACCGACCACGGAGAAGCCCTGGGCGCCGAAGCGCTCCTGAAGCCGCTCCAGTCCGGAGTACTGCGGGGTCAGGCCGCACTTTGAGGCGACGTTGACCACGAGCAGCGCCTTGCCAGCGAACGCGCCCAGCGAGCTGTCGGTCCCGTCGAGCGTCTTGACCGGAATTTCGTGGATACCCATGAGTCTCCTTCAGTCGTGCTTCAGTGCCCGGGCGTCGAGGTGCCCGAACGGTCCGTCGTCGGCGCGGTAGGCCGCCGCCAGCTCTTCGGCCCGTGCGCGGTCGCCGCGTCGCAGCAAATCGGCCAAAGCGTCGAAGCGCTCGGTGTGCACCGCCGCGCGGCGGCGCGCGTAGTCCGCGGCCGAGTCCTTGGTGACCATGAACGCCCAGTCGCTCTCCAGCGCCAGCATCGCTTCGGCCACGGCCTGGTCGGCGACGGTGTCGCGCGCCGTGGTCGCCAAACCGGCAACGAGGTCGAGCAGTCGCCGCTGCAGCGCGGTGTTGGCGTCGACCATGTCCTTGACCTGTTCGCCGTCCCAGACGCGCCAGTCCTTGCCCGACCCCCACGACGACGCGGGCAGCGCGATCGGCTCGCCGACGAGCCCGGCGTCGAGCGCGCCCTTCAGCGTCGTCACCCGGACGCCCGCCTCGGGCAACGCGCGCAGCACGCCCTCCAGCCAGGCCGGCCCTTCGTGCCACCAGTGCCCGAACAGCTCCGTGTCGTACGCGGCGACCACGAGCGCCTCACGCCCGTGCTGCTTCTTCAGCGAACGCAGCCGCGTCACCACGGTGTCGACGAAGTCCTTGACGTGCAGCCCCAGCACGTCCGCGGCCAGCGACGGGTCGTACGGCGCCTTGTCCGGCGGCTCGACCGTCTTCCCGGTGACGCGCGACGCCTTGAGCCCGACCTCGTGTGCCCAGGTGTGGAAGTCGCGGTATGCCGCGTGGCCGGGGTAGCCGGCCTTCGGCGACCACACGCGGTAGGTGACCTCGAGGTCTCGTCCGAAAGCGACCACGTCGCTGTCGCCGATCGGCCGCGCCGCCCAGGTCTCGCCACGCAGCGACGGCCCGTCGACCATGAACCGCCGGACGCCCGCGGCCGCGTAGTCCTTTTCCATACCAGGCGCGTAGCCGCACTCCGGCGCCCAAATCCCGGCGAGCCGCGACCCGATCCGCAGCGCCATGTCGGCCAGGCCGGCGTTCAGTGCGAACTTGCGCACCCGCGGGTCCAGCAGCGGCTGGAACGGGTGGGCCAGCGGCCCGCCGAGCAGCTCGATCGTCGAATTGTCGACCAGCGAACGAAGGATGGGGGAGAAGCCGTGCCGCCAGCGGGTGCCCAGCTCCTCGGCCGCGCGGACGGCGGTCCGGTGCTCGGCCGCCGCCAGCTCCCGCAGGGTCGGGTCGCCTCGCCACAGCGTCGACGCGTGCTGGGCGCGCAGCTGCCAGTGGCCGAGCCAGTCGTGGAACGCGCGGATGCTGTACGGGTCGTCGAGCTGCGCGGCGAGCACCGGCGTGACGCCCAGCGTCAGCAGATCCTGACGGCCTTCGGCGGCGAGCCGCTCGAGCATCTCGACCATCGGCAGGTAGGAGTGCGCCCACGCCTGGTAGAGCCATTCCTCGCCGACGGGCCAGCTCCCGTGGTGCGGCAGCCACGGCAGGTGGCTGTGCAGGACGAGGCAGAAGGTGCCTTCGTTCATCGGCGCACCGCCACGGCGACCAGGTCGAGGCTCGCGTCGAGGTCGTCGCCATGGATGTCGAAGCCCGTGGCCTCGATGGCGGCGACGTCGGCGAGCAGCGCCTCCGGCCAGACAGCCTGACCGGGCAGCGAACCCATGACCACGTCGAGCTGGGCGTCGATGATCGACCCGCCGTACCGCTCGTCGAGCGCGCGTACGGCCTGGCCGTGGTGCAGGCCGTGCAGTGTTTCGACGTCGAAACCGGCGTCGGCGAGCAGGCCGGCCAGTTCGGCGGGCGCCAGCTCACGGGTGTGGAACGGGTTCAGCGGCGTGTCGCTGTCCGGGGTGAAAGTCAGCCGGTTCGGCGTCGTGACCAGCAGTTTGCCGTTCGGCGACAGCACTCGCCGGCACTCGGCGAGGAAGCCGGCCTGGTCCCACAGGTGCTCGATGACCTGAAAATTGGCCACGACGTCGACCGCGGCGTCGCGCACCGGCAGGAACGCCAGGTTCGCCCGCGCGCCGGCGACGTCGGGGTAGCGGCGGGCGACGTGCTCGGTGGTCGGCACGTCGTAGTCCAGCGCGAGCACCCGGCGGGCTGTGGTCGCGAGGAGGCTCGCGCCGTAGCCCTCACCGCAGCCGGCTTCGAGCACCGTCGCGTCCGCGCAGTGGGGGAGCAGGGCGAGGTACGCGGCCTCGTGGCGTCGGAACCAGTAGTTCTCCTCGGCGATGCCGGGGACGGTCCGTTCGCCGGTCAGGTGCAGCGCCTCGGCCCGGGTGGCTGGGGTGGTCACCTCCGCGACCCTAGCGGGTGTCACGTCCGGGCCGGCCGCCTCGTTCCGTGGTCATGCAACGGACAATCACCCGCGTACTGCTCGTCGTCTTCGGCCTGGTCGAGGCGATGGTCGGAATTTGGCCACTGGTGTCGCCAAGCGGCTTCTACCAGGACTTTCCGGGTTTTCGCACCAGCTGGGTCGCCATGGACGGGCCCTTCAACGAGCACCTCCTGCGCGACTTTGGAGGCCTCAATCTGGCGCTCGCCGCGCTGCTGGTCGGCGTTGCCGTGATCGGCACCACAGCCGTGGCCCGGCTCGCCGGTGTGGCGGGCCTGCTGTTCGGGCTGCCGCACTTCCTCTACCACCTCGGTCACGTGGCGCACTTCGAGCGGATCGACCAGGTGCTGATCATCGCGACGACCGCGCTCGGCGTCGTGGTCCCGCTCGTGGTGCTGGCGATTCCGGGGCGCCGGGTCACTACACCGGCGACACCGTGATGCCGAGCGCGCCCGGGCCGAGGTGCGCGCCGATGACCGTGCTCGCTTCGACGACCATGTTCTCGGCCATCGCCGGGACCCGGCGTTCGATCTGCCGGCCGATCTCGAGCTCGTGGTCGCTCGCGCCGAACCGGGTCACGGCGATGTCGGCGCGGAAGCCGCCGGACTTCTTGACCGCGAGGTCGACCATCTTGGCCAGCGCGCGCCGCGTGCCGGGGACGCGGGCCAGCGGCGCGACCTCGCCGTCCTTGACCGTGAGCAGCGGCTTGATGGAGAACGCGGTGCCGAGCATCGCCTGCGCGGCGCCGATCCGGCCGCCCCGGCGGAGGTACTCCAGCGTGTCGACGTAGATGAACTCGGTGCTGGTGATGCACCGGCGTTCGGCGGCTTCGATGACCCGGCCGGCGTCCGCGCCCGCCGCGGCCGCCCGGGCCGCGGACACCGCGGCGAAGCCGAGGCTCATCCCGGTGGTGCGGCTGTCCAGGACGTGCACGGGGATGCGGACCTGCTGGGCGGCCTCGCGCGCCGCGCGGACGGTGTCGGACATGCGGCCCGAGATGTGGATGCTGACGATGGCCGTCGCGCCGGAGGCGGCCGCTTCCTGGTACGCCCAGAAGAACGCCCCCGGATCCGGGGGCGAAGTGGTGATCACGTGCCCCTCTCTCATGGCGTCGATCACCTTGTCGCGGTCGAAGCGGTTTTCGTCGTCGAAGTGACCACCCAGGTTCAGCTGGATCTGGACGACTCCGATGGCCCAGCGGGAGGCGACGAGGTCGGGCAGGCAGGAGCTCGAGTCGGTGATGACGGCGATGCGCGCGGGCATGGTGGGGGAGGTTAATGCCTGACACCCACTGCGAGTAGGCCGTGGTTGGTCCGATCGGACGAACGGCTGTTCGAGGGAGGTAACTGGTCGACTACCGGGACGATGGTCCCATTAGATTGCGCATCCAGGTGAATGGCGTCACCTCGACGGGTCCTGCGCGCCGATTGGCCCTAATCTACCGGCCAGTAGAGCACTGACCCGTGGTCGTCCGCGGGGCACAACCGGGAGGTCGAAGCAGACCCATGACGAACATCGTTGTCCTGGTCAAGCAGGTACCGGACACCTACTCGGAGCGGAAGCTCAACGGGACCGACCACACCCTTGACCGCGAATCCGCCGACGCCGTGCTCGACGAGATCAACGAGAAGGCCGTCGAAGAGGCGTTGAAGGTCAAGGAAGCCGGCGAGGGCGAGGTCACCGTGATCTCGGTGGGCCCGGACCGCGCGACCGACGCCATCCGCAAGGCGCTGTCCATGGGCGCCGACAAGGCCATCCACGTCTCCGACGAGGCGCTGCACGGCTCCGACGCGATCGCCACCGCCAAGGTGCTCGCCGCCGCGATCGCGAAGGTCGAAGGCTACGACCTGATCATCGCCGGCAACGAGTCCTCCGACGGCCGCGGCGGCGCCGTCCCCGCGATCCTCGCCGAGCTGCTCGGCCTGCCGCAGGTCACCTACGCGCGCGAGGTCACGGTCGACGGCACGACCATCAAGGCCGTCCGCGAGACCGAGGACGGCCTCACCCGCCTCGAGGCGACCCTGCCCGCGGTGGTGAGCGTCGGCGAGAAGATCAACGAGCCGCGCTACCCGTCGTTCAAGGGCATCATGGCCGCGAAGAAGAAGCCGGTCGAGACGTTCACCATCGCCGACCTGGGCGTCGACGCGGGCGAGGTCGGCCTCGCCAACGCGTGGTCCGCCGTGACCGAATCCTCGCCGAAGCCGCCGCGCACCGCCGGTGAGAAGGTCGAGGACGAGGGCGACGGCGGCACCAAGGTCGCCGAGTACCTGGTCGGCCAGAAGCTCATCTGACAACGGCTCTTCGAGGAGGAACCAAGAACATGGCTGAAGTACTCGTCCTCGTCGACCACGTCGACGGTGAGGTCAAGAAGGTCACGCTCGAGCTGCTGACCGCGGCCCGCGCGCTCGGTGAGCCGTCGGCCGTCGTCGTCGGCCCGACCGGGACCGCCGCCAAGGCGAAGCAGGCGCTGGCGTCGCACGGCGCCGCCAAGGTGTATGTCGCGGAAGGCGACGACGCTGCGAACTACCTGGTCACGCCGAAGGTGGACGTGCTCGCCGCGCTGGCGCAGCAGGCATCCCCGGCCGCCGTGCTCGTCACCGCCAGCGGTGAGGGCAAGGAGGTCGCCGCCCGGTTGGCCGTACGTCTGGGCTCCGGCCTGATCTACGACGCCGTGGGCGTCAACGGCGACGGCGTCATCGACCAGTCGATCTTCGGTGGTGCGTTTTCGGTCAAGTCGAAGTCCGCGAAGGGCGCGCCGGTCGTCTCGATCCGCCCGGGCGCGGTCGAGGCCGAGCCGGCCGAGGGCGCGGCGGCCGAGGAGACCGTCGAGCTCCCCGCCACCGACCCGGCGAAGTCGACCAAGATCACCGGCGTCGAGCCGGTGACCGGCGGTGACCGTCCCGAGCTGACCGAGGCCTCGATCGTGGTTTCCGGTGGCCGTGGTGTCGGCTCCGCGGAGAAGTTCGACGTCGTCGAGAAGCTGGCCGACTCGCTCGGCGCGGCTGTCGGCGCGTCGCGTGCCGCTGTCGACTCCGGCTACTACCCGGCGCAGTTCCAGGTCGGCCAGACCGGCAAGACCGTGTCGCCGCAGCTGTACATCGCGCTCGGCATCTCCGGCGCGATCCAGCACCGCGCCGGCATGCAGACGTCGAAGACGATCATCGCCGTCAACAAGGACCCGGAGGCGCCGATCTTCGAGATCGCCGACTTCGGCATCGTCGGCGACCTGTTCAACGTCGCGCCGCAGCTGACCGAAGCGGTCGAGAAGCGCAAGGGCTGAGTGTTGCTCCGAAGGGCCTTCCGGGATCACCCGGAAGGCCCTTCGCGCGGTTGCGGGACCTGAGAGAAGCCTGAGAACCCGCAATTAACTGAACGTGCACTAATCGGTCATCGGATGGCACTCTCCGCGGCTTCCTCCGCGCAGGTACACCTTGACCATGACGACGTCACAGCTCCTCGTCAGCACTGATCAGGCGGGTGCCGACCTCCCCGCGGACGCTGCCCGGTACTCCCTCCTCGTCGCCCACGCGAACGAAGAAGTGGTTGCCGCGCAGAGGCTCCGGCACCGGGTTTTCGCCGAGGAGATGGGCGCGCGGCTGCATTCGCCGATCGCCGGTCTCGACGTCGACGAGTTCGACGAGTTCTGCGACCACCTCGTGGTCCGCGACGACAACACGGGCGAAATCGTCGGCTGCTACCGGATGCTGCCGCCCGACCGCGCCGCCGTGGCCGGAAAGCTCTACGCCGACAGCGAGTTCGACCTGAGCGCGCTCGACGGGCTGCGGCCGTCGCTGGTCGAGACCGGCCGATCGTGCGTGCACCCGGACCACCGCAGCGGCGCCGTCGTCAGCCTGGTCTGGGCCGGGATCGCTCGCTACATGCTGCTTTCCGGCCACCGCTACCTCGCCGGTTGCGCGTCGGTCCCGCTGGTGGACGGCGGCTCGTTCGCCGCCGGTGTGTGGGACGTACTGCGCACCAAGCACTACTCGGACGAGGCCACGCGCGTCTCGCCGCTGATCCCGTGGGACGCGTCCGGGATCGAACGCCCGGCCCGCTCGCTCCTTCCGCCGCTGATCAAGGGCTACGTCCGGCTCGGCGCCAAGGCCTACGGACCGCCCGCGCTCGACGCCGACTTCGGCGTCGCGGACTTCTTCGTCGTGCTGGACCTGCACAACGTCGACGAGCGCTACCTCAAGTTCTTCCTCGGGGTCCAGGTATGAGCCACGCCTGGATGCCGGCCTCGCCGTGCGGCGACGGCTGCCTGACCGACGGCGACCCGGTCGTCGGCTTCCCACGGCGGGTGCTGCGCTTCACCGCGGCGATCTTCGTCGTTTTTTCGGCACTGCTGACGGCACCCCTCCTGCTGGTGTCGTGGGGCCGCGAGCGCCGGGTCCGGCTGATCTTCCGCGGCGTGCTGCGGGCGTTCGGCGTCCGGCTGGACGTTCGCGGCGGCGAGGACTTCCTGACCGCGCCGGCCGGCCGTGGCGCGCTGGTGGTCAACAACCACATCTCGTGGCTGGACATCGTCGCGATCAACGCGCTGCGGCCGATGCGGGCGCTGGCCAAGAAGGAGATCGCGGGCTGGCCCGTGCTGGGCGGCCTGGTCCGCCGCGGCGGCAGCATCTTCCTCGACCGCGAACGCCTGACGACGTTGCCGGCCACGATGGCGTCGCTGGCCGACGCGCTGCGGACGGGGTCGCTGGTGAGCGTGACCCCGGAGGGCACGACGTGGTGCGGCTTGGCGTCTGGTCGATTCACGACCGCGACGTTCCAGGCGGCCATCGACGGCGGCGTCCCGGTCCGCCCGATCGCGCTGCGGTACCGCCTCGCGGACGGCCGGGAGACCAGTCGTCCGTCGTTCATCGGCCCGGAGTCGCTGATCGCGTCCCTGCGCCGGGTCGCGGCGCTGCGCGGGCTGGTGCTGGAAATCCACATCTGCCCGGAGATTGCGCCGGGCCGTGCGGAGAATCGTCGTGAGCTGGCGGCGCTCGCCGAGGCGTCGGTGCATTCGGCGCTGGGGACGGTGAAGATCCCGGCCCAGCAGCGGCGCCGGACCCCGCGTCCCCAGCCGGTCCCCCTGGCTTCGCCTCCCGCGAAGTGATCCGGGCCCTGTCGCCGCGATCCGGCGACAGGCCCGGGTTGGGAGGCGTTCGCTGTCTCGTGAACGCGGGCCTGTCATCGTGATCCGATGACAGGCCCGTTCGCTGTCCTCTGTGGAGCCGCGACGGCTCGGCATTCGACCGGCCGGGCGTGGCGCCCGGGCGGGCTCGGTCTTGCGGCAGAGCTTTGGTGCCGCGGCCTAGGCGGTCTCGCGTACGTCCAGTCAGCTGACGGCGAGCGTGAGCTTCCCGCCGGGGTGGCCGTCCTCGCTCTCGATCTGCGCGGCGGCCGCCTCGGCGAGCGGGTAGCTCCGGCCCTGCGCGATGCGGACCCCGCGGTCGGTCACCCAGCCGGCGATCCCGGTGAGGACCTCACGCGTCTGCTCGCCCCCGCTCGAGAACGGGATGCCCAGCTCGAAAGCGGCCCCGTCGGCGATCGTGACGATCCGGTCCTTCGTCCCCCGCAGCTCGACCGACCCGGGCAGCACCCCGTGCCCGACGGCGTCGAACACGGCGTCGACCGGCCCGGACACGGCCTCGCGGACCCGGTCCAGCCAGCCGTCGCCGTAGCGCACCGGGACGACGCCCAGCGACTTCAGGTCATCGAGGTTCCTGCTGCCCGCGGTGCCGATGACGGTCAACCCCTTGGCGACGGCGACCTGCGCGGCGAACCGCCCGACCGTGCCACTGGCGCCGTGGATCAGCAGCGTCTCGCCCTCGCGGACGTCGAGCAGCCCGAGGACGCGAAGCGACGTCTCGCCCGCGACCGGCAGTGCCGCCGCGTCCGCCCACGAGATGCCGGCCGGCTTCGGCGCGAGTGTTTTCGCCAGCGCGTACTCGGCGTACGCGCCGGTCTCGGACCAGCCGAAGACCTCGTCACCGACGGCGAAGTCCGCGCCCTCGCCGACGGCGTCGACGACTCCGGCCACCTCGAGACCGGGGATGTGCGGGAAGGGGACCTGGAAGTTCTGCTGCATGTAGCCGTTGCGGATCTTCCAGTCGATCGGGTTGATCCCGGCGGCCCGCACGGCCAGCCGTACCTGCCCCGGGCCGGGCTCCGGCACCGGAACCTCGGACAGCTGCAGGACGTCCGGCCCGCCGTAGGCGGAGAAGGTGATCGCTCGCATGGTGCTCTCTGCTCTCCTCGGATTCGTGACTTCGAATGTCCTCCCCAAGGAGTCAACCCGCCCGGCTATTCCGCCGAACCACCCGGACGAGCAGTGTTCACTAGCCGGACGAGCAGGCAGCGCCGTCGCCGGCGCGCCTAGCTTGGACGGTATGGACGCTTCCTGGTCGGATCCGCGACACGTGCTGGACGTCGTCGAACGGCTGCTGTCGGCACCGCGGCCGCAGCTGCTCCTCCGGTTCTCCGCCGAGCTCGGGAAGCTCGTTCCGCACCGCGCGGCGGCCATGCAGACCGGCGACTGTCCGCGCAGCCCGCTCAAGGTCGTCGGCGACCAGGCGATCGCCGACGCCGTGACGAGCGTCGAGCTGCAACGGCTGGTCGAGCGCAGCGAGCCGGGCAGGGCGTTGGTGGTCGACGGCGTGCTCGGCGGGGTCGAACGCCGTCTTGTCCTCTTTTCGTCGATGCCGCCGGTCGGCAACGGCGCCGTGCTCGCCGTGGTGCCGGAGCAGGCGGAGCCGCCGACGGCGGAGCTGGAGCTTGCCGCGCGGCTGTGGCACATCCTCAGCACGGACGCGGGCCAGCGTGCGGCCGACCCGGGTCCGGAGGTCTTGGCCGGCAACCTCGCGGCGGCCACCGCGCGGGCGCAGGCGATCACCGACCTCGGCCAGACCCACGCGGCGACCCTGACCACGCTCCTCGCCGTGTTGCGCTCCGGACGTCTGTCCGACGCCGTCGCCCGCCGCACCGCGGTCGACCTGGCCACCGACGCGCTGCTCGAGCTGAAGGGTGTCGTCGATCGCGACCAAGCCCGTTCCGAAGAGCGGGCAGGCGCGGCGTTCGCCCAGCTCAGGAGCCAGCTCGCCGACCTGGTCCGCCACACCGAGGTCGACGTCGACCTGGTCGACCCGATCGGCGACGCACCGCTCCCGCAGGACATCGCCCACACCGCGCGGACGATGACCCGCGGCCTGGTGCTCGCCGCTCTGGACCGTCCGGCGACCACGCGGCTGCGGGCGTCCTGGCGGCAGGACGGCCCGGTGCTGAGGATCACGGTCCGCGACGACAGCCCCGAAGTCGCCGACGCGATCCCGGCCCGCGGCCTGACCGAGCGTCTCGCCGGAGGGCGAACGCGGGTTCAACACCTCGGCGGTGCAGCTGGCCGACTGGGTGGGGTCCGCTCTGCTCATCGGCCTGGGCGGCGTCCTGCTCGGCGCGGTGGGCTCGGTTCTCGACCCGGCGCCGGCGATGGCCCTGCTCACGGTCGCCTTGGTGGCCCTCGCGCTGCTGGGGGTCCGGCTGACCGGACGTTGGCCGTCGAAGGTGTGACAGCCCACTTCGTGGGCCAGGGTGGGCTTCGTCACGCGGTGGAGCGGACTACCCTGGTGGAGCGATGACCTATCTCGACCACGCGGCGACCACTCCGATGTTGCCCGAAGCCGTAACGGCGATGACCGAGGCGCTGTCCAACGTGGGCAACGCCTCCGCGTTGCATTCTTCGGGCCGTCGCGCTCGCCGGATGGTCGAGGAAGCCCGCGAAACCATCGCCGACGCTCTGGGCGCCCGCCCCTCCGAGGTGATCTTCACCGGCGGTGGCACCGAAAGCGACAACCTCGCGCTCAAGGGCATCTTCTGGGCCCGCCACGACGAGCAGGACCAGCGTCGCCGCCTCCTGGTCGGCGCCGCGGAGCACCACGCCGTGCTCGACACCGTCGAATGGCTCGAATCGCACTGCGGCGCCGAGATCACGCTGCTGGAAGTCGACAGTCAGGGCCGCGTTTTGCCCGATACCCTGCGCACCGCCATCGCCGCGGATCCCGAAAGCGTGGCGCTGGTGACGGTGATGTGGGCCAACAACGAGGTCGGCACCATCAATCCGATCGCCGAGCTGGCCGCCGTGTGCGCGGAGTTCGACATCCCGCTGCACACCGACGCGGTTCAGGCTGTCGGAGCCGTCCCAGTCGACTTCGCTGCCAGCGGCGCCGCCGCGCTGACCCTGACCGGGCACAAGCTCGGCGGCCCGTTCGGCGTGGGTGCGCTTCTGCTCGGCCGCGACGTCACGTGCGTGCCGTTGCTGCACGGCGGAGGCCAGGAGCGCAGCGTTCGCTCCGGCACCCTCGACGTTCCGGCGATCGTCGGGTTCGCGGCCGCGGTCCGAGCCAGCGTCGCGTCCCGAGCCGAATACGCCAAGCGTGTCGAGGAGCTCCGCGACGGCCTCATCGAAGTCATCCGCCGCGAGGTGCCCGACGCGATTCTCAACGGCGGAGACGGCGAGCGGCTGCCCAGCCACGCGCACTTCACGTTCCCCGGGTGCGCCGGCGACAGCCTGCTGATGCTGCTCGACGCCAAGGGCATCGAATGCTCGACAGGCTCCGCCTGCACGGCGGGTGTCGCTCAGCCGAGCCACGTACTGCTTGCCATGGGCGCCGACCCCGCGGCAGCCCGGGGCTCCCTTCGGTTCTCCCTTGGCCACACATCCACCGCCGCGGACGTCGAGGCGGTGGCCGCCGAGATCGGTGGAGTCGTCACCCGTGCCCGTCAGGCCGGTCTGGCCGGAATGCGCAAGCAGACCCAGAAGCAAGAGGTGTAAGGCAATGCGGGTTTTGGCCGCGATGAGCGGAGGAGTGGACTCGGCGGTCGCCGCGGCGCGCGCCGTCGACGCCGGGCACGACGTCGTCGGCGTGCACTTGGCGCTGTCGGCCAAGCCCGGCACCTTGCGGACCGGGTCGCGCGGTTGCTGCACGATCGAAGACTCGCACGACGCCCGCCGCGCTGCTGACATCCTCGGAATTCCTTTCTACATCTGGGATTTCGCGGAGCGCTTCACCGAAGAGGTCGTCGAGACCTTCGTCGGCGAGTACGCCGCCGGGCGTACCCCGAACCCGTGTGTCACCTGCAACGAGAAGATCAAGTTCGAAGCTCTTCTCGAGAAGGCGATGGCGCTCGGCTTCGACGCGGTCGCAACAGGCCACTATGCCCGCCTCTCGGTGGTGGACGGCGTGCCTGAGCTGCGCCGTAGTGCCGACAGCGGCAAGGACCAGTCTTACGTGCTCGCTTCCCTCACCGCCGAGCAGCTCAGCCACGCCATGTTCCCCCTTGGCGACTCCTGGAAGACCGAGGTGCGGGCCGAAGCTGAGCGACGCGGTCTGTCCGTCGCCAACAAGCCGGACAGCCACGACATCTGCTTCATCCCGGACGGCGACACCAAGAAGTTCCTGGAGAACCGCCTGGGCCAGCGCCCTGGTGAGCTCGTCGACGCGGAAACCGGCGCGGTGCTCGGCCGGCACACCGGAGTGCACGGATTCACCGTCGGACAGCGCAAGGGGCTCGGGATCGAAGCTCCGGCGCCCGACGGCCGTCCTCGGTACGTCCTGTCGCTCGAGCCGGTTTCCGGGTCCGTCAAGGTCGGATCCGCGGAAGGGCTCGGGATCAAGGTGATCGAGGCTGATCGCGCGATCTGGCCCAGTGGCGAGCCGCTGACCGAACCGACGGAATGCGTGGTGCAGGTCAGGGCTCACGGAGGCATCGTGGACGCGGTCGCCGACGTCGACTCCGACACCATGACGGTGCACCTGCGTGAGCCGCTGCGCGGGGTGGCCCCGGGCCAGGTCGTCGTGCTCTACCGGCCGGATGTCGAGGGCGGGGACATCGTCCTCGGCAGCGCGAAGATCTCGGGCACGCGCTGACCTTCGATCACTGCCGTGGCTTCCGGCGGCTTCGGTTCGCTCGCCATTGGTCCGGATCCATCGATGGTGGCGTCGTCGAATGTGTCTCGCCGGCTGGTGTCTCGACGTTCAGCGTGCCGTCCGGCGTGACTTCGTAGGTCCAACCGGGTTGGCCTAATCAGTTCTGGGAGTGGGCTGTAAGGCACACTCCTGGTGGTAGCCGGCCGGTAGGTGAGCACTCGGTTTTCCCGGACGCGTGAGTCCTGCTGAAAGACAGTGCCCCTGCCGGTGGGCCGGGAGAGTTGATCGCTGCTGGGATGTCGTGCCCACCGGTTGGTGTGAGCACTGCTTGATTAGGTCGCTGATGTTCTCCCGCTGGCTATGGACGGTGATCGGCATCGAGAGCGGGAGGACCGTTGCGGCTGTTGGTGGGAGATGACTGGGCCGAGGACCATCACGACGTCGAGCTGATGGACGGCTCGGGGCGGCGGCTGGTCAAGGCCCGGCTGCCTGAGGGTGTGGGCGGGATGGCCCGGCTGCACGCCATGATCGGCGACCAGGTCGGTGAGGCCCCCGACGACGAGGTGGAGGTGGTGATCGGGATCGAGACCGACCGGGGACCGTGGGTGGCCGCGCTGGTCGCGGCCGGGTACACGGTGATGGCGGTCAATCCGTTGCAGGCAGCGGAATTCCGGCGCCGGCTGGGGGTTTCCGGCGCCAAAAGCGACGCCGGTGATGCGCACGTGCTGGCCGACATGGTCCGCACCCACGCCCACGAACTGCGCCCGGTTGCCGGCGACTCCGCCCAGGCCGAGGCAGTCAAGGTGGTGACCCGCACCCACAAGACGTTGATCTGGGAACGGACCCGCCACACCCAGCGGCTGCGCCACGCGCTGCGGGACTACTTCCCCGCCGCGCTGGTCGCGTTCGACGACCTCGACGCCGCCGACACCCTGGAACTGCTGGCGAAAGCCCCGACCCCGGCCCAAGCCGCCCGGTTGAGCCTCTCCCAGATCAGTGCCGCGCTCCAGCGCGCCCGCCGCCGTGACATCGCCGGCAAGGCCGCGGCGATCCAGGCCGCGCTGCGCGCTGAGTACTTGACCCAGCCCGAGGTCGTGGCCGCCGCCTACGCCGCCTCGATCCAGGCTCTGATCGCGGTGCTGACCGTGCTCAACACCCAGGTCAAGACCCTGCAGGAGCAGGTGGAGACCCATTTTGGCCGGCACCCGGCCGCTGAGATCATCGCCTCCCAGCCCGGGCTGGGAGCGGTGCTCGGTGCCCGGGTGCTCGCCGAGTTCGGGGACGACCCGCACCGTTACGCCACCGCCAAGGCCCGCAAGAACTACGCCGGCACCTCCCCGATTACCAAGGCGTCCGGCAAGAAGAAGGTCGCCCTGGCGCGGTTCATCCACAACGACCGGCTCATCGACACCCTGATGGCCCAGGCGTTCGCCGCGCTGAAAGCCTCGCCCGGAGCCCGCGCCTACTACGACCGGCAACGCGCCCGCGGCTGCAGCCACAACGCCGCCCTGCGCCAACTCGCGAACCGGCTCGTCGGCATCCTGCACGGCTGCCTCAAAACCGGCACCCTCTACGACGAGACGACCGCCTGGTCGCACTACGCCGAGAACGTTGCGGCTTGACATTTCAGCTCCTGGGATGTCTTTCAGCCTGCGGTGCCGGGAGCAGTAGGTGACCGGTTGACCTGCGGCCTCGCCCTGTGCGCGGGTCGCTTCGATTCCGCAGCTCTGCGCGGGACGTGTGCAGCCGGGCTGCCGGCACTCGCGGTCGCGGACCCGGATGAACTCGGCGTGCGCCGGGGCCAGCGGGTAGCGCGTGGGCGACAGCTCGGTAGCTCGGCCGGTACGCGGATCGGTGAGGACCCGCCGGAGCGTCGTGTCCGAGCCGCTGATGATCCGACGGGCCACGGACGCCGCGACGGGCCCGCGGCCGGCCAAGACCGCCGGGAAGTCGTTCATACCGAGATAGGTCGCCAGGTCGACGTGCAGGAACACCTCCGTACGCTCGCCGGGACCGCCCGTTCCGCTGAGCAGCAGATCCATGGCGACGTCGGCTCGGAGCTGATCCAGCGTGCGGGACTCGTCAGGCGTCTTCAAGGCTCGTGCGGCCCGGTCGACGCGAGCGTAAGCCGCAGTCGCCTTCTCGGTGGGAGCGTTGTTGATCGACAGGCTGGTCACGCCGGTGTCCTGGTGGTGCAAGGCCAGCCGCCGTTCGACGAAGCTCCGGTCGGTGCGTTGCGCCGCCCCCTCCGGATCCACTTTCGCGGCTGCGTAAGCCGCGGCCCGGCGGACCTGGGTGGCGTTGCGTCCGGGTACGCGCTCCTCGAGCGCCGCATCGACCAGGCGTACGTGGTCTCCGGACAGCCACGCCGTCGCGTCGGTGACCTTCATGGCGCGGTAGAGGTCGAGCCGGCCGTCGTCCATGAGGTGGAGCATGCGGGGAAGCCGGGCGGTCAGTGCGTTCGCCGCCGAAACCATGGCGCCGGCACGGTGTTCGGTGATGGACAGGGCCAGAGCTACTTCCGAAGCGGCGCTGGGTGCCCGTCTCCGGCGCACGCTCAGGTCTGCGATCGCCCGTAGCTGCAGGGCCTGCAGCTTGGAGATCTCGGCGTCGGCGGCGCGGATCAGATCGACGACTTGGTCGTCCTTCATACGTTGCAACGTATCCGGTGCGGTGCGGACGACCCTCAATATGAACGGCAGCTGGTCGTGGCCGCTCGAGGAATCGGTCGAAGGGGCGAGCTTGCGCAGTGGTTGCGAAGGTGTCATGAGCGCGACCGTACGGGGCCTCACGGGATATGTCACCGAGATTCGCAGGAAAGGGCGCGAACGGTCCGTTCGCGCCCTTCGCGACTTGACGTATCGGAATTCATTGGGAATGGTTCGCGTGCGTGGGCGGGTGCGTCGTCGATTCCGGAAGGAGCGCTGATCTCGGACGATGTCCGATGTAGACAATAGGAAAAGTGTTGAATGCCAACACATTCAGCGGTCAGAGCTTGAGCTTGAACCCGGTGTGACTCGGAACGAAGCCGAGGCGCTCGTAGAACCGGTGAGCGTCGAGTCGCGAGACGTCCGAGGTGAGCTGCACGAGGGCACATCCGCGTCGTCGGGACTCGTCGATCGCCCAGCGCACGAGGTCGGCGCCGAGTCCGGAGCCCCGGTGGTCGGCGCGGATCCGGACGGCCTCGATCTGCCCGCGCAGCGCGCCGCGTCTGGCCAGGCCGGGGATGATCGTCAGCTGCAACGTTCCGACCGGCTCGTCGTCGGTCGTCACGACGACCAGAAGCTGGTTCGGATCTGCCTCGATCTGCTCGAAAGCCAGCAGGTACGGCTCGAGGTCGTCCGGATCGTCGCGCGTCGCGCCGAGCTGGTCGTCCGCCAGCATGCGCACTATCGCACCGATGTCTGCACGCCGTGCTGCGCGGATGGAGTAGTCGGTCACGGCGCCAGTATCACAGGGTGCGGGCGAACCCTTGATAGCTGTGCTCGAAGCCGAAGCGCGCGTAGAAGTCTCGCAAGTCGGCGCGCGCGAGGCCGGAATCGAGGTGGAGACGGCTGCAGCCTCGCCGGCGGGCTTCATCGATGCCCCAGGTCAGAAGTGCGCTGGTCACTCCACGACGAGCGGCGCGGATGCCTTCGAGCAGGCCGCGGGTAGCGCCTTCCCAGGCGAGTCCTCGCAGCACCGTCAGTTGCGCGGTGCCGGCCACGCCGTTGTCGTCTTCGGCGACGACCAGCGTGACGTGCGGGGTGTTCATGAGTTCGCGAAGGGCGGCTGCCAGCGGCTCGCCCGGTGCGCCGAACATGCGCACGAGCGCTTCGATGTCCGTTGCCCTGGCACGTCTGATGACATCCATTGCGCCCAGTATGCAGGAAGCCGGTCGTGGGTCGTAGCTGCTACCACGTGGCTACCCGCGGTACTGGCCGCGGTCTCGTCAGGTCGTGTAGTGCCGGACGCCGTCGACCACTCGCGCGGTCAGTTTGCCCTGGGCCACCAGCAGGTCGAGATGCGCGGCTGTCTCCAGGACCGCGAGCGTCTGGTTGAACGAGTCCATTTCGGACAGCTTGCGGTTGCGCCGGGTCCAGCCGATCCGGCGCGCGGCCTCGAATGCCGTGCTCGCGCCGGCCACGATCTGCGAGCCGATCGTCTCGAGGCGTTGCCGATGGTGTTCCAGGAGCTCGTCGACCCGCGTGTGCACGCTGGGGGACACCGGACCGTGCGCGGGAAGCATGCGACGGTCCGGCATGGCACGCACCAGGCGCAGCGAGTCGATGAAGTCGTTGAGCGGCAGTTCGGCCGGCACGGGCTGGAAACCGATCGAGGGCGTGATGTGCGGGAGCACGTGGTCGCCGGAGAACAGCAGATCGGCGGTGTCGTCCACGAACACGACATGGCCTGCCGTGTGGCCGGGAGTGGCGACGACGTCGAACTCGCGGCCGGGCAGGATCGGACGTCGTCCCGGAGTCAGCCACTCGTCGGGCGCTTCCCAGAGATCGGCTTCCGTGTGCCGCCGGTCCGTGCCGAAGTCGCGGGCCAGGGCTTTGACGACTTCGCCGGCACCGGCCTGGGCCAGCAGATCGATCTGGGCTTCCATCGGCAGCCGGTCAGGGTTGCCGGAAGCCTTGAGCGACGGCTCTTCGTCCTGCCCCAGGGCGATCTTGGAGCCGAATTCGCGACGAAGGACGACAGCTTGCGAATAGTGGTCGCGGTGCACGTGGGTGACGAGGAACTCGCTGACGTCGGCGAGCTCCGCGCCGATTCCGCCCAGTGCGTTCGCGAGCTGTTGCCGAGCCACGGTCAACGCCCAGCCCGAGTCGACCAGGACCAGCTTCTCGCCATCGGTGACCGCGTAGACGTTGACCGCGCGCAGAGCGTCGTTGGGCAGCGGCAACGGGATCCGGTAGACGCCGGCCGAGACCTCGTAGATGCCGGGCTCGGTCCAGTTCCGATCGCTGCTGTCCGGCAACGGTTCCACGGTGACCTCCGTCCCGGCGAGACGACGGCGTCCCGGCCTCCATTCACCCTGAGCCGTGCCGGGCCCGCTGTCCACCTGGAGAAGCTGAGACGCCGGTCACTCGCTCAGTTGGTGTCCTGCTTCAGGGCGGTGTCGATCGTCAGGGCCGCGGCGACCACCATGCTGGCGAGCGGATCGGGCAGCGGGTGAGGGATCTCCACGACGTAGTTGTCGGCGGTGGTGAAGGCGGCCTTGACGAACCCGCCCCACGTCTTGGTCACCCGGGCGACCTCGGTGTCGGCGTGGTCCCGGATCGAGAAGTTCCAGGCGCGCCAGTTCTCCGCGAAGATCCCGCCGACGGTGCGGCCGTCGACGACGAAGCCGAAGCGGATCTTCCCGAAGACGTTCTCCTGGACGATCTCGCCGATCGGGGTCTCGTCGGCCCTAGTCACGAGGAACCGCGACTTGAAGACCTTCGCGGGCCGGGTCACCTTCAGCACGGTGCTGTGGTTGGCGTCCCGGACCTCGAACTTGTGGGTCAGGAACTGGTCGTAGTTGGTCAGCAGCCGGATCGCCTTCTTCAGCGTGCTCTGGCCGACTTCGACGACGCCACCCAGCCGGTTGCCGTGCTGGTCGAAGACGCCGAACTCGTTGGCCATCTCGATCAGCTTGGCACGCTGGTTGACCACCAGGACCGGCTCGGTGAACAGCGTCCCGCCGCCGGTGCGTCCAGCGCCCCGGCCGCGCGTCGCGCGGTTGACCTGGCTCTGGATCCGGGCCGGGTCGTGGGCCCGTTCGATGTCCAGCTCGATCGGCTCGGAGTCGCTCGGCGGTGGTGCCTGGTGGGCGGGCCGGGTGTTGGCGGTCCAGGCCTGGCCGTCCCACCAGCGGTGCAGACGGGGGTCCCGCGCATCGGGGTACCAGCCCGGTTGCGGTGGCGAACTCGTCATGGCGGGTGAGCCTATCCGCGCGGGTGCCGTCACGGTGCCGGCAAAGGCAAATGCGGCGTATGTCTGCCTCCGGGCGGCTCGGTGCGGTGGCCCGGTCGGCGTCGTCGGCGGGTGGTCGACCAGAATCGGCAGTCGTGGATGAGCGAGTTTGGCCCAGCGGCGCCGCGACGGCGATCGGTTCGATGCCGGGCACGGATCCCGCGGAAGCGGCGGCGATCGTGTTCGGGGAGTTGCCGGACTTCCCGCACCTGCCCGAGCTGCCGGCTCGTGGCGTCGGCGCGGACATGCTCGGCCGGACCGCCGCGCTGCTGGTGGACCTGGCCGTCGAGGTCGTGCCGAGCGGTTACCGGGTGGCGGCGCGGCCGGGGCACGAGCACCGCCGGGCCGTCGACCTGCTCCGCTGGGATCTCGACGCCGTTCAGGAAGCGCGGGAGAAGGCCGGAGCCACCCCGTCGGTCTTCAAGATCCAGCTGGCCGGGCCGTGGACGCTCGGCGCCGGGATCGAGCTGCCTCGTGGTCATCGCGTGCTCACCGACCGCGGCGCCCTGCGGGACTTCACGTCGTCCCTGCTGGACGGCCTCACCGAGCACGTCGCTGAGGTCCGGGCCAGGACCGGGGCGCCCGTGGTCGTCCAGTTCGACGAGCCCTCGTTGCCCGCGGTTCTGGCCGGTGGCCTGTCGACGCCGTCCGGCTACGGGAACGTCTCCGCGGTGCCGGAGCCCGACGCCCGCGACCTGCTCGCGACGGTGATCGACGGCGCGAAGACGATCACCGGCCGGCCGGTGATCCTGCACTGCTGCGCCGCGAAGCCGCCGCTCGGCCTGCTGCGCGAAGCCGGCGCCGACGCTCTCGCCTTCGACCTCGCCGCGCTCGACGGTGCGTCCGCCGCGTTCCTCGACGAAATCGGCGAAGTCTGGGACGGCGGCGCGACGCTGTTCCTGGGCGCGGTTCCGACCACGGCACCGGCGTCGCCGCCGAGTCTCAAGGACGTCGGCGAGCCGGCGTTCCGGCTGGCGGACCGGCTCGGCTTCAACCGCAGCGTCCTGGCGGAACGCGCCGTGCCGACCCCCGCCTGCGGCCTCGCCGGCGCCACTCCGGACTGGATGCGTCGCGCCCTCTCGCTGACCCGCGATCTCGGCAAAGCCTTCGTGGAGCCTCCGGAAGGTTGGTGAATCGGGCAACTCGCCGACGTCCCCGCCACCCGGCAAGTAGCGTGGCGGGGTAGCCGACCGAACGAGGACCACCCGTAACCATGCGCTTGTTCCGCCGCAAGAACGCCGCCGCCGACCCGCCCGACCCGCGCACCGCGTGGCCCGAGCAGCACGTGCCGGAGGACCCGGCTGCCGCCGCCGAGGCGTTCTGGCGAGGCTGGTACGACCTGCTCCCGATGGTCAGCGCGGCGCTCGGCGAGGGGGAGCCGCACCGGGTCGAGTACGAGCTCTGCCAGCTCGTCGAGGCGCTGCACCCGCGGCTGCACTTTTCGCTCGAGCGTGGTCGTCGATCGATCTACGCGCTGGTCGTGACCGGTCAGGAGGACCCGGAGCTGCGGCCGTTCACCGACGCGTGGCGCGCCGCGGCGCCGCCGGACGACGCGATCTGGGAGTACCACGACTCGGTTCCGCCCGTGCCGGATCCGACCGAGGTCACCGTCAACCTCGGCGAGCACCGGATCGCGCTGGCCGACGTCCGGGTCGTCGCGCAGGTCGACGAGGACGAGCACGTGGTCGACGTCGCCGTCTTCCACCCCGGCTTCGGCGACCTCGACGACACCGCCCGGCAGACCATGACGTTCCTGCCCCTTGACGCGACATTGGGTGAGCGGCTCGCGGCCGAACGGTTACGGCGCGTGGAAACCGCGGAGGCCGAGCCGGCCGGTGCCATCACCCTTCTGGAGTTCCGCGAACTGGTCCGCGGGCTGGACCTCCGCCGAGACGAAAATGTCGGTCCCGCCGACTAGGGTCACTACCCGTGAGCAGCACCGAGCTTCCCGAAGACCAGGTCGCGGCGGCCGACGCCGCGGTGACCGCCGAGGACGTCACCGACGTCCCGGCCGACGTGCGCGAGCGGCACGGCGCCCTCGCCGAGGAACTGCGTGACCACCAGTTCCGCTACTACGTCCTGGATTCGCCGATCATCTCCGACGGGCAGTTCGACGAGCTGCTCGGCGAGCTGCAGCAACTCGAGGCCGAGCACCCGGCGCTGGTCACGCCCGACTCGCCGACCCAGCAGGTCGGGGGCACGTTCTCGACCGAGTTCACCGCGTATGACCACCTCGAGCGCATGCTCAGCCTGGACAACGTGTTCGACCGCGACGAGTTCCTGGCCTGGGTGGAGCGTGTCGAGAAGGAGGTCGGCCGCACCGAGTTCCTCGCCGAGCTGAAGATCGACGGCCTGGCGATCAACCTGTTGTACGAAAACGGCCACCTCACCCGGGCGCTCACTCGCGGCACCGGCACCACCGGCGAGGACGTCACGCTGAACGTCCGCACGATCGACCACGTGCCCGAGACCCTGACCGGCACCGACGAGTTCCCGGTGCCAGCGCTGGTCGAGGTGCGAGGTGAGGTCTACTTCCGGGTCGAAGATTTCCTCGAGCTGAACGCGAAGATGGTCGAAGCGGGCAAGCTGCCATACGCGAACCCCCGCAACACCGCGTCGGGCACGCTGCGGCAGAAGGATCCCAAGATCACCCGGGAGCGCCGGCTGCGGATGATCTGCCACGGGCTCGGCAAGCGCGAGGGCTTCGAGCCGCAGCGCCAGTCGGAGGCTTACGACGCGCTGGCCGCGTGGGGGCTGCCGGTGTCGCCGTACAGCAAGGTTTTGACCACGGCCGACGAGCTGACCGCGCACATCGCCTACTGGGGTGAGCACCGGCACGACGCCGAACACGAGATCGACGGCGTGGTCATCAAGGTCGACCGGGTGGCGCTGCAGCGGCGGCTGGGCACGACATCGCGCGCGCCGCGGTGGGCGATCGCGTACAAGTACCCGCCCGAAGAGGCGATCACGACGCTGCTGGACATCCAGGTCAACGTCGGGCGGACCGGGCGGGTGACGCCGTTCGCGGTCACCGAGCCGGTCAAGGTCGCGGGGTCGACCGTCGCGCGCGCCACCCTCCACAACCAGGAGGAGGTCAAGCGCAAGGGCGTGCTCATCGGCGACCGGATCATCATCCGGAAGGCCGGAGACGTCATCCCCGAGGTCCTGGGGCCGGTGGTGGACGCGCGCACCGGTGACGAACGCGAGTTCGTCATGCCCACGCACTGCCCGTCATGCGGCACCGAGCTCGCCTACCAGAAGGAAGGCGACAAGGACATCCGCTGCCCGAACAGCCGCTTCTGCCCGGCGCAGCTGCGGGAGCGCCTGTTCAGCCTGGCCGGGCGCGGCGCTTTCGACATCGAGGTGCTCGGGTACGAGGCTGCGGCCGCGTTGCTGGATGCGCGCGTGATCGCGGACGAGGGTGACGTCTTCGACCTGAACGAGGACAGCCTCGCCGAGGTCGAGCTGTTCCGGACCAAGGCCGGCGAGTTGTCGGCGAACGCGCGAAAGCTGCTCGCCAACCTGGACGTGGCCAAGAATCGACCACTGTGGAAGGTCCTGGTCGCTTTGTCGATCCGGCACGTCGGACCCACTGCCGCGCAGGCGCTGGCGCGCGAGTTCGGGTCGATCGAGCGGATCGAGCAGGCCACCGAGGAGGAGCTGGCGGACGTCGACGGCGTCGGTCCGACCATCGCGCACGCGACGCGAGAGTGGTTCGAGGTCGGCTGGCACCGCGAGATCGTCGAAAAGTGGCGACGCGCCGGCGTGCGGATGGAGGAGGAGCGCGACGACTCGATCCCGCGCACCCTCGAAGGCCTGTCGATCGTCGTGACGGGCTCGCTCGACAGCTTCTCCCGCGACGAGGCCAAGGAGGTCATCATGGCCCGCGGCGGCAAGGCCGCCGGGTCGGTCTCGAAGAAGACCTCGTTCGTCGTCGTCGGGGATTCGCCTGGTTCGAAATACGACAAGGCCGTGCAGCTCAAGGTGCCCGTGCTGGACGAAGCCGGGTTCCGCGTCCTGCTGGAGCAAGGGCCCGAGGCGGCGCAGGAGGTGGCGCTGCCGGCCGGCGAGGAAACCGCCGAAGGCGAGACTGGGGAGTCGGATGGCTGATGTCGAAATCCGGCCGCCGCGGCCTGAGGAGTACGCCGCGGCGGGCGAGGTCACGGTCCAGGCCTACGACGTCGATGGTCACTTGGCCGACGACGTCGGGTACGACGCGAAGCTGCGCGACGTCGCGAGCCGGGCCGAGCTGGCCGAGGTGCTCGTTGCCGTCGATGCGGCGGGGAAGGTGCTCGGCACGGTGACCGTCGTGCGGCCGGGATCGCCGTATGCCGAGATCTCGCGGCCAGGGGAGCTGGAGTTCCGGATGCTCGCCGTGGCACCGTCAGCGCGGGGTCGTGGCGTCGGCGAGGCGTTGACGCGGGCCGTGCTCGACCGGGCGCGGGCGCTGGGCCTGGGCAGGGTGGTGCTGAGCAGCCTCGACCGGATGCACTCCGCGCACCGGCTCTACGAGCGTCTCGGGTTCGCGCGCCTGGCCGAGCGCGACTGGCGGCCGTTCCCGCACGTCAGCCTGATCGCCTACCAGATCGACGTCTGACCTGGCCGTTGTCGAAAGGGGACGAGCCCACGCGGACTCGTCGCCTTTTCGGCAACGTGGTCGTCAGCCGTCGAGGACGACCGCGACGATTCCGGCGAGGTGCGCCAGCCGGGCGACCTCGGCCGCGCGGAAGGCGGGACCGCCGGGGCGAGCCACCAACAGTGCCTTGCCGGGCTTGCCCAGGGGCGTGGCCGCCAGCTCGGTGCCCAGTTCCTTCCACGTCTCCGGGATCCAGGCGTCCTCGCCGTCGAGCACTGTCGCGCGTTCGAGCGGCAGCCAAGGCAGGTCGGTGATGGGCGTCTCCGGGGCGGCGCTCGACGACGCCAGCCGCAGGGCGCCGGTTTCGGCGTACTCGACGATCATCGCCCAGCCGGCGCGCACGATCCGGGGCACGCCCTCGGCCAGGATGTCGAGCCCGGACTTCGGCTGTGCGGCGATCTCTTCGACGAGTTCGAGTTCGCGGTGCGTGTCCAGCACGCCTGCGTAGGGGCGGACCGCGTCCACTTCGACGCCTTCGACGCTCTCGGCCGCCGTGATGAGCGCGTCGGGCAGACGGCCTGACGGGAGCTCGACCACGAGGTCGTCCACCGCCACTCCGGTGCCGCGCTCGACGACGTCCACGCTGAGGATGTCGGCGCCTACCGTGCCGAGCGCCGTGGCGACCGCGCCGAGGGTCCCCGGGCTGTCCGGAAGGAGGATCCGGATCAGGAACGACACCACGCGCCCCTCTCGCCTCTGGCGTCCCAGCCTTGCCGTGGGACGCTTGATGCCGGTCGCCGATTGTGACAGACCCACCCGGCGCGCGGGACCCGCTGTCCGCCGGGCGGGATGCGAGCGTCGCCGGACGGCACCCGGCCTGCGCCGGGCGTAACCCAGTCGAGTCCGCCGGCGTCGCCACCATAGACTTGCAGCTTCCGAGACAACCCGCACAGCACAACCCGGGAGTCACCCGCGTGCCCAACATTTCCCGAGACGAGGTCGCGCACCTCGCGAAGCTGGCCAGGCTGGCCGTGACCGACGACGAGCTCGACGTCTTCGCCGGCCAGCTCGACCAGATCCTGGACTCGGTGGCCAAGGTGAGCGAGGTCGCCGCCGACGACGTGCCGCCGACGTCGCACGCCGTGCCGCTGACGAACGTCTTCCGGCAGGACGTCGTCCGTCCCGGGCTGACGCAGCAGCAGGCGCTGGCCGGTGCGCCGGCCGCCGAGGACGGCCGCTTCCGGGTGCCGCGGATTCTGGGGGAAGAGCAGTGACCGAGCTCATCAAGCTGACCGCTGCGGAGCTGGCGGCGAAGATCCACGCGCGCGAAGTGTCCGCGGTCGAGGTCACGCAGGCGCACCTGGACCGGATCGCCGAGGTCGACGACCACATCCACGCGTTCCTGCACGTCGACACCGAGGGCGCGCTGGCCGCGGCCAAGGCCGTCGACGAGGGGATCGCCGGGGGCAACGCACCCGCGTCGCCGCTGGCCGGCGTGCCGCTCGCGCTCAAGGACGTCCTCACCACCGAGGGCATCCCGACGACCTGTGGTTCGAAAACGCTGGAAGGCTGGATTCCGCCGTACGACGCGACCGTGACACGCAAGCTGCGCGAGGCCGGTGTCGTGATTCTCGGCAAGACGAACATGGACGAGTTCGCCATGGGCTCGTCGACCGAGAACTCGGCGTACGGCCCGACGCACAACCCGTGGGACCACGCCCGCATCCCGGGCGGGTCGGGCGGTGGTTCGTCGGCGTCGATCGCGGCGTTCGAAGCCGCCATCGCGATCGGTACCGACACCGGCGGGTCGATCCGGCAGCCCGGGTCCGTCACCGGCACCGTCGGGGTCAAGCCGACCTACGGTGGCGTGTCGCGGTACGGCCTGGTCGCTTTTTCGTCCTCGCTCGACCAGGCCGGGCCCTGCGCGCGGACGGTGCTCGACGCCGCCCTGCTGCACGAGGTCATCGCCGGGCACGACCCGCTCGACGCGACCTCCATCGACGCGCCGGTGCCGCCGGTGGTCGCCGCCGCCCGTCAGGGGATGACCGGCGACCTCAAGGGCGTCAAGGTCGGCGTCGTGAAGGAGTTCGGCGGCGACGGCTACCAGCCGGGCGTGGAGCGGTCGTTCCAAGCCGCGGTCGAGCAGCTGCGCGCGCTCGGGGCCGAGGTCGTCGAGGTCTCGTGTCCGCATTTCGTCTACGCGCTGCCCGCGTACTACCTGATCGCGCCGAGCGAATGCTCGTCGAACCTCGCCCGGTTCGACGCCATGCGCTACGGCCTGCGCGTCGCCGACGACGGCACGCACAGCGCCGAAGAGGTCATGTCACTGACTCGTGAGAAGGGCTTTGGCGCCGAGGTCAAGCGGCGCATCATGCTGGGCACCTACGCGTTGTCGTCCGGCTACTACGACGCCTACTACGGCTCGGCGCAGAAGGTGCGCACGCTGATCACGCGTGACTTCGCGGCCGCGTTCGAAAAGGTCGATGTCCTCGTTTCGCCCACGACGCCGACCACGGCGTTCAAGATCGGCGAGCGCGTGGACGACCCGATGGCGATGTACCTCGCCGACCTGTGCACGATCCCGTCGAACCTGGCCGGCAACGCCGCGATGAGCGTGCCGAGCGGCCTGTCCGACGAGGACGGCCTGCCGGTCGGCCTGCAGATCATGGCCCCGGCGCTCGCCGACGACCGGCTCTACCGGGTCGGCGCCGCCTACGAGGCCGCCCGCGACGCCGCCGCCGGCGGGGCGCTCATCCACAAGGTCCCGGAGCTGGGAGGAACGAAGTGACTGCCGTGGCCGAGTTGATGGACTACGCCGACGTCATCGAACGCTTCGACCCGGTGCTCGGGCTCGAGGTGCACGTCGAGCTGAACACGAACACGAAGATGTTCTGCGGCTGCCCGAACGAGTTCGGCGGCGAGCCGAACACGAAGGTCTGCCCGACCTGCCTCGGCCTGCCCGGCGCACTGCCGGTCGTCAACGGCAAGGCCGTCGAGGGCGCGATCCGGATCGGCCTGGCGCTGAACTGCGAGATCGCCGAGTGGTGCCGGTTCGCCCGGAAGAACTACTTCTACCCGGACATGCCGAAGAACTTCCAGACGTCGCAGTACGACGAGCCGATCGCCTTCAACGGCTACCTCGACGTCACGCTCGACGACGGCGAGGTCGTGCGCGTGGAGATCGAGCGTGCGCACATGGAGGAGGACACCGGCAAGTCGCTGCACGTCGGCGGCGCCACCGGCCGGATCCACGGTGCCGAGCACTCGCTGCTCGACTACAACCGGGCCGGCGTGCCGCTGATCGAAATCGTCACCAAGACGATCGAGGGCACCGGCGAGCGGGCACCTGAGGTCGCCCGCGCCTACGTGTCGGCGCTGCGTGAGCTGCTGCGCGCGCTCGACGTGTCGGACGTCCGGATGGACCAGGGCTCGCTGCGCTGCGACGCGAACGTTTCGCTGATGGCGAAGGACGCGACCGAGTTCGGTACGCGCACCGAGACGAAGAACGTCAACTCGCTGCGCAGCGTCGAACGGGCCGTCCGCTACGAGATGACGCGGCAGGCGGCGATCCTCGCCGAGGGCGGGTCGATCAAGCAGGAGACGCGGCACTTCCAGGAGGCCGACGGCACCACGTCGTCCGGCCGGACGAAGGAGACCGCGGAGGACTACCGGTACTTCCCGGAGCCCGACCTGGTCCCGATCGCGCCGGCGCGCGAGTGGGTCGAGGAGCTGCGCGGCACGCTGCCGGAGATGCCGACCGAGCGGCGGAAGCGGATCCAGCAGGAGTGGTCGCTTTCCGACGAAGCCCTGCGTGACCTGCTGAACGTCGGTGCTGTCGACCTCGTCGCGGCCACGGTCGAGGTCGGCGCGTCGCCGGACGAGGCGCGGGGCTGGTGGGTCAACACGCTGGCTCAGGAGGCGAACACCCGCGAGGTCGAGCTGGCCGACCTGGCGATCACGCCGAAGCAGGTGGCCGAGGTCATCGGGCTGGTTTCGTCGGGCGAGCTGACGAACAAGCTGGCCAAGGAAGTCGTCCAGGGCGTGCTCGCCGGCGAGGGTGAGCCGCGCGAGGTCGTCGAGAAGCGCGGGCTGAAGGTCGTCTCGGACGACTCGGCGCTGCTCGCGGCGATCGACGATGCTTTGGCGGCGCAGCCGGACGTCGCGGACAAGATCCGCGGTGGCAAGGTCGCCGCGGCGGGCGCGATCGTCGGCGCGGTCATGAAGGCGACCAAGGGGCAGGCCGACGCCAAGCGGGTCCGTGAGCTGATCATCGAGCGCGTCGGTTCGTAGCGTTGTCCTTTTCGGTCAAAAGCGTCACCTGGCGCGAGTGGCTCGGCCTGGCGGCCGGGCTGCTCGCGCTGGGCTCGACGTTCCTGCCGTGGACCACGCTGAGCACCAACAAGCCGGACATCGAGGTCGTCCTGGGGCAACTGCCGCACGGTGACGTCGTCCGCGACGCGTGGAACTCGAGTTTCTTGGCGTGGTGCCCGCCGCTGCCGTTGCTGCTGGCCGGGCTGGTCGTGGTCGTTTTCGGGCGAGTCCGGAAAGCGCGGGTCGGCGGCCTGCCGCACCTGTGGCTGGTGGTCGCCGTGGCGGCGCTGCTGCTGATGGTGATCGGCTGGTTCACACTGGACTGGGAGTTCGACGCCGACCAGCGCGGCATCTTCGACGCCGCCGGCATCGCCATCGGCCCCGGCTTCGGCCGGTTCCTCGGGTTGCTGGCCGCGCTCGTGTCGGGCGTGGCCGCGTTCTTGGACATGCGGGCGGCGCGGGCCGAGAGCCGGCAGCCGCGCAAGCGCGGGCCTCGTAGCAAGAGCCGCTGACCGGTTCTGGCGAACTCGCCAGTCGGGTGGCCGGGCTCGTTCGCTCGGTGATTGCTTGGTGGCGGGCCTTCGCGATCGGTGGTGTGAGCGAGTCGTCCGTTCCGGTTGCGGGACTGTGGTGACAACGTTGACATCGGTGGCGGCCGTTGCGTGAGAAAGCGCTTTCTGAGACGGTCGAGGAGTGCCGCGTGACGCAGCGGGTGACCGGTGGGAGGCGCCGGGCCGAACGACATCCAGGGGCAGCAGGGGACGTGCTGACCGGTTGCGCGAGCGCGGCCGCAACCGGAGACAGCCGACGAGTGGTGAGTTGGCGAGGATAGACGACTTCGGATGGCGGAACGGCCGGAGAGGGTTCGTGCGGGGACGTCGCAAAACACGATCTTCGCAACGCACCCGGGAGTACGTAGGCGAAGGCGTCGCGCGGCGACGGGGTAGTGGAGCCGCGGGGCGCAGGCTTTGGTGAGGAAGGCGGTTCGGGATTGGCTCAGAGAAAGCGCTTGCGAGTGGCGATCGTCGGGGCTGGGGCCATCGCCGACAGCCACCTCGCCGCCTATCAGGCCCACTGCGACGACGTCGACCTCGTGGCCGTCGCGGATGTCGATGAGGCTCGGGCCCTCGCCTTCTGCGCAACGACCGATCACGCCAAGCCTTACCCCGACCTCGAATCCCTGCTCGTCGAGCAGGAGCCCGACCTCGTCTCGATCTGCACGCCTCCGGGTCTGCACGTCGAACAGACCAAAAAGGTCCTCGACAGCGGCGCCTGGGTCTGGTGTGAGAAGCCGCCTTGCCGTTCGCTGGCCGAGTACGACGACATGATCTCCGCCGAAGGTGATGGTGGTCCGTACGCGTCCTTCGTCTACCAGCAGCGGTCCGGGTCTGCCGCCGCGCACTTCCGTGACCTGCTCGCGAGGGGAGAGCTGGGCCGCCCGCTCGTCGCGCACTGTCAGACCACCTGGTACCGCGATGCCGCCTACTACTCAGTCCCGTGGCGGGGGCGGTGGGCGACCGAAGGCGGCGGGCCCGCCATGGGCCACGGCATTCACCAGATGGATCTCCTGCTGCACCTGCTCGCGGGCGAAACCGAATGGGCCGAAGTCCAGGCGATGACCGCGCGGCTCGTGCACGACGTCGAGACCGAGGACGTCTCCGCCGCGCTCGTCCGGTTCGAGTCCGGGGCGCTGGCCACCGTCGTCAACAGTGTCCTTTCGCCCGACGAAGTGAGCCGGATCCGGATCGACTGCGAACGCGCCACCGTCGAGCTCACGCACCTCTACGGCTACGTTGCCGAAAACTGGCGATACACCCCCGCGCCTCGTGTGGCCGAAATTCCGACCACGCCGGCTGAGGACGTCGGCAGCTCGCACGCCGCCGCGTTCAAGCCCGTCTTGGCCGCCCATCGGGCCGGAAAGCGGCCGCCGTGCAGTGGCCGGGACGGGCGGCGGGTGCTGGAGTTCGTCGCCTCTCTCTACAAGGCCGCCTCCACCGGGCAGAGCGTGAGCCGTGGGGAGATCAGGCCCGGGGACCCGTTCTACCGCGACATGGCCGGTGCCGGGGTGAAAGCCGGATGAGCGCCGCGATCACCGTCACCCACCGGCACGGCGACCGGGTGATCGTCGAGGCCGCCGGGGTCCAGCTGATGTCCTATGTGTACAAGCCCGACCCCGTCGCCTACGAGTCGCGCAAGCCCTACACCCACCCGCTGCGCACCCTTCGCGGCCGGCGCGTCAGCGGGTACCGGCCTGCCGACCACCGGTGGCACAAGGGGCTGCAGATGACGTCGAGCCACCTGTCCGGCCAGAACTTCTGGGGTGGCCACACCTACGTCCCCGGCCGCTGGTACCAGGACCTGCCCGACCGGATCGGCTCGATGCGGCACGACGGGTTCGCCGGCTTCGGCGTCGACGGCGACCGGCTGACCTTCACCGAACGGCTCACCTGGGTGACCCACCGCGGCGACGAGTGGGCGCGCGAACGGCGCGACATCGTCGTCCACTCCGTCGAGCCCGACGAAGGTGCCTGGGCGATCGACTGGGGCATCGAGCTGACCAACGTCCGCGACGCGCCGCTCGTGTTCGGCAGCCCGACCACCGCCGGCCGTGAGCAGGCCGGGTACACCGGCCTGCACTGGCGGGGCCCGCGCGACTTCAGCGGCGGCCGCGTCCTCGGTCCCGGTGGTCTCGGCGGTGACGACATGATGGGCGCGCAGGCGCCGTGGCTGGCCTTCGTCGGCGAGCACGACGACGTCGACGCCCACTCGACGCTCGTCTTCGCGCATTCGCCGGAAAACGACCACGCGATCCACGAGTCGCACTGGTTCGTCCGCAGCAAGGACACGCCCATGGTGGCCTTCTCGTGGGCGTTCTTCGAAGAATTCGCCCTCCCGCCGGGAGAGAGCTTCACGTACCGCTACCGGATCGTCGTCGCCGACGGCGCTTGGGACCGCGATCAGGTGACCGACTACCTCGGCAGGCACGGATGGTCATGAACGAATTCCCGCTACCGGGCGGCATCGGCGTATCGCACCTGCGCGCCTACGACTGGGCGGCCGAAGACGGCGTCTGCGGCGGCAGCCCGCACCTGCACCTCGCCTGTACCGAGGCCTACGTCGTCACGGCGGGGGAGGGCGCCGTCCAGACGCTGAGCACCGGCGGGTACGCCGAGACGCCGCTCGAAGCCGGCGTGATCGCGTGGTTCGCTCCGGGCACAGTCCACCGGATGGTGCAGCGTGGCGGCCTACGCGTCACCGTCCTCATGCAGAACAGCGGCCTGCCCGAGGCGGGCGACGCCGTGTTCACCTTCCCGCCCGACGTCCTCGCCGACCCAGCCGCGTACGCCGAGGCCGCCGCGTTGCCGAAATCCGACGACGCCGCCAAACGACGTCGTGACCTGGCGATTGGTGGCTACCTGCCGCTGCGGGAGGCGCTGCTGGACGGCGATCCGGAGCCGCTGCGGGCTTTCCACCGGGCGGCCGTCGCGCTGGTGTCGCCGAAAATCGGAGACTGGGTACCGCGCTGGCAGGCCGGGGCTCTGAAGGCCGCCGAACTGACCGGTGCGCACCTCAAGGCTCTCGCCGACGGCGACGGGAGCCACCTCGAGCAGTCGGGCGTCCGGGTCGCGACGCCGTCGAACCCGGACGGCTACGGCATGTGCGGGCGCCGCGCGGAATACGACATCCCGGGTGTCACCTCGCCCTCCGGCGAAGACGCCCTCGACCAGGAAGGCCGGCGATGAACCAGACCGCCATCGGAGTGCTGCTCAACGGGGTCACGGGCCGGATGGGTTATCGGCAGCACCTGCTCAGGTCGGTGCTGGCGATCCGCGAGCAGGGCGGGGTCGAGCTGCCCGACGGCACCCGCGTGCAGCTCGAGCCGATCCTCGCCGGACGTAACGCGGCGAAGCTGAAGGAACTCGCCGATCGGCACGGGTTGACCGCGTGGACGACCGACGTCGATTCGGCGTTGGACGACGTGCGGATCTACTTCGACGCGCAGCTGACGTCCGCGCGCGAACCGTCGGTGCGGGCGGCGATCGCCGCGGGCAAACACATTTACGCCGAGAAGCCCCTGGCCGAGACGCTGCCGGCGGCGCTCGAGCTGGCCGGGCTCGCGCGCGACGCCGGGATCTGCCACGGCGTCGTCCACGACAAGCTGTTCCTGCCCGGCCTGCGGAAGCTGCGGCGCCTGGTCGACGGCGGGTTCTTCGGACGGATCCTGTCGGTGCGCGGCGAGTTCGGCTACTGGGTCTTCGAGGGCGACTGGCAGGAGGCGCAGCGGCCGAGCTGGAACTACCGCGCCGAGGACGGCGGCGGGATCGTGCTCGACATGTTCTGCCACTGGAACTACGTGCTGGAGAACCTCTTCGGCCCGGTCCGCGCGGTGACGGCGAAGGCGGTCACGCACATCCCGCGTCGCTGGGACGAGCAGGGCGAGCCGTACGCGGCGACGGCCGACGACGCCGCGTACGGCATCTTCGAACTCGAGTCCGGGGCGATCGCCCAGATCAACTCGTCGTGGTCGACGCGGGTCTTCCGCGACGAGCTGGTCGAGTTCCAGGTCGACGGCACCGAGGGCAGCGCCGTCGCCGGCCTGCGGCGCTGCCGCGTCCAGCACCGCTCGGCGACGCCGAAGCCCGTGTGGAACCCGGACCTGCCGGCCACCGAATCCTTCCGCGAGCAGTGGCAGGAGGTGCCGGACAACGCCGAGTTCGACAACGGCTTCAAGGCGCAGTGGGAGGAGTTCGTCCGCGACGTGGTCGCCGGACGGCAACACCGCTACGACTTCTTCTCGGCCGCCCGCGGGTTGCAGCTCGCGGAGGCCGGGCTGGCGTCGTCGGCGGAGGGACGACGAGTGGAGCTGAAGCCCTAGACCCGGCGGAACCGGGGCGAGTGCGCGCCGTACGGCAGCCCGAAAGGGTCACCGGACTCCGGCACGACGGACACGGTGAAGCCCATCCGGGCCAGGCGATGCGCAGCTGCTTTGCCAGCCCGCGACCACGTCCGCTGTCGTGGCGGTGCTGCTCGCGGTGGAAGCGAAAGGGAATCCGTCGCCCGGTCAGTCCCGGCCGTTGCCGCCGCCGGAGGTCGCCGGTGTGATCAGGACGACGCGGTCGTCACTCGAGACCGGCGTGCCGCCGTCCTTGTTGACCGTGCCCGCCACCGCGAGCTGCGGGTTGATCATGCTCATCCCGGCGAGCCGCCCGAACGTCTCCGGCGGCTTGCCGGTCTTCCCGTCGAGGCTCACCGTCGGCTTGCCGCTGATCGCGCCTTCGGCCGTCACGGGCAGGTTCTGCAGGTTTCCGGCCAGCGACGTCCCGACCGAGACCGAGCCGTTCGCGTCCACGAAGTCGGCGCAGCCCGCGACCCCCGGCTTGTCGGTCCACGTCCACGCCGGCGTCGTCAGCGGCTGCCCGGCCTGCACCCGGTAGATGACGTCCTTGTCGGCGAGCCGGTCGGTGACCCAGACCCGGCCGCCGTCGGCGGACGCGCACAGCCCGCCCGGCGCGTGCAGCCCGGCCGTCACGGTCAGCGCGCCGTTCGGGTTGCCCGCCGCGGCCTTGCCGGACGTGTCGATCCGCAGCACCTTCCCGGCCAGGGAGTTCGGGTCGGCGGCGGCGTTCGGGTCACCCGCGTCACCGGTCGCGACGAGCAGGGCGCCGCGATTGTCGGCGCTGATCGTGCCGCGGTTGCCGGTGGCGCCCTTCGGGATCCCGGTGAGCACCGGCTTGGCTGCCTGGCCCCTGGCGAAGCGCACGACGCGGTTGTCCGTCGCCGTCGTCACGTAGGCGAACACGAGCTGGTCCTCGACGTACGACGGCGAAAGCGCGAGCCCGGTCAAGCCGCCGTCCCCGGCCGCCTGGACGTCGAGCTTCGCGAAGTCGGTGGCGTCCTTGCCCGGCGTCGCCAGCAGCACCCGGCCGCTCTTGCGCTCGCCCGCGAGCGCGCTCGGCGTCGAACCGTCACCCGGCAGGCCGGCCACCGCCGCGACCGTGTCCAGGCAGGTCGCGATCACCGACGGGTCGAAGTCCTTGCAGCCCTGCGGCGGCGGGACCTGCGTGGCCGGCCCGGGCTGGACCTGGTGGTCTTCGCCGCCGGAGTCCGCGCCGGGGCCCTGGACCTCGGGCGGCGACTCGGGGCTCGCCACGGGCGCGGGGCTGAACGTCTGGCCCGCCGCGGTGTCGTCGAACCGCGCGCACCCGGCGGGCAGCAGGACGCCGCAGGCCAAGATCGCCAGCAGGGTCGTCCGGTACCGGGTTCGCATGATTCACCAGCCTAGGGCCCGGCGCGTGAACCATGGGTTAGCACTCCTCGATTACGTTGGGGATCATGACGTTGACCGTGCTGGTGCCCGACGACGAGGGCCTGACCGTGCTCGCCGAGGTGCCGCGGGTGCTGCCCGTGCGCCACCAGTGGGGCGAGCCGGTGCCGCCGGAGGCCGCGAAGGCCGAGGTGCTGATCCCCGGCAAGCACCCGCCGGGCGAGGATCTGTGGCGCGTGCTGCCCAACCTGAGGCTCGTCCAGCTGCTCTCCGCCGGTGCCGAGGATTGGGTCGGCAAGGTGCCCGACGGCGTCCTGCTCTCCACCTGCCGGGGCGCGCACGGCGGGAGCACCGCCGAGTGGGTGGTCGCCGTGCTGCTGTCGATGTACCGGAAGCTGGACGTCTTCGGCGAGGCGCAGCGCGAAGGCCGGTGGGAGCGGCAGAGCACCGACACGCTGCAGGGCAAGCGCGTGCTCGTGATCGGCGCCGGCGACCTGGGGCAGCACCTGCGACGGCGGCTCGAGCCGTTCGACGCGCGGTGCACGATGGTCGGGATGACCGCGCGGGAGGGCGTGCACGGCGTGCGGGAGCTGCCGGCGCTGCTCGGCCTGCACGACGCCGTCGTGCTGATGGTGCCGCTGACCTCGCGCACGCGGGGGATGGTCGACGCGGAGTTCCTCGCCGAGATGCGGGACGGCGCGGTGCTGGTGAACGTGGCGCGCGGCGCCGTCGTCGTCACCGACGCCTTGGTCGCCGAACTGACCACAGGCCGGCTGCGCGCCGCGCTCGACGTCACCGATCCCGAGCCGCCGCCGGCCGGGCACCCGCTGTGGACGGCGCCGGGGCTGCTGCTGACCCCGCACGTCGGCGGGGCCGTGCGCGGGGTGCGGGGGCGGTCGTACGCCGTCGCCGCGGCCGAAATCGCGCGATACGCGGGAGGGGAGCTACCGGACAACCTGGTACACGGCGAGTACTGAGCGCGGCGGCTCGCCACGCCCGTGCGGATCCCCTACCCTTCGCGCGTGAGCAGTGGAGACGACTTTTCGCAGCAGCCCACCAGCCTCCTGTCGGGCGTCGAGGACGACGGGGCGGACGACACCCCGCGCCAGGGCGGGCTCGGGCTCGGCCTGCTGGTCCTGCGGCTGGCGCTCGGCGCGACCATGGGCGCCCACGGCCTGCAGCACCTGTTCGGCCTGTTCGGCGGGCCGGGCATCAGCGGGTTCGCGCGGATGCTGGAGACGTTCGGCTACCACAAGCAGACGACGCTGCTGTCGTGGATCACCGGCGTCACCGAGCTGGGCGGCGGCGTGCTGGTGGTCGTCGGGCTGTTCACGCCGCTGGCCGCGGCGGGCCTGCTCGGCGTGGCGGCGAACGCCGTGTACGCGAAGTTCCACGGCGGGTTCTTCGAAGGGCAGGGGCAGGGCTTCGAGCTCGAGCTGCTGCTGGGGGCCGTCTCGCTGGGGCTGCTGTTCACCGGGGCCGGGCCGATTTCGCTGGAGCGGAACACGCCTTGGCGGAAGCGGCCATTGCCGCTGGGGCTGGTTTCGCTGCTGCTGGCCGCCGCGGCGGCCGTCGTGGTCATCGTTTTGACGAGGTAGCGGCCTGGGGACAACTCGGCGGTGTGGGCCGGGGGTTGGGGACAACTCCGGTGCCGGGTCGGGGAATTGTCGGTGGCCCCCGGTAGCGTTGAAATCGGGGGCCCCCCCTCACGGCTGGGCCCCGAAAAGCCGAAAGGCCGCCCCGGAAGCGGGACGGCCTTCGCGGCTTGATCAGGACTTACTTGTTCACGTCGCGGACCGCGCCCGTGTCCGCCGACGTCGCCATCCGGGCGTACGCCCGCAGCGCCGCCGTCACCGGGCGCTGGCGCTCCTTCGGCTGCCACGGCCGCTCCGACGTCTCCATCTTCGACCGGCGCTCGGCCAGGATCTCCGCGTCCACCAGCAGTTCCAGCCGGCGCTCGTGGATGTCCAGCAGGATGCGGTCGCCGTTCTCCACCAGGCCGATCAGGCCGCCCGCCGCCGCCTCCGGGGAGATGTGGCCCACCGAGATGCCCGACGAGCCGCCCGAAAAGCGGCCGTCGGTGATCAGGGCGCACTTCTTGCCCAGGCCGGAGCCCTTGAGGAACGCCGTCGGGTGCAGCATCTCCTGCATGCCCGGGCCGCCCGCCGGACCCTCGTAGCGGATCACCAGCACCTCGCCCGGCTGGATCTCCTTCTTCAGGATCGCCGACACGGCCTCCTCCTGGCTCTCCAGCACCCGCGCCGGGCCCTCGAAGTGCCACAGGTCCTCGTCGATGCCCGCGGCCTTGATCACCGCGCCGTTTTCGGCGAGGTTGCCGCGCAGGATCGCCAGGCCGCCGTCCTTCGTGTACGCGTGCTCGACGTCGCGGATGCAGCCGCCCGCCGCGTCCGTGTCCAGGGATGACCAGCGGTTCTCCGTCGAGAACGCTTCCGTCGTGCGAACCCCGCCTGGCGCCGCGTGGAACAGCTCAAGCGCAACAGCAGAGGGCGACGAAGCCCGGATGTCCCAAGCGGAAAGCCACGAGTCGAGGTCGTCGGAGTGGACCGACCGGACGTCGGTGTTCAGCAGCCCGCCGCGGTACAGCTCGCCCAGGATCGCCGGGATTCCGCCCGCGCGGTGGACGTCCTCCATGTGGTAGTCCGAGTTCGGTGCCACCTTCGACAAGCACGGCACGCGGCGGCCGATCGCGTCGATGTCGGCGATCGTGAAGTCGACCTCGCCCTCCTGGGCGGCGGCGAGGATGTGCAGCACGGTGTTCGTCGAGCCGCCCATCGCCATGTCGAGGGCCATCGCGTTCTCGAACGCCGCCTTCGACGCGATCGAGCGCGGCAGGACCGAGTCGTCGTCGTTTTCGTACCAGCGGCGGCACAGCTCGACGACCGTGCGTCCGGCCTCCTCGAACAGCGCGCGACGCGCCGCGTGCGTCGCCAGCGTCGAACCGTTGCCGGGAAGCGACAAACCGAGCGCCTCGGTGAGGCAGTTCATCGAGTTCGCCGTGAACATGCCGGAGCACGACCCGCAGGTCGGGCACGCCGAGCGCTCGACGATCGAGAGACCGTCCTCGTCGACCTCGGGGCTCGCCGACGCCGCGATCGCGGTGATCAGGTCGGTCGGGGCCTGCGCGACGCCGCCCACGACGACGGCCTTGCCGGCCTCCATCGGGCCGCCGGAGACGAACACCACCGGGATGTTGAGCCGCATCGCGGCGTTCAGCATGCCCGGGGTGATCTTGTCGCAGTTGGAGATGCACACCAGTGCGTCGGCCTGGTGCGCGTTGACCATGTACTCGACCGAGTCGGCGATGATCTCGCGCGAGGGCAGCGAGTAGAGCATGCCGGAGTGACCCATGGCGATGCCGTCGTCGACGGCGATCGTGTGGAACTCGCGCGCGACGCCGCCCGCTTCCTTCACCGCGCCGGCGACGATCTCGCCGAGGTCCTTGAGGTGCACGTGGCCGGGCACGAACTGGGTGTAGGAGTTGGCGATCGCCACGATCGGCTTGCCGAAGTCGCTGTCGGTCATGCCGGTGGCGCGCCAGAGCGAGCGCGCGCCCGCCGCGTTGCGGCCGTGGGTGGTGGTCCGGGAACGGAGAGGCGGCACGGCGAACTCCCAGGTCGGATGGTGGGCCAGGCGGAGGTCCGGGACACTCCGGCGAAACTGGTCCTACCAATTTAGCGCGCCGGGCAGCGGGCCTATTCGCCGGGCGACGCCTCGGTCTCGGCGGGCTTGATGTCCTCGGCGTCCAGAAGGCCGCTCGGATCGGCGACGAGACCTTCGCTGACCAGCGAAAGCACCGGCAGGTGCCGAGTGCGGACGGTCGGCAGCGGCACCTTCGTGTCGTCCTTGAGCACCGCCTGCACGCGCGACTTCTTGGTGATCGCCAGCCCCTTCAACGCCGACCACGGGACGTCCCGGTGGCCGAACATCGTGCGGGTCGCGAGGCCTTCGCGCGTCGCGATCGTGCGGGTCCGGATCACGAACACCGCGAGGCCGATCGGGAAGAGGTAGAGCCACTGCAGGTACGGGATCTCGCCGAGGGCGATCGGCGTCACGCAGACCGTCAGGAGTGCGATCGCCATGAACGACGTGCGGGGGATCCGGAAGACGGCCTTCCGGCCTTCGTCCTGCTCTTTTTCGGCCACCCGGAAATGGTGCACCGCGGCCCGGACCGGCCCGGACCCGGGTCGCGCGGGTGTGCCGCGTGCCCACGATGCGGACACGTCGTCCCGCAGAGTTGACACCTGAGAGACCTTCGGACTAGCGTCAGCGTCGTGACACCGCTGACCGGCCTCGTACTTCCCAAGCGCGTCGACGCTTAGGGAAGACTTTCCGCTGCGTCGACGCGCGAACCCTCGTGCGACCTTACGGTCGGCGAGGGTTTTTTGTTGCCCACGGGAAGAGATTCCCCGCCCCACCGCACAAAACCGACCCGAACGAGTGACACCGAGACCCACGAGGCAGAACCGATGACCAGTGCCACGTCGCGCAGCGACGCGAAACCCGGGCCGACGCCCGGAACGCCCGGAGCACGTCCGAAGCCGGCGCCACCGGCGGGAACCCCGGTGCGCGTCACCGGCGCCCAGTCGCTCGTGCGCTCGCTCGAGGCGGTCGGCGCCGAGGTGGTCTTCGGCATTCCGGGCGGCACCATCCTGCCCGCCTACGACCCGCTGCTGGACTCGACGAAGGTCCGCCACATCCTGGTCCGTCACGAGCAGGGCGCGGGGCACGCCGCCACCGGCTACGCGCAGGCCACCGGCAAGGTCGGCGTCTGCATGGCGACGTCGGGCCCGGGCGCGACCAACCTGGTCACCCCGCTGGCCGACGCGAACATGGACTCCGTCCCGGTCGTGGCCATCACCGGGCAGCAGAGCCGGGCGCTGATCGGCACCGACGCGTTCCAGGAAGCCGACATCTGCGGCATCACCATGCCGATCACCAAGCACAACTTCCTCGTCACGGACCCCGCGGACATCCCGCGGACCATCGCCGAGGCGTTCCACCTGGCGTCCACGGGCCGACCCGGCCCGGTGCTGGTGGACATCCCCAAGGACGTGCTGCAGGAGATGACCTCGTTCTCCTGGCCGACCGAGCTGCGCCTGCCGGGCTATCGCCCCACGCTGCGCCCGCACGGCAAGCAGGTCCGCGAAGCCGCGAAGCTCATCGCGAAGTCGCGCCGCCCGGTGCTCTACGTCGGCGGCGGCGTCATCAAGGCGGACGCGCACGAGCAGCTGAAGCAGCTCGCCGAGCTGACGAACATCCCCGTCGTCACCACGCTGATGGCGCGCGGCGCGTTCCCCGACTCGCACCCGCAGCACCTCGGCATGCCGGGCATGCACGGCTCGGTCGCCGCCGTCGCCGCGATGCAGCGCGCCGACCTCCTGATCGCGCTCGGCGCCCGGTTCGACGACCGCGTCACCGGCCAGCTGTCGTCCTTCGCGCCGGACGCCGCGATCGTGCACGCCGACATCGACCCGGCCGAGATCTCCAAGAACCGCAAGGCCGACGTGCCGATCGTGGGCGACTGCAAGGAGATCATCGGCGAGCTGATCGCCGCGGTGACGACGGAGTTCGAGCACGGTGGCCAGCCCGACCTCACCGACTGGTGGACGCAGGCCGATGACTGGCGCAAGACCTACCCGGCCGGCTACGAGTGGCCCGACGACGGTTCGCTGTCGCCGCAGTACGTCATCGAGCGGATCGGCCAGCTGGTCGGCCCGGACGCGGTGTACGCCGCCGGCGTCGGGCAGCACCAGATGTGGGCCGCGCAGTTCGTCAAGTACGAGCACCCGCGCACCTGGATCAACTCCGGCGGTCTCGGCACCATGGGCTACGCGGTGCCCGCCGCGATGGGTGCGCAGTTCGGCGTCCCGGACACCCCGGTGTGGGCGATCGACGGCGACGGCTGCTTCCAGATGACCAACCAGGAGCTGGCCACCTGCGCCATCGAAGGCGCGCCGATCAAGGTCGCCGTGATCAACAACGGCAACCTGGGCATGGTCCGGCAGTGGCAGAACCTCTTCTATTCGGAGCGGTACTCCAACACCGACCTCGGCACGCACAAGCACCGCATCCCGGACTTCGTGCTGCTGGCCGAGGCGCTGGGCTGTGCCGGGCTGCGGTGCGAGACGCGCGAAGACGTCGACGCCACCATCCGCCGCGCGATGGAGATCAACGACCGCCCCGTCGTGATCGACTTCGTCGTGGGGAAGGATGCCCAGGTGTGGCCGATGGTCGCGGCCGGCACCGGCAACGACGAGATCATGGCGGTCCGGGGCATCCGGCCGCTGTTCGACGACGACGAGGTTTCGGTCGAGACGGTCAAGGAAGACACAGCCGCCCATGCCGCCGGGGAAGGTGAGCGCTGAGATGAGCGTCCACACGCTGAGTGTCCTGGTCGAGAACAAGCCCGGTGTGCTCGCGCGCGTCTCGGGCCTGTTCTCCCGCCGCGGGTTCAACATCGAGTCCCTCGCCGTCGGGCCCACGGAGAACCCCGAGGTGTCCCGCATGACGATCGTGGTCGCCGTGGAAGAGCTACCGCTCGAACAGGTGACGAAGCAGCTCAACAAGCTGGTCAACGTGATCAAGATCGTCGAGCTGGAGCAGTCGACCGCCGTGCAGCGCGAACTGCTGCTGGTGAAGGTGCGCGCCGACAACACCGTGCGCAGCCAGGTCCTCGAAACCGTCCAGCTCTTCCGTGCGAAGGTGGTGGACGTGTCCCCGGAGGCGCTCACCGTCGAGGCGACCGGGACGTCGGACAAGATCGGTGCGCTGCTGCGGATGCTGGAGCCGTATGGCATCCGCGAGCTGGTGCAGTCCGGCATGGTCGCAGTCGGGCGTGGCGCCCGTTCCATCACCGCGACTTCGCCCCGTTGAAAACTTTGTAAGTCAGGAAAGGAAGCAGTAACCCCCATGGCAGTGGAAATCTTCTACGACGACGACGCCGACCTCTCGATCATCCAGGGGCGCAAGGTCGCTGTCATCGGCTACGGCAGCCAGGGCCACGCCCACTCGCTGAGCCTGCGCGACTCCGGCGTCGACGTCCGCATCGGCCTGCCCGAGGGGTCCAAGTCGCGGGCGAAGGCCGAGGAGCAGGGCCTGCGCGTGCTCACCCCGGCCGAGGCGTCGGCCGAGGCCGACCTGATCATGATCCTGGCGCCGGACACGAAGCAGCGCTTCATCTACGAGCAGGACATCGCGCCGAACCTCAAGGACGGCGACGCGATCTTCTTCGGGCACGGCTTCAACATCCGCTACGACCTGATCAAGCCGCCGTCCAACGTGGACGTCGCCATGGTCGCCCCGAAGGGCCCTGGCCACCTGGTCCGCCGCCAGTTCGTCGACGGCAAGGGCGTCCCGGCGCTCATCGCGGTCGAGCAGGACGCCACCGGCAACGCGCAGGCGCTCGCCCTCTCCTACGCCGCGGCCATCGGCGGCGCCCGCGCCGGCGTCATCAAGACGACGTTCACCGAGGAGACCGAGACCGACCTCTTCGGCGAGCAGGCCGTGCTCTGCGGTGGCGCGTCCGCGCTGGTGCAGACCGGCTTCGAGGTGCTCACCGAGGCCGGCTACGCCCCGGAGATCGCCTACTTCGAGGTGCTGCACGAGCTGAAGCTGATCGTCGACCTCATGTACGAGGGCGGCATCGCGCGCCAGCGCTACTCGATCTCCGACACCGCCGAGTACGGCGACCTGACCCGCGGCCCGCGCGTCATCTCGCCGGCGGTCAAGGAAGAGATGAAGAAGATCCTCGGCGAGATCCAGGACGGCACGTTCGCCCGCGAATGGGTCGCCGAGGATGAGGCCGGCCGGCCGAACTTCACCAAGCTCGAGGAGCAGGGCAACCAGCACCCGATCGAGGCGACCGGCAAGAAGCTCCGCGACCTGATGTCGTGGGTGGACCGGCCGATCACCGAGACCGCCTGAGTCTTTTCTCGCAAGACGCTGAAGGGGACGCCCGCTCCGGGCGTCCCCTTCAGTGCGTTCGGTGGTCGTTTCGCTACGCTTGCGGCATGAGTGAGCAGCCGGTCGACGACAAGGCGCACATCCGGCACCACCTCGACTTTACGAAGGCCGAGTGGATCCGGGCCGAGCCGGAGGGCGTCACGCTCGACGACTGCGTCGAGTACGCCTTCATCGAGCACACCGACGGCGTCACCTACACCGCGATGCGGCAGTCGTCGAAGCCGGACGGCGTGATCCTGGTCTTCACGCCGTCCGAGTGGGACGCGTTCGTCAAGGGCGTCCGCGACGGCGAGTTCGACCTGCCCGAGGACCTCGCCGAGGCCTAAAGCTTCGCCGCCAGCTCCGGGATCTTCCCGGTGTCGCCGGCGATGCCGAGGTGGTCGCCGTAGTCCCGGGACTCGACGACGAGGCCGTCGCGGATCCGCATCGCGAAGATGTTCGCGATGCGGACCGGGCGGCCGCCGTACTCGCCCTGGTAGGCGAACTCGGCGATCAGCACCTCGGGATCGGTGCCCTCGTAGGTGACCAGGTCGGTCGCCTCGAGGTCGACGCCCAAGCCCGCGGCCTGCTTGAAGTGCGCCCGCAGCTCCTCGCGCGTCCGGACGACGGCCGACCCCGGCTGGAACGGGTGCGTGACGTGCGTTTCCTCGGCGTACAGCTCCGCCAGCTCCTCGCCGCGCTTGTCGGAGACGCCGTAGACGAGCCGCTCGAACACCCCACGCCGGCTCTTCGGGTCGCTCGACGTCCGTGGTCCGATCGGTGACAACTCGCGCGGCGGCGCTTGCTCGTAAGCCGCGGCGAGCTGGTCGACGCCGTCGCGGATCGCGGCGAGGCGCAGGTAGTCGTGGTAGTCGCGGGAATGGACGATCAGGCCGTCGCGGACGCGCAGCACCTGGATGTTGGCCGTCGGCGTGGTCTTGCCGGTTTCGACGGACTCGGCGTCGTAGTCGTATTCGGCGACGATCACCTCGGGGTCCGTCGTCTCGTGGACGACGACGTTCTTGCGCTTGAGCCTGACCGCGGCCGCGAGGGCGCCGGTGAACCGCTCGTGGACCGCGACGCGGCCGGTGATGCGCCCCGGCCGCGGCACGGCCTGGGGGTGCTCGACGACGGTGTCTTCGGCGTAGAGCGCGGAAAGGTCGCCGAACCGTCCTTCGCTGATGCCGTCGGACAGCGCGGCGAACACGTCGCGGGGTGTGGTCATGAATCCTCCCAGTGAGCAAAACGGAGTCTGTAGTCCGTCTTCGACGATACGGACTATAGACTCCGTTTGTCTACAGGGATCGGAGCAGGTCCCGGGCGGTCGGCTGGCCGCACACGTCGGCCCACGTTTCCGGGGTGCTGTGGAAGATCCCGTCCCGGGCGCCGAGGTCGGCGCCGTTGTCGACGAGCGTCCGGATGACGTCGAGGTGCCCGGACTGGGCGGCCAAGTGCAGGGCGGTCACGCTCTCGCCGTGGTTCGGGCCGCCGAACGTGCCCCGACGGTTCACGTCGGCGCCGAGGTCCAGCAGCGTCCGGACGGCGGCGAGCTTGCCCTGCGCCGCCGCCCACGTCAGCGCCGTGCCCCGGTAGACGTCCGCGTTCACGTCGGCCCCTCGTGCCACGAGGGTTTCCAGTGCTTCGATGCGGTCGTTGCGCGCGGCCCAGGAAAGGGCTTCGTTCTTGACTTCGGCGGGGTCGCCGGTCGGCTGCCAGGCCGGGAAACCGCTGTGGGGGCGGTAGAAACCGCGATGCGCGCCGGGGTCGCCCGAGGTCAGCAGCTCGTCGATGAAGCCGGTGTCGCCGAGCCCGGCCGCGACGCGCAGGTTCCCCGGCGCCCGGCTGTGCGCCGCCAGCTTCTCCGCGGCTTCGCGGTGGCCCCAGAACAGGGCGACGACCAGGGGAGTGCCGCCGTCACCGCGGGCCGCGACGTCGACCGGGGCGCCGTGCTCCAGCAGGAGGTCGAGCAGGCGCGGCAGGTTGCTGTAGGCAGCCTGGTGCAGGGGAGTCCAGCCGTGGACGTTGCCGCGCGCCGGGTCGGCACCGCGGTCGAGGAGGATCTTGCTGAGCCGCTCGTCGCAGGTCGCGCCGGCCATCCCGAGCAGGTCGTTGCCGTTGGTGCCGCGGGCGGTGACGAGCCCGGGGAACTCGTCGAGCAGCTTCCCGAGGCCGTCGAGATCCCTCGCTTCGACCGCCCGGTACGCGCGGGCGAAGGGCTCGCCACTGTCCACAAGAGACTTGACGTGGGCGCGAAGTGCTTTCCAGGAGCCGAATCCGTGTTCTCTCGCGACGACCACGCGGGCGCCGTCGCGGGTGAGTGGCTGGCCCCAGCGAGCGAAGGGCTCTTTCGCGTCGGGCGTGTCGTCTTCGGCCGAGGCGAGCAGGCCGAGCGCGCGTTCGGCGTAGTACTCGACGTCCTCGTGGTACGGGTGCTGCAGGGTTTCGCCGTGCTCGGTGACGCGCCGGACGTAGGCCTGCAGTTTCGGCCAGCTCGGGAACCCGTGGTCGCGGGCGATCCGGAACTGCGCTTCGGCGAGCTTGACGCCTTCGGCGCGTACGAGGTCCTTCGCACGCTTGCGGAGCTGGTCCAGGCTGGGTTTCGCGGGCAGCGTGCCCATGATGCCTCCTTCCCTCGTCGCCCGTGGTCCGCCGGCACCGGGCAGGAAAGAAGGTGCGGAGCTGGTGGTGCGGTGCTGCAGGGGTGGGCTCGGCCCTTTCCGCGGACGGGACGCGGCCCCCACCGCGCCCCGCCACCCTACCCCGGCGTGCGGAAACGGGTATCACGCGTGTTTCCAGGGGCTTGTCGCGTGATTGGCGGGGCATCACGCGTGATTGGCGGGGCATCGGCGTGATGCCCCGCCAATCACAGGTGATGCCCGTCAGGACACGAGTGATGCCCCGTGGAGCACATCGGCCAGGCGGCGGTAGGAATCGGGCGTGCGGGCCAGGACCTGGACGCAGACGTGGTCGGCGCCCGCGTCGAGGTGGGCCCGGATGCGGTCCGCCGCGGCCTGCTCGCCGGTGGCGACGATCGCGTCGGCCAGGCGGTCGCTGCCGCCGTCGGCCAGGTCTTCCTCCGTGAAGCCGAGCCGGCGCAGGTTGGCCTGGTGGTGCGGGGCCTGCCGGACGTACAGGTCCACGTGTTCCCGGGCGACCGAAGGTGCCGCGTCGAGCACCACCGCCTGCTCGACCGCCAGGTACTTGCCCGGCCCGAGCCGCTCCCGGGCCGCCGCCGTGTGCTCCGGCGGGACGAAGTACGGGTGCGCGCCGTCGGTCCGCTCGGCCGCCAGGTCGAGCGCGCGGGGGCCGAGCGCCGCGAGCAGCCGGCGCGGCCGGGGGGACGGCGGCGGCAGGCCCGGCAGGTCGGCGTCGTCCATGCCCGCCAGGTAGTCACGCATCGCCGAAAGCGATCGCGCGCCCGGGAAGTGGCCGCCGAGGCCGACGGCGAACCGGTCCGGGTACGCCTCGCCGAGGGCCCGCGCCGACGCTTCCGCGCTGATCGGCGTGCGGCGGTCGAAGCGCGCGATGCCCGTCGCGACCACGAGCCGGGACGTCGCTGCCAGGAGCAACGCCGCCTGCGTGAACGCGTCCCGGCCGGCGTACTCGCCGAACCAGAGCGCGTCGAAGCCCAGCTCCTCGACCTCGGCCGCGGTCTCGCGCACTTCGGAGATCGGGACGCCGTCGAAGAACCGCCAGATCCCGACGCTCATCGGACCACTGCCGGGGCCAGCGCCAGCAGAATGTCCACAGTGGACTCGAACGTGGCCGCGGACGGCGTCAGCAGCACGTGGTCCGCACCCGCGTCGAGCACTTCGTCCAGGCGTTTCGCGATGGTTCCGGCGTCACCCCAGAGGACGAGGTCGTCGACGAAGCGGTCGCTCGGGCCGGCGATGTCGGAATCGGTGTAGCCGAGCCGCTTCCAGCCCGCGACGTAGGCCGTGACGGAGTTTTCGCGCGACTGCGCCACGCGCCGCCGCACGTTCTCGCGGGCGTCCTCGCGACTGCCGAGCAGCACGGTCTGCTGCGGGATCAGCAGCTTGTCCGGCCCGAGGATTTCGCGGGCGTACGGCGTGTGCGAGACGGGCTGGGCGAACGGGTGTGCCCCGTCCGCACCCTCGCGCGACAGTTCCAGCATCTTCGGCCCGACGGCGGCCAGCACCCGCGGAAACGCTACCGGGGCGGGGTTTTCCGTCGCCGCGGAGTCCATTTCGGACAGGTACTCGCGCATCCGGTCGAGGGGCCGGTACTGCTCGCCGTACTTCGCCGCCTGGAACGCGTGCCCGACGCCGAGGCCGAGCACGAACCGGCCGGGGTGGGCGTGGGCCAGGGTCGCGCCGCCCTTTTCGGCGGTCCGGCCGGGGCGCGCCCAGACGTTGGCGATGCCGGCGCCGAGCACGACGTCCGGCACCGAGGCGAGCAGGTCGCCGAAGTGGGCGAACACCTCGCGGATGCCGGGTCCTTCGCCGCTCCAGATCGAGCGGTAGCCGGCGTCGGCGAGCCGCCTGGTGGCGGCGCGTTCGACGGCCGGGGCCGGTTGCAGGGGCGCGCTCGGCAGCCAGGCGCCGAGGGCGCCGAGCCGGGCTCGTGTGTCTTCGATCAGGGTCATCCTCGTCCCTCCAGTAATCTGAGGCTGCCTCCGGTTAATATACGGAGGTAGCCTCCGATTGGCTACCCGGTAGGGTCGGGAGGGCGATGACCGAAGTCAAGCCGATGCGCGCGGACGCCCGCCGCAACTACGAGCGCCTCCTCGAAGAGGCCCAGCGCGCCTTCGCTGAGCACGGCGTCGAGGCGTCGCTGGAAGACATCGCGCGCCGCGCCGGGGTCGGCATCGGCACGCTCTACCGGCACTTCCCGACGCGGGAGGCGCTGCTGGAAACGCTGCTGCGCGCGCGGTTCGACGCGCAGGCCGAGCGGGCGCGCGAACTGCTCACCCATCCCGAGCCGTTGCCCGCGCTGCAGACCTGGCTGGCCGGGCTCGGTGACGCCACCGGCACGTTCCGCGGCCTGGTGGAGCTGACCGCCGACGCGCTCAGCGACGAATCATCCCGGTTGTACGCGTCGTGCCACGCGATGCGCGACGCCGGTTCCCATCTAGTGGAACGCGCGAAACGCGAAGGCGAGCTTCGCCCCGACGTCACCACGCACGAGCTCCTTCTGTTGCTGCACGCGGCATCCTGGGCGGGTGGGCACCTGCCCGGCCCGGGAGGCATGCAGCGCCTCCTGGCTCTTGTTTTCGAGGGATTACGGGCGAGTTAACACCATGGGAAGCCAGGGGGCGGCGGAGCGGGTTAAACTCCGCCACGACCGGGGCACAACGACGTGCTGAGACCGTCTGCCGACACACAGCGTCCTGGAAATGACCAGATAGTGGGAGCCGCATCGTGAGCAAGCCCAGCAAACCCGTCGTCCTCATCGCGGAGAAGCTCGCCCCCTCCGTGCTGAGCGTCTTCGGTGACGAGGTGGAGGTCCGGCACGTCGACGGCACGGACCGATCCGCGCTGCTCGAGGCGGTGAAGAGCGCCGACGCGCTGCTGGTCCGCTCCGCCACCAAGGTCGACGCCGAAGTCCTCGGCGCCACGACCCAGCTGAAGGTCGTCGCCCGCGCCGGCGTCGGCCTGGACAACGTCGAGGTGCCCGCCGCCACCGAGCGCGGGGTCCTGGTCGTCAACGCGCCGACGTCCAACATCGTCTCCGCCGCCGAGCACGCCGTCGCCCTGCTGCTCGCGGTCGCGCGCCGCGTCCCGGCCGCCGACCAGAGCCTGCGCGGCGGCGAGTGGAAGCGCAGCTCGTTCTCCGGTGTGGAGCTGCAGGGCAAGACGATCGGCGTGGTCGGCCTCGGTAAGATCGGCCAGCTGTTCGCCCAGCGTCTCGCCGCGTTCGACACCAAGCTCATCGCCTACGACCCCTACGTCTCGGCCGCGCGCGCGGGCCAGCTCGGCATCGAGCTGGTCACCCTCGACGAGCTGCTGTCGCGCGCCGACGCCATTTCCATCCACCTGCCGAAGACGCCGGAGACCAAGGGCCTCATCGACGCCGAGGCGCTGAAGAAGACCAAGCCGGGTGTCATCATCGTGAACGCCGCCCGCGGCGGGCTGATCGTCGAGCAGGACTTGGCCGACGCGCTGCGCTCGGGGCACGTCGGCGGCGCCGGCGTGGACGTTTTCGTCACCGAACCGACCACGTCCAGCCCGCTGTTCGAGCTGGAGAACGTCGTCGTGACGCCGCACCTGGGCGCGTCGACGGCCGAAGCGCAGGACCGCGCGGGCACCGACGTCGCGAAGTCCGTGCTGCTGGCGCTGCGCGGCGACTTCGTGCCGGACGCGGTGAACGTCTCCGGCGGTGGCGCGGTCGGCGAGCACGTCCGCCCCTACCTGTCGCTGACCCAGAAGCTCGGCCAGCTGCTGACGGCGCTGAACCCGACGTCGCCGGCGTCGGTGACGGTGCAGGTCAAGGGCGAGATCTCCCACGAAGACACCGGCGTGCTGCAGCTGGCGGCGCTGCGCGGCCTGTTCACCGGCGTGGTCGAGGACCAGGTCACCTTCGTCAACGCGCCGCAGCTCGCGGAGAAGCTCGGCGTGCAGGTCGAGCTGGAGACCGAGCCGGAGAGCCCCAAGTTCCGCAGCCTGGTCACCGTGCGCGCGGTGCACGCCGACGGCGCGGTGCTGACCGTGTCCGGTTCGGTCACCGGCCTGGACGAGGTCGAGAAGCTGGTCGAGGTCAACGGCCGCGGCTTCGACCTGCGTGCCGAGGGCACCGTCCTGCTGGTCGAGTACGGCGACCGCCCCGGTGTCATGGGCCGCGTCGGGACGCTGCTCGGCGAGGCCGGCATCAACATCGAGGCCGCGCAGATCAGCCAGACCACCGACGGTTCCGACGCGGTGATGCTGCTGCGCGTCGACCGCCACATCGACGCGCACCTGCTGGAGCCGATCGGTGCTTCGGTCGGGGCGCACACGATCCGCGCCGTCGACTTCACCTGACGCGATCGCCGTGAAGGCCACGCCGAGGACCACTCGGCGTGGCCTTTACGCGTTTCCGGGGCGCCGGCGCGCGTCGAGCCATTCGGCCTCGTTCCAGTGCACCGCCGTGGCGCCGACCGGTTCGAACCGGATGCCGGGGTCGTCGCTCTGCACGAGGACCACGAATGGGCGGCCGAAGAGCATCGCCACGCGCGAATGGTCCGCCAGGAGGTCCAGCACGATGTGGGCCGACCGCGGGCAGGCCTTTGCGTAGGCGTCGTAGCCGGTGAAGACGATCGCCAGGCCGGCCGAGTCCGGCGACCACCCGTAGTCCTGGGCGACGACATCGCGCAGGCAGTCGTTGAGCGCGTCGAGGTTGCGCCCGTAGTAGTCCGGGAAGCCGAGCGCCGCGGCGACAGCGGCGTGCATGTCGCGATCGGACGTCCACTCGCGCGCGCCCAGGCGGATGACCTGGTAACCGTGGCCTGCCAGCCAGTCCGTCGCCTCGAGCAGGAGCGGCACGCGCCAGAACAGGGTCACCGGGCCCGCGTGCAGCAAGCGGAAAGCGAGGTCGTCGCGCGGCTCGTAGCGGTGCATGGGACCCGAGGGTATCGGCAATCACATTCACATAACGGACTTCTTTGCCTACGTAAGTAGGTGTTTTGGGGCATTAAGTTCTCTCCGCGAGGTTGAACCACGCGCCGTCGAGGGCACGGCGCGGTCGCCGTGCTTCACCGTCGGGGGTGCTAGGAGCGGCTGGCAGGTTCGGGTCCAGACCTCGAGTAAGGGGCCGACTCATGACCAGATCCCGCCTGCCCGCGCGCGCCACGACGGCGTTCTTCGCCGTCGTGCTGGCCGCCGCGCTGGGCGCGCCGGTCGCGTCCGCGGCTGACGCACCCCTCGCCGACGGGGTGGCGCCGGCGAAGATCGACGGCGCGAAGCTGCAGGGCAAGGTGGCGCCGCGCCTGGCCGCCGCGCAGGGCCGCGTCACCGCGTTCGTCGAACTGGCGAAGAAACCCGCCGTCGACGCGTTCACGTCCGCGCAGCCGCAGGGCAAGGAAGCCGCCAAGCGCGCCGCCCGGGCCGCCAAGGACGACACCGCCGCAGCGGTCAGCTCGGTCCTCGGCCAGTTGCGGTCGGCCGACGCGAAGCCGCAGGTCGTCACCCAGACCGCCAACGCGGTCCCCGGCGTGGTCGTGACCGCTGACGCCGCGAAGCTGCGCGAAGTCGCGAAGCGCGCGGACGTCGTCTCGGTGCGCACGGTCGTGCCGAAGACCCGCACCAACGCCAGCGCCGAGCAGTTGACCAACACGCTCGCCGCGTGGCAGCAGACCGGCAAGTTCGGCGACGGCGTCCGCATCGGCGTGATCGACGACGGCATCGACTACACCCACGCCGACTTCGGCGGCCCCGGCACGCCGGCCGCCTACAAGAGCGTCGACAGCACCAAGCCGACCCCGCTCTTCCCGAGCGCCAAGGTCGTCGGCGGCACCGACCTCGTCGGCGACGACTACGACGCCGCGACGCCGGGCAAGGCCACCCCGAAGCCGGACCCGAACCCGCTGGCCTGCGGTGAGCACGGCACGCACGTCGCCGGCACCATCGGCGGCTACGGCGTCACCGCCGACGGCAAGACCTTCAAGGGCGACTACCAGAAGCTCACGGCCAAGAAGGTCGACGAGCTGCAGATCGGCCCGGGCACGGCGCCGAAGTCGCTCCTCTACGCCATCAAGGTGTTCGGCTGCACGGGCTCGACGAACGTCACCTCGCAGGCACTGGACTGGGCGCTCGACCCGGACGGCGACGGCGACTTCACCGACCACCTCGACATCGTCAACCTCTCGCTGGGCTCCGACTTCGGCGCGCCGGACGACCCGGACTCGCTGTTCGTGCGCAAGCTCGCCGCGAACAACGTGCTGCCGGTGATCTCCGCGGGCAACGGCGGCGACATCAACGACATCGCCGGTTCGCCGGGCAACACCCCCGAAGCGCTCACCGTGGCCAGCTCGCGGGACGCGGGCGTCCTGCGCGACGCCGCCGAGGCCAAGGCGCCCACCGGGGTCGCCGGCGCGAAGACCGGGCAGTACAGCCAGAACTACACCGGCTACGACACCCTGGATGTGACTGCGCCCGTCGTGGCCCTCTCGGCGGCGAACGCCGCGGGCTGCGCGCCGTACTCCGCGGCGGACAAGGCGAAGGCGGCCGGCAAGTTCGTCTGGCTGGAGTGGGACGACAACGACTCCACCCGCGCCTGCGGGTCGGCGGCGCGGGCGAACAACGCCCAGGCGGCCGGGGCGAAGGGCGCGCTGCTGTCGTCCACTTTGGAGCACTTCAGCGCCGGCATCGCGGGCAACGCGGCGATCCCGATGTTCCAGTTCACCGGCTCCGCGACGAAGACGCTGCGCGCGGCGCTGACCGCGGGCACGCTGCAGATCCGGCTCTACGGCGCCGGGCGCACGTCGGTCCAGACCTACGACAAGACGATCGTGGACACCCCGAGCTCGTTCACCTCGCGCGGCACCCGCGGCCCGGCCGTGAAGCCGGACCTCGCCGCGCCCGGTGACACGATCACCTCGGCGTTCCGCGGCAGCGGCAACGGCCGGACCGTGCTCTCCGGCACGTCGATGGCCGCCCCGCACACGACGGGCATCACCGCGCTGGTCCGCCAGTCCCACCCGGACTGGTCGGTCGAGGAGGTCAAGGCGTCGGTCGTCGACACCGCCGGCCACGACGTCACCGACGGCGCGGGCCACACCTTCGCGCCGCAGCGCGTCGGCAGCGGCCGGATCGACGCGAAGGCGGCGCTGGACAACCAGGTGCTCGCCTATGTCCAGGACGACCCGGGCGCGGTGAGCGTCAGCTTCGGCACCGTCGAGGCTCCCGGGCCGGTGACGCTGTCGAAGACGATCAAGCTGGTCAACAAGGGCGTCACGCCCGCCGAGTACACCGTGGCCTACCAGGCGGTCGACGCGCTGCCGGGTGTCGAGTACACAGTGGACAAGCAGTCGGTGAAGCTGACCCCGCGCGGCACCGCCAAGGTCAAGGTGACGCTGAAGATCACCGACCCGAAAGCGCTGCGCAAGGTCATGGACCCGACCATGTCGGCCACCCAGGCCGGCCTGGCGCGGCAGTTCGTCGCGGACGCTTCGGGCCGCGTCGCCTTCACCCCGACCAGCGGGGCGAAGGTGCCGCTGCGGGTTTCGGTCTACGCCGCGCCCAAGCCCGTGTCGACGATTTCGACGCCGCAGTCGGTGAAATTCGCCCCGGACGCCACCCAGGCCGTGCTGAACCTGAGCGGCAAGGGCGTCGACCAGGGCACCGGCGCGCAGCGCTACCGCTCGCTGATCAGCGTGTTCGAGCTGCAGGCGGAATCCCCGCAGCTGCCCGAGTGCGACGCGGACGTGGTCACCGACTGCACGGTGAACAAGACCGCGAAGGGCGGCGACCTCCGCTACGTCGGCGCGGCGTCCACCGCGCCGCTGGCGAAGGCACAGGGTGAGCCGGAGAACGCGATCCTCGCGTTCGGCCTGTCCACCTGGGGCGACTGGGCGAACATCGGCAGCAACACCTCGCCGTTCGTCGACATCGACACCACCGGGGACGGGACGCCGGACTTCGAGACCTACGTGACCAAGGCGACGTCCACGGACGTCCTGCTGGCCGTCACGGTCGCGCTGACCCCGGGCTTCCCGCAGGTCGACGTCCAGGCCGTCAACGGCCAGCTCGGCGACGTGGACACCAACGTGTTCGACACGAACGTGATCACGCTGCCGGTTTCGCTGGCCGCGCTGGGCATCGACGCGAACGCCGACAGCCACCGCATCTCCTACACGGTCGGCGTGAGCGGTTTCTACGTCGCGCCGGGCACGACGAACGGGCTGATCGACTACGTCGGCACGCCGCTCTCGTTCGACGCGCTCGCGCCGGGCTACTCGGTGCAGGGTGGCGGCGACGCCGCGCTGGGCTACGTCGCGAAGCCGGGGACGGCGCTGGTCGTGACCCGGAACGCCGACTCGGCCGCGGCCGACAAGGCACTCGGGCTGCTCGCCATCGAGCACCACAACGCCGCGGGCAACCGGGCGAACGTGGTCAAGGTGGACGCCGCCCAGGGCGCCCGGCCGGGGAACGACCGTCAGCCGATCGGGGCTGGTCACCGGTAGTCCGGGACAAGATCGATCAGTGCAGGAGCAGGGGCGTTCCCGGCGGGTTCCGCTGGGGGCGCCCCGCTCTGGTTAACCCGATCGGGTGTCTCACCCTGCGGGAGGATGCGGCATAAGGGTGGTGCGGCTACGGCCGTTTGTCTACGGCCGGTAACCTTCCGGCTGCTGGCGTTTTGTTGCGGTGGGCCATCGGTGCATCCGGTGGCCTCGTCGACGGAGGTGTGTGGATGCGGCTCGCGGTGATCCCAGGAGACGGGATCGGGCCCGAGGTGGTCTCCGAGGCGCTGAAGGTGCTCGGCGAGGTAGTACCGACGGCGGAGATCACGAACTACGACCTCGGCGCCGCGCGGTGGCACGCGACCGGTGAGCTGCTCCCGGAGTCGGTGCTCGGCGAACTCCGCCAGCACGACGCCATCTTGCTGGGCGCGGTCGGGGATCCGACGGTGCCGAGCGGCATCCTCGAGCGCGGCCTGCTGCTGCGCCTGCGGTTCGAAATGGACCACCACGTCAACCTGCGCCCGGCGCGGCTGTACCCGGGTGTCCGGGGACCGCTGGCCGACGCCGGCGACGTCGACATGGTCGTCGTGCGCGAAGGGACCGAAGGCCCGTACGCGGGTACCGGTGGCTTGATCCGCAAGGACACCGAGCACGAGATCGCGACGGAGGTCAGCACCAACACGGCGTACGGCGTCCGGCGTGTGGTCGCGGACGCGTTCAGCCGCGCCGAGGCCCGCCCGCGCAAGCACCTGACGCTGGTGCACAAGACCAACGTGCTGTCGTTCGCCGGCTCGCTGTGGTCGCGGATCGTCGAAGAGGTCTCGCTGGAGCACCCGGAGGTGACGGTCGCGTATTCGCATGTGGACGCGGCGACCATCCACCTGGTGACCGACCCGTCCCGGTTCGACGTGATCGTGACGGACAACCTGTTCGGCGACATCCTCACCGACCTCGCGGCGGCGGTGACGGGCGGCATCGGCCTCGCGGCGAGCGGCAACCTGGACATGACCCGCCGCAACCCGAGCATGTTCGAGCCGGTCCACGGTTCGGCGCCGGACATCGCGGGTCAGGGTCTCGCCGACCCGACGGCCGCGGTGCTGTCGGTGGCGCTGCTGCTGGACCACCTGGGCCAGAAGGAAGCGGCGCGGCGGATCGAGGCTTCGGTGGCGTTCGATCTGGCCACGCGGGACCAGTCTTCGCCGGGGGCCACCACGGCGATCGGGGACCGGCTGGCGGCGTTGGTTTCTTCCAACGTGCGCACGGCTGGTTGAGATTTCGCTTCGGAAGAGCCCCGCCCTTGGTGGTGCGGGGCTTTTTCGTGTCCGGCCCGGGTGGTCGGGGTGTGTTCGGTCTGGGCAGTCGCCCCCGGGGAGCGGTGGGGCTTGCTCGGTGGGGGTTTCCCGGATGGTGGGAGCTTGACCCAACTAGTGGACTTCCATCGAAGCACTGTGGCATGATGCGACCGTGACCAGCTTCGCGATCATTATCGCCGAGCGCGCCGGACGGTAGCTCCACAAGAGCACCCGGCGCGCAACCTCTCGCACCCCTGCGGGAGGTTTTTTTGTTGCCTCGAAACGCTAGGAGAAGACCGTGACCCGCCAGGAGCCCGCCGATACCCCGCTCGGCGATGCCTTCCACCTCTACGACACGACCCTGCGCGACGGTGCGCAGCGTGAGGGCATCTCCTACTCCGTCCAGGACAAGCTCGCCGTCGCGCGGCTGCTGGACGAGCTGGGCGTCGGGTTCGTCGAAGGCGGCTGGCCCGGTGCCCTCCCCAAGGACACGGAATTCTTCGCCCGCGCCGCGAAGGGCGAGCTGAAGCTCAAGCACGCTGCCCTCGTCGCCTTCGGGGCGACGCGCAAGGCCGGCACCACTGCCGACGTCGATCCGCAGGTGCGGGCCCTTCTCGACAGCGAAGCTCCGGTCATCACGCTCGTCGCCAAGTCCGACCTGCGCCACATCGAACGCGCGCTCCGCGTGGACGTCGACGAAGCCTGCGCCATGGTCGAGGACACCGTCGAATTCCTCACCAAGGAAGGTCGCCGGGTCTTCCTCGACGCCGAGCACTTCTTCGACGGCTACGCGTATTCGCCCGAGACCTCGCTCCGGGTCCTCGACGCCGCCGCGCACGCGGGCGCCGACGTCCTCGTGCTCTGCGACACCAACGGCGGCCAGCTTCCCCTCGGCCTCGCCGAGACCGTCAAGACCGTCAAGGACAAGACCGGGTTCCGGCTCGGGATCCATTGTCAGGACGACACTTCCTGCGCCGTGGCGAACTCCGTCGCCGCGGTGCAGGCCGGCGCGACGCACGTCCAGTGCACCGCCAACGGTTACGGGGAGCGGGCCGGCAACGCCGACCTCTTCGCCGTGACGGGAAACCTGGTGACCAAGCTCGGCATGGAGGTCCTCCCGACCGGAGGCGCCGCCGAGCTCACCCGGGTCTCTCATGCCCTTGCCGAAATCGCCAACCTCGCCCCCTACACCCACCAGGCCTACGTAGGGGCGTCGGCTTTCGCTCACAAGGCGGGACTGCACGCGAGCGCGATCAAGGTGGATCCGTTGCTGTACAACCACATCGATCCAGCTTCCGTCGGCAACGACATGCGGGTACTGGTCACCGAGATGGCCGGCAGGGCCAGCCTCGAGCTCAAGGGACGTGAGCTCGGGGTCGACCTTGCCGGCCGGCCCGAAGCGCTGACGAGCGCCATCACCAAGGTCAAGCGCCTCGAAGCCGAAGGCTGGTCCTTCGAAGCCGCCGACGCCTCCCTCGAGCTGCTGCTGCGGCAGGAGGCCGACGTGCCCGCCGAGGCGCCGTTCGAGCTCGAGTCCTACCGCGTGGTGCTCGACCACCGGCCGGACGGCGAGGTCATGGCCGAGGCGACGGTCAAGGTGCACGTCGGCGGCCAGCGCGTCATCGCCACCGCCGAGGGCATCGGCCCGGTCCACGCCCTCGACGCCGCGCTGCGGAAGGCGCTGTCCCCGCACCTGTCCTGGTTGGACAGTGTGGACCTGGCCGACTACAAGGTCCGCATCCTGCAGGGCCACCCGGGCACCGACGCCGTGACGCGCGTGCTGGTCGAGAGCACCGACGGCGAACGCGAATGGACCACCGTCGGCGTGCACGGGAACATCGTCGAGGCCAGCTGGCTGGCCCTGTGCGACGCGCTCGTCCACAAGAGCACCACCGTGGCCTGAAGCCCGGGTGGGGCGCACGTAGACTGACAACGTGCGCCTAGCCCGTATTGCTCATCCCGGTGGTGTCGCGTTCGCTTCGGTCGAAGGGGACGGTGACGACGCCCAGGTCCTGGAGATCGCCGAGCACCCGTTCGGCCAGCCCAACTTCACCGGCAAGCGGTGGCCGCTGGCCGACGTCCGGCTGCTCGCGCCGATCCTGCCGTCCAAGGTGATCGCCGTCGGCCGCAACTACGCCAAGCACGCGGCCGAGTTCGGCAACGAGGTGCCCAGCGCCCCGATGCTGTTCCTCAAGCCGTCCACCACGGTCGTCGGCCCGAACGCGCCCATCCGGCGTCCCTCGAACGTCGGCCGCGTCGACTTCGAGGGTGAGCTGGCCGTCGTCATCGGGCAGCCGGTGAAGAACGTGCCGGCCGCGCGCGCCGCGAGCGTGATCCTCGGCTACACGATCGCGAACGACGTCAGCGCGCGCGACCTGCAGAAGTCCGACGGCCAGTGGGGCCGCGCCAAGGGCTTCGACACGTTCTGCCCGCTCGGGCCGTGGATCGAGACGTCGCTCGACGCGTCCGACCTGGCACTCCGGGCCGAGGTGGACGGCGAGCTCAAGCAGGACGGCCGCACGTCCGACCTCGTCCACAAGATCCCCGAGCTGGTCGAGTTCGTCTCCGGCGTGATGACGCTCCTGCCCGGCGACGTCATCCTCACCGGCACCCCCGAGGGTGTCGGCCCGATCGAGGGCGGCCAGAGCGTCTCGATCACCATCGAAGGCATCGGCACCCTGACCAACCCGGTCGAGAACCTCTAGCCGCGGGACACCGGCTCCATCGGCCGCCGGGCGAACGCCGGAGCGTGCTCCGGCCGCAGTCCCAGGCCCAGGAGCCGGGCCGGGAAGTACGACAGCCGCGGGAACCGCGCGAACGCCTTGATCATCGGCATCGGCGGGCCGTTGCGCTTGCCGCTCATCACCCCGCGCACGACGGTCCGGTGCATCAGCCGTTGCAGTCCCTGCACCAGCACCGTCGGCGCGAGCCGCCGTGCGCGGACCTTCGCCAGGTCCGCTTCGGTGGGGCGGCCCCGGCGCAGCGGCTCGGCCAGCAGCGTCGCCGCCGCGACCGCGTCCTGCACCGCGAGGTTGATGCCGACCCCGCCGATCGGCGACATGGCGTGCGCCGCGTCGCCGAGGCACAGCAGCCCGTCGACGTGCCACTTGCGCAGCAGGTTCAGCCGCACGTCGAGGAACTTGACGTCGTCCATCGTCTTCAGCTCGCCGACGCGGTCGGCGAACTCGGGGCAGATCTCCGTGACGTTCTCGCGGAACGCCTCGATGCCCTGCTCTCGGAGGTCTTCGCCCTTCGGCGCGAGGTAGGCGACCTGGTAGAAGTCCGGCCGGGGGAGTGGCACCGCGAAGCGGCGGTCCCGCATCCTCGGCAGCAGCATGCCGCCTTCCTCACCGTCGCCGCGCGAGAGCCGGAACCACCAGACGTCGAACGGGCAGTCGTACTCGTGCGGCACCAGGCCGGCCTCGCGGCGGGCGAGCGACCACCGGCCGTCGGCGGCGATCACCAGGTCGGCCCGGATTTCGCCGGTTTCCCCGGCGCTGGTGCGGTAGGTGACGCCGGCGACCCGGCCGTTTTCGCGGACCAGGCCGGTGCACTCGGTCTCCATCCGCTGCACGAACGTCGGCTCTTTGCGCGCGCTTTCGGCGAGCAGGTCGAGGAAGTCCCACTGCGGCACCATCGCGATGTACGGGTGGGGGACCTTCAGCCGGGTGAAGTCGGCCAGCTTCATCAGCTCGCCGTTTTCCTGGGGGAACCCGGCCGAAGTCAGTTCGCTGTGCGGCAGCGCGTGGAACTTCTCGCCGAGGCCCAGCTCGTCCAGCAGCGTGAGCGTCGACGGGTGGACCGTGTCCCCGCGGAAGTCGCGCAGGAAGTCCGCGTGCTTCTCCAGCACCGTCACCTCGACGCCGGCCCGCGCCAGCAGGAGCCCCGCGACCATCCCGGCCGGCCCGCCACCGACGACGACGCAGCCCGTGCGCTCAGTCATCTCGACCATCTCCCCACCTATTCATCGCTTGTTGAATAAAGCGAGGATGCACCCGGCCGGTCCCCGGCGTCAAGCGATGCGGCGACGGATACGCTGATCGGGCTATGAGTGAGACATCGGTGGTTCGCGCGCGCTTCTGTCCTTCGCCGACCGGCACCCCGCACGTCGGGCTGATCCGCACGGCGCTGTTCAACTGGGCCTTCGCCCGGCACAACCAGGGGCAACTGGTGTTCCGGATCGAAGACACCGACGCCGCGCGCGATTCGCAGGAGTCCTACGAGCAGCTGCTCGACGGGCTGCGCTGGCTCGGCATCGACTGGGACGAGGGCCCCGAGGCCGGCGGCGAGTACGGGCCGTACCGCCAGAGCGAGCGACGAGCGATCTACGCCGACGTCGCCGCGAAGCTCCTCGAAGCGGGCGAACTGTACGAAGCGTTCTCGACCAACGAAGAGGTCGAGGCGCGGCGCAAGGCGGCCGGCCTGGACCCGAAGCTGGGCTACGACAACTTCGACCGCGACCTCACCGACGAGCAGCGCGCCGCCTACCGCGCCGAGGGCCGCGCGCCCGTGCTGCGCCTGCGCATGCCCGACGCCGACCTCGGCTGGACCGACCTGGTGCGCGGCGACATCACCTTCCCGGCCAACACGATCCCGGACCCGGTCCTGGTGCGCGCCAACGGCGAGCCGCTGTACACGCTGACCAACCCGGTCGACGACGCGCTGATGAAGATCACGCACGTGCTGCGCGGCGAGGACCTGCTGCCGTCGACGCCCCGCCAGCTGGCGCTCTACGCCGCGCTGGAGCGCATCGGCGTCGCGGGGTTCACGCCGCAGTTCGGCCACCTGCCGTACGTCATGGGCGAGGGCAACAAGAAACTGTCCAAACGCGACCCGTCGTCGAACCTCTTCAACTACCGCGACCGCGGGTTCATCCGCGAGGGCCTGCTCAACTACCTGGCCCTGCTCGGCTGGTCGATCGCCGACGACCGCGACGTCTTCAGCGTCGAGGAGCTGGTCGCCGCCTTCGACGTCACCAAGGTCAGCGCCAACCCGGCGCGCTTCGACCTCAAGAAGGCCGAAGCGATCAACGGCACCCACGTGCGGGCCTTGCCCGCGGCCGAATTCGTGAAGCGCGTCACCCCGTATCTGGTCACCGCGGGTGTCCTTCCGGAATCGCCGAGCGAGCAGCAGCGGGCCCGGTTGACCGCGATCGCGCCGCTGGTGCAGGAGCGCGTCACCGTCCTTTCGGACGCGGCGCCCATGGTGCGTTTCCTTTTTGTTGCGGAAGACGCGTTCGCGCCGGAAGAGGACGCGGCGGCGAAGAACCTCGGCGAGGCCGCGCAGCCGGTGCTCACCGCAGCGGTCGAGGCGCTCGAGAAGCTGCCGTCCTGGGAGACCGAGGCCATCGAGCAGGCGCTCAAGGACGCCCTTGTGGACGGTCTGGGTCTCAAGCCCCGCAAGGCTTTCGCCCCGGTTCGCGTCGCGGTCACCGGCCGGACCGTTTCCCCGCCGCTGTACGAATCCATGGAACTGCTCGGCCGCGACGTCTCGTTGGGACGACTTCGCCGCGCATTGGCCGGATAACCGAAAGAAGACGGTTCGCCAACTGGGAGTAGAGCCGGTGCGCCGGAACAGGGGATCGGCAATCACCTCTTTGGCAGCGTCGCGAACGCTGCGGTTGCCCTAGCCTCACTGGGTGGATTTCGCCCTGGCACCCCGGACCCCGTCGCGAACCGCCCCCGCCGAGGCGGCGCCCGAGCCCTGGGCGCCGCCGGAGCTGCGCCTGGTGTGCTTGGACATCGACGACACCTTGATCGACTGCACCGCCGCGATCCGCCGCAGCCTCCACATCCTCACCGGCCGGGGCGACCTGTGGCCGTTGTGGGACGTCATCACCGAAGAGCACGTCGCGCTCGTCGTCGCCGGTGAACTCGACTACGCGACGATGCACCAGCGCCGCACCGACTGCTTCCTCGCGGAGATCGGCATCCTCGCCGACGAGGAGCAGGTGAGTTCGTTCGAGCGGCGCCGAAGAGAGCTGCTCGACCATTCGTGGCAGCTGTTCGACGACGTCCTCGACTGCCTGGAGTGGTTGCGCGCCGCCGGGCTGATGCTGGCGGCCGTGACCAACGCTTCGGGTGTCCACCAGCGCAAGAAGATCGCCGACCTCGGGCTGGCGCCGTTCTTCGATCACGTCGCCATCGCCGGCGAGCTCGGGGTGGCGAAACCCGATCCGGTGATGTTCCACACGGTCTGCCTCGGCCTGGGCTGCGCACCCGCCCAAGCCGTCCACGTCGGCGACAAGCTGGACACCGACGCGATCGGCGCCCGCGACGCCGGCCTCGGCGCGGTCTGGCTCGACCGCGACACCATCGCCGAGCGCGCCCCCGAGGGCGTGCACCGGGTGGCCGGCCTGGCCGAGTTGCCTGAGCTGCTGGTTTCGGAGTACGCGACGATCGGCGTCCCGATCCAGCGCGGCACTGGCACCCCCGCGTTCACCGTCGGGAACGGCGTGCTCTAGTATTTCTCCTCGTGCGGTGCTGAACCGGCCAGGCCGGAACGGTACCTCACTGGGGTATGGTGTAATTGGCAGCACGACTGGTTCTGGTCCAGTTAGTCTAGGTTCGAGTCCTGGTACCCCAGCTGCGGAGAGTGACCCCCTTGCGGAGCGAGAAATCGCCTCTGGTAAGTTCTCTCCAGCAAGAAAACAGAAAAGCCCCTGGGAAACCAGGGAAAGATCCTATGCCCCCGTCGTCTAGCGGCCTAGGACGCCGGCCTCTCACGCCGGTAGCGTGGGTTCGAATCCCATCGGGGGTACCAGCAGTAATCACCCGAAGCCCGTCTGACTCAGGTCAGGCGGGCTTTTGCGGTCACTGAGGGCTGATCGACTCGGGATCCCGGTCGGACCGCGGTCAGGATCGTCCTTCTCGGACACCCCGCCCGCGGCGCGCTCGTGCCCGCGCGAGCCGGTTCGGCACCGGCGTACGCGAACACTCCCCGTCACCCGATCGACACGAGTAGGGTCGGTTTTCGTGGAGGAGGCGGAGCTGGGGCGGATGCCGTGGCGGGCGCGGGTGTACCGGGCCAACGGCGTTCTCGTGGGCGGCGGCGTGTTGCTCGGCGACCGGCACGTCCTCACCTGCTCCCACGTGGTCGGCTCGGCACCGGGCCCGGACGCGGCGGTCGACGTCGACTTCCTGGAATCGCCTCGTACTTCCCCGATGTCCGCGCGGGTCGCGCGCGGCGGCTGGGTGCCGCCCGACGAGTTCGGGCGGGGCGACCTGGCTCTCCTGGAACTGCCCGAGCCCGTCGAAACCGGGCTCGGGACGTTGCTGCGCCGCGACTCGTCGCCGTGGGACCGAGCGGTCCGCGTCTACGGCTTCCCGCAGGGCGTCGAGTACGGGATCTGGGTGCGGGCCCGGCTCGCCGGACCCGCCGGGCCCGGCGGCGAGTGGATCCAGCTCACCGACCCGGACGCGCGGATCGGCGCGGGGTTTTCCGGCTGCCCGGTGATCGACGACGCGACCGGGCGGCCGCTCGGCATCATGGTCACGGTTCTCCGGCCCGGTGGCGTGGCCTGGATGATCCCGACGGACGTGATCGTCCGGTACCTCCCGCAGGTGCGGCAGTGGGTCGCCGCTTCGTCGGCGCTGGACGACAGCCTCGACCGGCTGGTGGTGCACGCGGGCGGCCTGCCCGCCGCCGACCGGGACGACTTGCGGGTGTCCTTGCCGAAGGGGGCGTTGCCCGACCCGCAGGAGGCCCTGCTCGACGATCCGTCGATGCCCGAGGAACGGCGGTTCTGCTCGCGGTGCGGGCACGCCGTCGGCCGGAGCCGGGGCGAGCCGGCCGGGCGGAACCGCGGCTACTGCCCGAACTGCGGTACGCCGTTCGACTTCTTGCCCGGCCTGAAGGCCGGCGACGTGGTGGACGGCCGCTACACCGTGCTCGGCTGCCTGTCCCGCGGCGGCTTCAGCTGGATCCACCTCGGCCGTGACGAGATCACCGGCGACCTCGTGGTGCTCAAGGGCCTGTTCGCCGGCGCCGACCCGGGCGTCGAGCGATTGGCCGCGGGGCAGCGCGACCTGCTGCCGCTGCTGGATCACCCGAACCTCGTGCGCACCCTCGGATTCGTCGACCACGTGGACCCGGCGACCGGCCGCACCGACAGCTACCTGGTCATGGAATACGTGCACGGGTTCTCCTTGCGGTCGGTGATGCGCCAGGCCCGGCGCCTGCGACCCGAGCACGTCGCCGCGTACGGGCTGCAGATCCTCGACGCCGTCGGATACCTGCACGAGCAGGGGCTGCTGTACGGCGACATGAAGCCCGACAACGTGATGCAGGTCGGCGACCGCGTCAAGCTCATCGATCTCGGCGCGGTCCGGCGGCTCGACGACCGGACGAGCGTGATCATCGGCACGCCGGGCTACCAGCCCGATCGTGAGGAACTGCGGCGGTACGGCGTCTCGGTCCGCTCCGACCTCTACGCGGTCGGCCGCACCCTCTCCGATCTGCTGCGCTCGTGTGAGCACACGGCCGGGGTCGGGATCGAGGCGCTGGAAGCGCTGATCGCGCGGGCGCTGGCCGATCGCGCCGACCGGTTCGACAGTGCGCGGGAGATGGCCGAGCAGCTGGAAGGGGTCCTGCGGCAGCTGCTGGCGCTGCGCGACCGGGTGCCGCGGCCGGTGACGTCCACGGTCTTCACCGGTCCGGCGGACGTCCTGCCGGGCGGGCTGCGCCTCCCGGACTGGGCGGACTGGAGTGAACCGGCGACCGGCCCGCTGGTCCGCGGCGACCTCCCACCGGAGCCGGCCGGCGTGGCGGCGGCGCTGCCCGGCCCGCGGCCCGAGCGGGCGGGCCACGTCCTGGCCGGATGGCGCGACGGCCTGGCCGAGCTGACCGCGGCGGCCGTCGACCGCGCGGAGCCGGCTTTCCGGCGTTGCGCGGCCACGGTTCCCGGGGAGCCGGCGGTGTGGCTGGCCCTGGGACTCTGCGCCGAACTGCGGGGTTCCGGCGGCGACGCGGCGCGCTACTACGACGCGGTCTGGGCGCGGGACCGGCGGGAAATCGCGGCGGCGTTCGGCTTGGCGCGGACGCGGCTGGCGGTAGGCGACCGCGTCGGCGCGGCCGCCGTCCTGGACGACGTCCCCGACGATGCCGCGCACGTGACCGAGGCCAGGGCCGCCGCCGTTCTTGCGCTCGCCGCCCGCCGGTCCGCCGAAGCGGACCTGCCGAGTCCGGACGAGGTCGCGGCCGCGCTGGAGCGGTTGCCGCGCGTCGGCCTGTACGGCGAAGAGCTCGACCGGCTCACGGCCATCGTCCTCGAGACGGCGCTCCGCCTGGCGCAGCCGCGGCGCCCGGCCCAGGTGCCGGAGGAACGCGAACTCCGTCTCCGGTTGCGCCACATCTACCGTGCCGCGGCAAAGAGGAAGCCGAAAACCCTCTGGCAAGGGCTGCTGGAGCGTGCTCATCGGGTGTGGGACTTCGGTTCCGCTCCCCGTCCGGCGACCAGCCCCGAGGTCGTCCTGAGCCAGAACAAGTACCTGGCCACGCACCGCGACGACTTGCCTGTGGTCGTCTCGGTTTCCGGCCGCGCGTTCACGTTGCGCGTGCGGACGCTGCCCGGCCACCGGCTGGAGTCGATCCGGCAAGTGGCGCCGACGGCGGCCGAGATCGACGTCGCCCCCGGTCCGGAGGCCACCTTCCGGCTGGGTACCGGGGACGAAGCGCAGACGTGGGAGTACCTGCTGCGGTTCACCGCGGCCCGGCGGGGACGGCTCGGCGAAGACGTCGTGGTGGCCGAGATCGACGTCGAGCGGGACGGCGTCCGCTCGCCGGTGCGGCGGGTCTTGGCGCACTGGACCACCGAGACCGCCAAGTCCGGCCGGTCCGAACGAGCTGTCGCGGCTTACACCGGGCACGCCACCCTCACGGAAGCGGTCGAGGCCGCACTGTCCGCCTACCGGTCGGGTGACGCGGGTGAGGCGCTCGACGCGCTGGGCGCGGCCGTGGCCATGGCCGCGGAGCAGCGGAACGACGCCGTTCTCCAGCGGCTGAGCAAGCTGGTGGACATCGTCGACGCCGAGAACGGGCTCGTCAGCTTCCGGCAGTCGCCGGACGACCGCCGCCGGGACGAGTGGGACCACCTCTCCGAGCGGCTTTCCGTGCCCCTGCGGGAACCCGAGCTCGTCGGCTCGGGGATCGCCACCGCCGTCCGCACTTCCGTGCAGTTCGTGCCTTCGGTCGCGTCCGCGGCGGCCGTCGAAACAACCGGCGTGCTGCAGGAACCCCTGCGCGCGCCACCGGTCGTGCCGGTGCCGCCGGTGCTCCGGGCCGATGTCCGGTGCCTGTCCGACGGCCCGGTGGTGGTGGGTGCCGCAGCGCGTGTCTCGGTGGCGGTGTGGCGCACCGAACGGCTCGAGCCCCTTCCGGAGGCTGTTCGCGTCCGGGTGCTCCTCGACGCGATGCCGGGCGTGGTCGAGCCGGTGAACCGGATCGCGTCGCTGACGACCGACCGGCTGATGCGGCCAGTCGAGTTCGACGTCGTCCCGGCCGAACCCGGGGAGCTGCGGCTGGTGTTCCGGATCTACCGGGACTTCGACAGCCACCTGCTCATGGAAGTCGCCGCGACGTTGCCGGTGGAACGCACGGAGGTGCCTTCGTGGCCCGGAACCTGATCGCCGAAGTCACCCTCGACAACACCGACGGACTGCGCCGGGTGACCGTGCCGCCCTACAACCGGGCGCGCACGGTCAGCCTGCGGTTCGTCGAACTGCCCGCAGACCAAGGGTTCCTCGTCCAGGCGTGGGGCAGCGCGTTCCCCGACGACGGCGGCGGCGGGTACCAGGGGCGGCTGGAGCGCGGCCTTTCCGTCCTCAACTCCAGCATCGACGTGCTTCGCGACGCCTGGCAGCGCCACGTCGTCGCGTACGAAGAGCGGCCGGACGTCGGCGCGAGGTCCCACCCGTTCGCCGACGCGTGGGACCTCTCGGGCCGCCCGGACCTGCTCCGGCGCGCGGGACCCGCGCTGGCACAGGCGGGGCACAGCACCTACCGGCTGCTGTTCGGGGGACCGGATCCCGGGCTGCGGCGGATCCGCGCGCTGCTCGAGTCGGCGCTCGCGGGCGGCGAGAACGTCATCAGCATCGAATCCGACAGCCTGATCGTGCCGTGGGGAATGCTCTACGCCCGGCCGGACCAGCCGGACGAGTACCCCGACGAAGACAGCTGGGGACTCGGCGGCTTCTGGGGTTACCGGCACGTCATCGAGCACACGTTCACCCGGGTCGACGATTTCGACGCCCGCATCACCGTCGCGGGGAAGAAGGTCGTCGTCGGCCTCAACGTCGACCACGGGGTCGACCGCCAGTTCCCGAAGACGCCCTACATCGCGCCCACCCTGGACTTCTTCCACGGCCGGGCCGAAGTGGTGATCCGTGAGGACAAGAGGCGGCTGTCGGCGGACTTCCGCAGCCGGGACTTCGGGGACCACGTCACCTACTTCGGCTGCCACGGAAAGGTTTCCGGGGCGAGCGGGCTGGTCGAGCACCCCTACCTCAAGCTCGGCGACGGCGAGCGGATCTACGGCACCGAGATCGAGTCCTGGCTCGTGGGCGCACCGCTGCCGACCCGCCCGTTCGTCTACGTCGGCGCCTGTCAGGGCGGCCAGGTGTGCTCGGCCTTCTACGCCGCGTTCGGCCGGATCCTGCTCGGCAACGGCGGCCGGTGCCTGATCGGTCCCCAGATCGACCTGCCGCCGGCCTTCGCCTGCGAGTATTCGAGGCGGCTGTTCAGCGAGTTCCTCGACGCGGGCGGCAAGCTCGGCGACATCGTCCGCTCCCTCGCGCGTCTCTTCGCCGACGAGTACGCCAACCCGCTCGGCCTGATGTTCTCGCTGTACCGCGGGATCGACGTCCACCTGTGGCAAGAAGGACCGTGATGACGGCACCGGTGATCCTCGACCTCGACGACCACGGTGACTTCCTGGATCCCGGCACCGGCGCACCGGTGCCGCCGGAAGCCGTCCCGCAGTTCCTGTCCGCCTGGCTCGCGGTGCCTGAAGAAGCGACGGACATCGTCGTGTTCGTGCACGGCTGGCGCACCACGCGCGCGGCGGCGGATCGCCGTGCGCGGCAGTTCTTCGGGTTGGTCGAGGACCGCTACGGAAGCCGCCCGGAAGCCTACCCGGGCCTGGGTTCCTGGCAGGGCTTCTACGTGATCGTCCGCTGGCCGTCGATGAGCAACCCGTTCCTCACGGGGTACCGGCGGATCAGGGACCGCGCGCACGCGATGACGACCGACGGCCGGGCCGCCGAAGCACTCGGCCAGTTGCTGGGCTACCTCAACGCCGAGCGGACGCTGCCGGGAGGACCACCCAGTCTCCGGACCGTCACCGGCCAGTACCTGCACTGCGTGGGACATTCGTTCGGCGGCCGGTTCGTCGTCGAGGGCGTGCAGGCGGCGGCGGGAAGCGGGCCGCCCGTGCTCGGGTGGGACCGCGCGGACCCGCGCTATCCCTACACGGTGGATTCCCTGCTGGTGTTCCAGATGGCGGCCCGGCCGGACATCTTCGCCGGGCGCTTCGCGCCGATGCTGCGGGACGCGCCGATCAATGGACCGATCGTGGTGACCCGTTCGCGGGCGGACCACGCCACCGGGTTCTGCCACCGGCTGGCGGAAGGCGTGCGGGGGATCGGGCACGTCGGTGTGCTGGCCCCGGCGGAACACGTCACCGAAACCGCGTTGCACCGCGTCGAGACCGCGTACCGCCGGTCCGAGCTGGACCGGCGGATCGTGAACGTCGAAGCCGGCTGGCGCTTCCGGCGGGGACGCTGGTGGAGCCCGGCCGGAGCGCACTCGGACATCTGGTACCCCGAGTCAGCCCACCTGCTCCTGTCGCTGGCCGAGCTCGCCCGGTGAGCGAAGCCGTCGGCGACGAGGGTGTCCTCGCCGCCGACGGGATGTTCCGCCCGGCCACCGGCCGTCACTTCTTGACGGCGGCGACCTTCTTGCGCGGGGAACGCTTGCGCGGAGCCGGTGCCTCGGCTTCCGCCGCCTGAGCCGCTTCGTACGCGGCGATCACCTCGGAGGAGAGGCGGCCGCGCTCGGAGACCTCGTAGCCGTTCGCGTTCGCCCAGGCGCGGATCTGCTGGTTGCGCTCACGATCGGTGGAGCTGGTCGTCGCCTGGCCGGTCGCGACCCGGACCTTGCGGCCACCGGTCCGGCGCCCGGCGGCGATGTAGCGGGCGAGCTCCTCACGCAGGGAGGCGGCGTTTTCGTCGGAGAGGTCGATCTCGTACATGACGCCGTCGAGGGAGAACGGGACGGTGTGGGCGGCGAGGGTGCCGTCGATGTCGTCGAGCATCTCGACGAGGACCTTCTGGGCCATTCCTGCTCCTTGAAACGGTATATACCAGTAATGTGGCGATGGTGACCGAGCGCGCGAATGTGGTGCTCCACTGTGGAGTATATCCATACCGGTCGGTTTGGCGAGATATCTGCCCGGTCGGCAGCAAATCCGCCGCCGCGGCACGGGCCTTCGAGGAAACGCGGGCGGCCGGGAGGAGAAGTCACCGCGAAGCCGCGAACAGCGGCAAGGAGCACCGCGGATGTGCAAGTTGCACGTGCCGGATCGTCCGGCCATTGCGTCCGGCGGGGTGCTCGTCAATCCGGTTTCCGGTCCGTTCGGGGCCGTGTTCGCCGTGATGGTTCGAATTCCGGTCGAAGGTCCGGGCGGTCGGCGTACATCGGGCAGCCGCGAAAACGGCACGGTCGAAATCGGGATCGGGCCGGCCGTCATTGGCGGCGTGGGAGGCGCGGCGCGGCGGGCTGGGTGCCGGGCGGCCCCCGCTACTTCGTTGGACTGCTTGGGTTTCCTGCGGCCCCAAGTCGAACAATTGTGCGATCGGCGAGGTTGTCCTATATGGACAGGAAGCATTCCGGTCAGGAAAACCCCAGGTCAGTGGCGGCCTCGTGGCTGTACGTGCTGAGCGGGCGGGCGGGGGCGGGGATTCGAGTGCCGACTTCTTCGGCGACACAACAGAGTTCTCAGTCACCCGTGTTTGGATTTTCGGCCGTCCTGGTAATACTCTGTGTGACGTCGGCCGGAGATGGGCCTGACTCTCGGGTTTTCACATGGAGGACTGGAATGACGAACAAGGCCCAGCTGATCGAGGCGCTGTCGGAGCGTCTGGGCGATGACAAGAAGGTGGCTGCGCAGGCCGTGGACGGTCTGGTGGACATCATCATCCGGACGGTCAACAAGGGCGAAAAGGTCAACATCACCGGCTTCGGCGTCTTCGAGAAGCGCGCCCGCGCCGCTCGCACCGCCCGCAACCCGCGCACCGGTGAGGCCGTGAAGGTCAAGAAGACCAACGTGCCCGCGTTCCGCGCCGGCACGACGTTCAAGGACGTCATCTCCGGTTCCAAGAAGCTGCCCAAGGCCACGCCGGTCAAGCGCGCCACCGCGGCGTCGACGACCACCCGCGCGACCACCACCAAGGCGGCGGCGCCGGCCAAGGCCACCAGCACGCGGGCCACCGCGACCCGCGCGGCGGCGGCCAAGCCGGCCACGGCGACCCGGACCCGCGCCACCGCGGCGAAACCGGCCGCGAAGGCCACCGCCACCAAGGCGACCGCTCCGAAGGCGGCCCCGCAGGCCGCGGCGAAGACCACCGCGGCCAAGGCCACCACGGCCAAGGCCACCACGGCCAAGGCGACCACCACGCGGGCGAAGGCCGCCGCCGCCAAGCCGGCCGCGACCAAGACCGCCGCGGCGAAGAAGCCGGCCGCTGCCAAGGCCCCGGCCAAGCGCACGTCGGCCGCCAAGAAGAAGTAACGTCCGTTTCACCGGAAGGGCCCCGCACCAGAGGTTGGTGCGGGGCCCTTCGGCGTTCCCCGGCCGCGGCACGTGTTCGGCCCTTGTGCTGCTGGGATCGTCCGGGCGTGTCCGTGCCATTCCTGCGGCCCTGACCGGAGCGTGGCCGATCAAGGCGAACGTCGGTCTTTAGCGTTCCTGGAGGGAAATCCAGGGCGGGCCTGGTGCCTTGATCCGGGATCGGCTCCTCGGCGCTCAGTGCCCCGGTGGCCGTGGTCCGCGGGCCGGGGACCCGCGGTGGTGGCCTCCGTCGGCGGCGAGGGCCGTTCGTCCCTGCCGCCGACGGGCCGTGTGCCTTGCCCTCCCCAGTGATCCGGGCGGCACCGCCGTCACTTCTTGGCGGCAGCGACCTTCTTGCGGGGTGCGCGCTTGCGCGGGGCCGCCGGGGCTTCGGGCTCGGTCACCTGGGCCTGCTCGTACGCCGCGATCACCTCGGACGACAGGCGGCCGCGCTCGGAGACCTCGTAGCCGTTCGCGTTCGCCCAGGCGCGGATCTGCTGGTTGCGCTCGCGGTCGGTCGTGCTGGTCGTGGTCGACTGGCCCGTCGCGACGCGGACCTTGCGGCCGCCGACGCGCCGGCCGGCCGCGATGTAGCGGGCGAGCTCGTCACGGAGGGCGGAGGCGTTGCCGTCCGAAAGGTCGATTTCGTAGGTGACGCCGTCGAGGCCGAACTGAACGGTCTGGGCGGCGGTGCTGCCGTCGATGTCGTCCAGGATCTCGACGAGGACTTTCTGGGCCACGGGAATGCTCCTCAAGCTGGATGTGCGTCCGGGGAACGTGACGTGTGACAAGTTGCACAATGACCGACGTTCTTGGGTGGAGTGTATCCACCCGGGGATCGGTACGGCAATTTCCCGGCGGCTTCCCGCGATTCGGGTGTCCTGAATGGACGTACCGCGCCGGTTCCACTGTGGAGCGCCGACGCGGTGGTCCGCCTTGTCCCGCCCTACGTTCCGGACGGCGTCGAGCCCTGTTCGCCGTGGTGGTAGGGCGGGTCCGTCTCCAGCGCTTCGTCGGCGTCCCCTTCGGCGGGGTCCGAGAGGTCCGCTTTCGCGGCGGCTTCCTTGGCTTCCTGAATGTGCTGCCGGGAGCGGGCGAGCTCCGCGTCGGGACCGTCCTGCTTCTCGTTCTCCGCCATCACGACTCCTCGCCGGGTGTTCGGGCAATTCCTTCCCCGGCGGCTACCCGGCGGGGCGGGAACGCAACCGTCGGGGCGGTGATCGTTTCTTCGGCGCGACCATTCCGGGAACCGGCGGCTTGGTTTCGCTCGATTCCGCGGAGGCGCTGAGGTCGGCGCAGACGGCTGGAGCGTCCTGTACGGGCTTGGCTGGGCGGGGCGCCCGCCGCGGCGCTCCTGCGGTCGCTGGGGGCCGGGGAAGGGCTGCCGGGACCGGTTCCGCGTGTCCCCGCCCGGATGGCGTGCTGCGGGGCCCCTCGAACGCCGAAGGGCCCCGCACGGCCGGGCGGTCGGCCTGAACGCCGTTCCCGGGGACGTTGAAGGGGCTCCGCGCCAACCTCGCGTCCCGGGCCGCACGCCCGCCGCCCCTCGAACGCCGTTCCCGGGACCGCTGAAGGGCCTCGTGCCAACCTTGCGTCCCGGCCGGACAGAGTGCTCCGCGACCCCTCGAACGCCGAAGGGACCCCGCACCCAACCTCGCATCCCGGGCGAACACCCGCCACTCGCCCGGTGAACGCCGTTTCCGGGCCCGGGGAACGCCGAAGGGCCCCGCACCAACCTCTGGTGCGGGGCCCTTCCGGTGAAGCCGGTGTTACTTCTTCTTGGCAGCCGACGTGCGCTTGGCCGGGGCCTTGGCAGCGGCCGGCTTCTTCGCCGCGGCGGTCTTGGTCGCGGCCGGCTTGGCGGTGGCCTTCGCCCGCGTGGTGGTGGCCTTGGCGGTGGTCGCCTTGGCCGCGGTCTTCGGGGCCGCCTTCGTGGCGGTCGCCTTGGTCGCGGTGGCCTTCGCGGCCGGCTTCGCCGCGGTCGCCCGCGTGCGCGTGGTGGTCGAACGCGTCGTGGCCGGCTTGGCCGCGGCCGCCCGGGTGGTGCGGGCCGTGGTGGCCTTGGCCGGAGCCGCGGCAGCGGCCTTGGTGGCCGTCGCCCGCGTGGCGGTGGCCGCGGTGGCGCGCTTGACCGGGGTCGCCTTCGGGAGCTTCTTCGAGCCGGAGATGACGTCCTTGAACGTGGTCCCGGCACGGAACGCGGGCACGTTGGTCTTCTTCACGCGCACGGCCTCACCGGTGCGCGGGTTCCGGGCGGTGCGAGCGGCGCGAGCGCGCTTCTCGAACACCCCGAAGCCGGTGATGTTGACCTTTTCGCCCTTGTTGACCGTCCGGATGATGATGTCCACCAGACCGTCCACGGCCTGCGAAGCCACCTTCTTGTCGCCCAGACGCTCCGACAGCGCCTCGATCAGCTGGGCCTTGTTCGTCATTCCAGTCCTCCATAGTGGAACTACTAGTCACGGCCCATCTCGGCCGACACTGCACACGGTATTACCAATACCGCACAAAATCCAACCGGGGGTCGAAATATTTCCTTGCGAGGGCGCTGGTTCCGCCTCCCGAGCGACCTTCGTGCGACCGGCCCCGGAATGGGGGCCGAACTTCGACCATGGCCCTGAGCAGGCAAAACCCGGTACCGGAGCCGTCCACAGTGGTCGTCCATATAGGACCCGGGGCCCTCCGGGAGACTTTTTCCGCGACACGCCGGGGGAGCGGCCTCCCGGAGGGTGGCCGAGGCCACCCGAGCCGATCCCGCGCAGCGGCGGGGGATCCCGGACCCGTCGCCGCGGCGCCCGGGAGGCCCGGCGGCGCCGCTTCGCCGTGGGGCCAAGGCGGTAACGCCCGGGGCGCCCGGAGCGACCTCTCCGGAACGGCGGCGAGGTCGTTGCGGCGCAAGCGGTGGCGGCTCCGCCGGAGCCGGAATGATCTTCCCCGTAGGGTGAACTCACTCGTTCGGCCCAGCCCGGTGGTCCGGGCGCGCGGCCGGCGCACCGCCGTGTTGGCCGCGGGACTGTCGGTCCGGCGAGCTAGTCTGCCGCGGGAGGAAGCCCCGGGCGGACAGGGAGAACCGTGGACCAGGAGACGCTCACCACCGTGGTCGGCCGGGTGGCCGGGACCGAGGACTCGACGCCGCTGCAGTTCCACGTGGCCATCGATCCGGATGCCTATCTGCAGCTCGACGACGTCGTCGTGACCCGGCGGGAACTGCCCGGCCTCGGCGAAGTCACGTCCTTCGGCGTCGTGACGCAGGTGAGCGCGCGGCACGAGGGCGCCAGCTTCGGCAGCGACGTCTTCCTGATCTCCGACGGCGTCCTGCCCGCGCAGGTGCAGGAGATCGCCGAGATCGCCACCACCCGCGTCGAGCCCGAGTGCTACGTGCCGCCGCGGCCGGGTGCCGTCGTCCAGCGGGCCGTGGGGGAGGATCGCGCGCAGGCGCTGTACTTCGACAACATGACCCGCCAGGTGGCGGTCGGCCTCGGGCGCGACGGCGAACCCGTCTACCTCAACATGGACTTCCTCGACGGCACCCGCGGCGCGCACGTCAGCATCAGCGGCGTCTCCGGCGTGGCCACCAAGACGTCGTTCGCGTTGTTCCTGCTGCACTCGATCTTCCGCGGCGGCGCCCTGCCGAACGCCCACAACGCCAAGGCCCTCGTCTTCTCGGTCAAGGGCGAGGACCTGCTGTTCCTCGACACGCCGAACGTCCACCTCGACGAGCAGCTCAAGGCCGAGTACGCCAAGCTCGGCCTGCCCGCGGAGCCCTTCGCGTCCGTCGGCTTCTACGCGCCGCCGACGCCGTCGGACACGACCGGGAAGCCTTACGTCACCGGGCGGACCTCCGGGGTCGGCGCCTTCTGGTGGACCATCGCGGAGTTCTGCGCGCAGGACCTGCTGCCCTACGTCTTCGCCGACGCCGAGGACGAGCGCAACCAGTACACGATGGTCATCCACCAGGTCGCGAACCGGTTGCGCCTCGACAGCACTCCCGCGGGCAAGGACGGCGCCGCGAACGTCGACGGCGTCCTGTGCCGCACCTACGCCGAGTTGGTCGACGTGATCTGCGAGCGCGTCACCGACGAGGAAACCCGCGCGAGCTGGGCGGGCGCGGTCACCGGCGCGGGCACGGTCAACGCGTTCATCCGCCGCCTGCGCTCCAGCCAGCGCGCGCTCAACGGCCTCATCCGCGGCGACCTCACCGACCACTCGGCGCGCAAGCTGTCGACGGAGAACCAGCAGGTGACCGTCGTGGACATCCACAACCTCGTCGAGCGCGCGCAGCGGTTCGTCGTCGGTGTCACGCTCGCCGCCGAGACCGCGCGCAAGGAAGCGGCCGGCCCCGGCGGCCTCCTGTTCACCATGCTGGACGAGCTGAACAAGTACGCGCCGCGCGAAGGCAGCAGCCCCATCAAGGAGGTGCTGCTGGACATCGCCGAGCGCGGGCGGTCCCTCGGCGTCATCCTCATCGGCGCGCAGCAGACCGCGTCCGAGGTGGAACGCCGGATCGTCAGCAACAGCTCGGTGCGGATCGTCGGGCGCCTCGACGCCGCCGAAGCTTCGCGCCCCGAGTACGGCTTCCTCCCGACTAGCCAGCGGGTCCGCGCGACGCTCGCCACGCCCGGCACGATGTTCGTGAGCCAGCCGGAGATCCCGGTGCCGATCGCCGTCGGCTTCCCGTTCCCGGCCTGGGCCACGCGGCTTTCCGAGGCCGGGAAGGTGCCCACGACCACAGCGTCGTCGAAGAAGTCCGATCCCTTCGCCGGCCTGCCCACGGGAAGCAGCGACCCGTTCGGCGACGACCCGCCGCCGTTCTGAGCCGCTCCCGATCTGCGCAACGGAAGGAAGCCGCGTGAAGTTCCTGCACACCTCCGACTGGCACGTCGGCAAGACGCTCAAGGGCCGCAACCGCCTGGACGAGCAGCGCGCCGTGCTCGGCGAGATCGTCCGGATCGCGCGGGACGAGGTGTTCGACGCGATCCTCGTCGCGGGCGACCTCTACGAGACGTCGGCGCCGTCGGCCGCCGCGCAGGAGCTCGTGGTCCAGGCGCTGATGGCGTTGCGCGACACCGGCGCCGAGGTCGTCGCGATCGCCGGGAACCACGACCACGCGGCGACGTTCGAGGCGTACCGGCCGCTCCTGCGCAAAGCGGGCATCCACCTCACCGGGAACCCGCGGCCGGTCGCCGACGGCGGCGTCGTGTCGTTCGACGCGCGATCGACCGGCGAGCGCGTCAACGTCGCCGTGCTGCCGTTCCTTTCCCAGCGCTACGCGGTCCGCGCCGCCGAGCTGCTCGCCGGGACGCCGGCGGACCACGTCGGCGAGTACGACCAGCGCGTGCGCGACATCCTGGAGCACCTCAAGTCCGGGTTCTCGGCCGGCGCGGTGAACCTCGTGATGGCGCACCTGACGGTGACCGGCGGGACGATGGGCGGCGGCGAGCGCGCGGCGCAGTCCATCTTCGAGTACCACGTGCCCGCGACGGCGTTCGGCGCCGACCCGCACTACGTCGCGCTCGGCCACCTGCACCGGCGGCAATCCCTGCCCGCCGCGTGCCCGGTGCACTACAGCGGTTCGCCGTTCGCGGTGGACTTCGGCGAGCAGGACAACAAGAGCGTGGTCCTGGCCGTCGAGGTCACGCCGACGACGCCCGCGAAGATCACCGAAATCCCGATGACCAAGGGCCGGCGGCTGCGGACCGTCCACGGCACGGTGGCGGAGCTCGTCGGGCGCGCCGAGGAGTTCGGCGAGGACTACCTCCGCGTCTACGTCCGCGAAGCGACCAGGGCCGGGCTGCGCGAGGAGATCCAGGAAGCCCTGCCGAACGCCCTGGAAATCCGCATCGACCCGGAGTTCGCCGCCCCGGTGACGACCGCGGGCGGCGACCGCGCGGTCGCGGACCGTTCGCCGGGGGAGCTGTTCGCGTCCTACTGCGAAGAACGGACCGTGGCCGACAAGCGCGTGCAGTCGCTCTTCGCGCGGCTGCACGACGAAGAGACGAGCGGGGTGTGACATGCGGCCTGTGCTGCTGGAGATGACCGGCTTCGCGTCGTTCCGCGACAAGACCGAAGTCAGCTTCGAAGACACGGACTACTTCGCGCTCGTCGGGCCGACCGGGGCCGGCAAGAGCACGGTGATCGACGCGCTCACCTTCGCCCTCTACGGCTCGGTCGCGCGCTGGGACCACGAAGGGCTCGTCGCGCCCGCGCTCGCCCCGACGGCGAACCGCGCGACCGTGCGGCTGGTGTTCGACGCCGGCGGCGCGCGCTACCACGTCGTGCGCGAAGTGCGGCGCAGCGGCGGGAAGAAACCCACGGTCAGCGTCAAGAACGCCCGCCTGGAACGGCTCGCCGACCCCACCGCGCTCGGCGGCGCGGAGGACGACGCCGACCCGGTCGCCGCGGACTCCGAGGTCACCCCGGCCGTCGAACGGCTGCTCGGGTTGACGTTCAAGCACTTCTGCACCTGCGTCGCGCTGCCCCAGGGCGACTTCGCGGAGTTCCTGCACGCCAAGGCCGCCGACCGGCAGAAGATCCTCATCAAGCTGCTGGGCCTGGAGGTCTACGAGCGGATCGGCCGCCGCGCCGGGGTGACCGCGGAGCAGCAGAAGCAGCGGGCCGCCGTCCTCGCCGAACAGCTCGGCAGCTATGCCGACGCGACCGAGGAAGCCGTCGAAGAACTGGCCGCGCGGATGGCGGCGCTGGCGGACCTGGACTCCCGCGTCACCGCGGCACTGCCGGGACTGTCCGCCGCCACCCGCGCGCACGACGAAGCGCGGCAGCTCGTCGCGACGCTGACGCGGGAGCTGGGCGTCCTCGACGCGCTGGAAATCCCGGACGGCGTCGAAGACCTCGAAACCCGGCGCCGCACCGCGGGCGAAGCGGCCAGGACGGCACGAGCCGGGCTCGAGACGGCCGAGACGGCGGACGAAGCGGCTCGTGCCGCGCTCGCGTCCGCCCCCGACCGCGGTGAACTGGAACGGATCCAGGCCGCCCGCACGGAACTCGCGGAGGCCGAGACGGCCCTTCCGCGCCTGGAAGAGGCCGCGAATGCGGCGTCGCAGGCCAAAGACGCCGCCGGCTCCGCGGTGGCCGAAGCGGTGTCCGTCGTCGACGCCGCGCGGAAGAACAGGGACACCACGGCCCGCTCCGCCGAGGACGCCGCCGCCGAAGCCGCGCGGGCCCGGCAGGACCGCGACCGGCTCGCCGGGCTACGGCCGCCCGCGGATCTCGGGGACCTGTCGGCGGATTCGGCTCGCGTGGCGAAACGCACTGCCGAGGCCGACGCGCGCCTGCGTGCGGCCGAGGCCGCCGACTCCGCGGCGCGCAAGGCGCTGGGCGCACAGCCGGACGTCGCTCCGCTGGCGTCGGCCCGGTCCGACGCCCGCACGCTCTACGCGTTGTGCGAGACGCAACGGAACTCGGCGCCCGAGCGGGCCGCTCGCCGGAAGGACCTGGAGACCGCGCGGGCTTCCTTCGCGAGCGCCGACGCCGAGCTCGCCGCGGCGAAGTCCGCGCTGTCCGAGGCCGAACGCACCGGGCAGGCCCTGGTGCTGCGGGCCGGGCTCGCCGTCGGGCACGAGTGCCCGGTGTGCGAGCAGGAAGTCACGACGCTGCCGGACACCGGCGGGCACGCCCACCTGGCCGAGGCCCGCGAGCGCGTCGAGCGCGCCGAACGCGAGCGCGCGGCGGCCGAAGCGGGCGTGCGCAAGCTGGAACGGGCCGTCGACCGCGACTCCGACTCGGCCGTGTCCGCGGCCGCGCAGGCGGACGAACTGCGCGTGGTGCTGGCCGACGTCGACGGGCCGCCGGAGTCGCCGGTGCTGCGACGGCCGGTCGAGGCCGGTTTTTCCGAGCAGGACTACGCCGATCTCGTCGCGGCCGTGCGCGAACGCGGTGAATGGCTGTCGGCGACGATCGACGGCCGCGCACGCGTCGCCGAGGCCGCGCGCGCCGCGGACGCGGAACTCGCCGCGGCTCGCACCGAACGCGCGGCGGCGCAGAACGACGCCGACGCCGTCGAAAAGTCCTTCGCGGCAGCGCGGGAGGCGTTGCGGGCGGCCCGGGATCCCCTGGTGGAGCTGGGCGCGCCGGCGATCGGCGGCGACGACGTCCCGGCCGGCTGGCAGCGGCTGACCGCGTGGGCGGCGGCCACGCTCGAGGACCGGCGGACGGCGCTGGCCGCGCTCGAATCCGCCGCCGAGGCCGCGGGCAAGGAAGCCGTCGTCGCGGCGGAGGACCTCAAGACCGCCGAAGGGAACGCCGAACAGCGGCGGAAGCGGGCGGAAGAGGCGGCGCTGGTCGAGCAGGCGGCGAGCACCGCGCTGGCGACCACGCGGCGCCGTCACGGCGAACTGGCCGGAACGCTCGCCGCCGCGCCCGCCGCCGAAGTGGTCGTCGAGCAGCTCTCGAAGGTCGCCGAACTCGAGAAAGCCGCGAAGGCGGCCGACGCGGACCTGCGGACCGCCCGCGCGGCCGCGAAACAGGCCGCGGAAGCCCAGGCACGCATCGCGGACCAGGTCGACGCCGAACGGCAGCGGCTGTCCCGGGCCCGCGACCCGCTGGTCGGCCTCGGTGCCCCGCCGATCGACGGCGAAAGCCTCCTCGACGGCTGGACCGCGCTCACGGACTGGGCGGCCGGGCAGGCGAACCGGCACCGCGACCGGCTGACCGCCGCCACCACCGCCGAGCGCGACACCGCCGAAGGGCTGCGAGTGGCCGAACGTGCCGTCGTCGAGGACGTCACGGCGCTCGGGATCTCGCTGGACGAAACCGGCGAGGTGCGCGACCGCGTCCCGGTGGCCGTCGCCGCCGCGCGGGCGCGGGCCGAGGGCGACCACACGGAGATGAAGCGGCGCGTGGCGCGCGTGGCGGGCCTGCAGGGCGACATCGCGGCCGCGGAGTCCGAAGCGCAGGTGGCGCGGCTGCTGGCGGATCTCCTGCGGTCGGACAAGTTCCCGCGCTGGCTGATCGCCGGGGCGCTCGACACGCTCGTCGCCGAGGCGTCCGCGTCGCTGCTCGAGCTGTCCGGCGGCCAGTTCGAGCTGACCCACGACAAGGGCGACTTCCTGGTGGTGGACCACAACGAGGCCGACGCCCGCCGCCCGGTGAAGACGCTGTCCGGCGGGGAGACGTTCCAGGCGTCGCTTTCGCTGGCCCTGGCGCTGTCTTCGCAGCTCGGGGCCATGGCCGCGGACGGCGCGACCAAGCTCGAGTCGATCTTCCTCGACGAGGGCTTCGGCACCCTCGACGAGGCCACCCTCGACGTCGTGGCGTCCACATTGGAGAACCTGTCGGCCACCGGCTCCCGGATGGTCGGCGTGATCACGCACGTGCCGGCGCTCGCCGAGCGCGTGCCGGTGCGGTTCCAGGTCACCCGCGACGGCACCGGTTCGCACATCACCAGGGAGGGCGCATGACGGCCGTGGCCGGGATGAACTTCAGCGTCGACTCGTGGGACCCGGGCTACGGCAGCTCGATGGAGGCCGAGGAGCTGGCGCGGTCGGGCGCCGAGGTCGAGCTGGACGTCGAGGTGCCCGCGGCGGAATGGGCGCCGATCGACCCCTCGCCGGTTTCGGCGCCCGACGCGGTGTTGTTCGTCGACGGCGTCCGCCGGATCGACGCCCGCGTGTGGATCGACGACGCGGCGGGAACGAATTCGGCGTCCATCGGGCTCTGCGCGTCCTACGCGGCCGGGGTGGTGTGCTGCTGCGACGGACGCGCGCACGTCGTCGCGACCGACGTCCGGCGCGGGGTCTTCACGGTGGCCTCGGACGCCGGCGACATCCTGACCCCGGCGGGGGTCTACCGGGCGTTCCGCGCCACGGCCAAGGAGGACAGGCCCCTCGCGGTGGTGCTGTCCTCGGCGTTGCAGGAGCAGCTGGCCGAGGCGGAGCTGGACACGTCCACCGAGGCACGCCGGGCGATCGCCGGGCACGTCGGCAGCGACCTGCTCGTGGTCGACGGCCCGCTGAGCGGCCGCACGCACCTGCCGCGGGCGGTCGGGTTCATCAAGAGCCACCAGACGACGTACCTGCCGGGCGAGCTCAACGCAATGGTCGGCAGGCTGGACCCGCACCAGCGCACACCGGTGTTCCTGATGGGCACGACGTGGGTCCGCCACTCGTGGTACCTGCGCCTGCCGTCGGCCGGCGGCCCGCCGTGGTCGGGCGTCGTGCGCGTGGAGGCGGCACCGCACCTCGGCCGCGAGGAAGTGGCGGAGCTGGCGAACCTGACGCAGTCGGTGTTGGGGCGGTTCGCTTCGGTGGAGTACAAGGACTCGCGGGCACCACAGAACCTGTACCCGATCGCGGGCCTGGAACGCGACCTGCGGCACCGGCTGGGAGACCAGCAGTTCGTGTACCGGGCACTGCGCCTGGCCGCGGCCCGCTGAGACCGGCGCGCCCCCCGCCCTTCCCTGGGGGGCGTCCCCTTGGCCAGTCTATCGGCGCCCACCGACGACCGGGGCGGTTGCCGCGCTCGGGGGAGCCGTTCGTCCACAACTGCCGAACGGTGTGGACAACTCGGCTCCCCGCCGCCGAGACCGGTCCCGACGCAGCGAGCTGTCCGGGTGCGGCCGCCCCACCGGCTCCCTGGCCGCCGCTGAGACCGGCCCGGCGTGCAGTGCTCGCCGGGCCGGCATCCGCCCTCTGGGGGTGGGCGGCCCCGAGCCGGCGGACTGGGGTCCGCGCGGCCCGAGGTGTCCTTTGTGGAGTGTCAGCTCAGCGAGCCGTCGCCCGTCTGGGGTGCGCCCGCCGGCTTCACCGCGACCTGCGGCTTCGCCGGCTTGGCCGTCTTCGACGTCGTCGTCGGTTTCGGTGCCGGAGTGGACGTCGGCGGCTTGGCCGTCGAGGATGGCGGCGGCGTGCCCAGGATCGTGAACGAGCCGGTCGCCTTGCGGCCGTCCGTGCACGTGAACGACGCGGTGTACTTGCCCGGCGTCTTGATCGCCGTCGTGTGGCCACCCGCGCGGCCCCAGTTGCCGCCCTCGGTCCACGGCAGCGGTGCCGCGAAGCCCTTCGACGTCACCGGGGTGGCCGGGGTGCAGCCGCCGATGGCCGCGTGCGTCTCCGCGTCGACCCGGCCGCCCGGCTCGACCTGCTGGGTCAGTCCCCAGCTGACTTCGGCGGCCTCGGCCGGGACCGCCACCGTCAGGGTCGCCGCCGCGGCGGCCGTTAGTCCGATCAGGGTTTTCTTGAGCATGTCCGTCCCCTCTCCTGCGTACTCCCTCCACGCGTGAGCCGGGGAAACGGTTGAGCCCCCTCGGTGTTCAAGTACGTGAATGACAATCGAGTCTATGTTTCTTGGTCACGTATGAGTTAGTTTGTTGCTCCCATTCGGAGGCAAGGGAGACTGCGATGCGCAACGGCCGGCTGGTCCTCGCCGCGGTACTGGGACTGTCGCTCGCGGCACCCCTGACCGCCGCCGCGGACGCCCAACCCTGGCGCGACGCCCACCAGTCGCCCGACCGCCGCGCCGCGGAGCTCGTCGCCGCGATGACCCTCGACGAGAAGATTTCCCAGCTGCACCTGCAGCCCGACGCCGAGCACCAGCGGTTCGTGCCGCCGATCCCGCGGCTGGGCGTGCCCGGCTTCCGGATCGCCAACGGCCCGGCCGGCATGGGCCCCGCCGACGACAAGCCGCAGAAGCCGGCGACCGCGCTCCCCGCCACGATGGCGCTGGCCTCGACGTTCGACACCGGCCTCGCGCGGCAGTACGGCCGCCTGGTCGGCGACGAAACCCGCGCGCTCGCGCACAACGTGTCCGAAGGGCCGGACATCAACATCGCCCGCGTCCCGCGCAACGGCCGGACGTTCGAAGGCATGGGCGAGGACCCGGTGCTCGCCGGGACCATGGGCGCCGCCGACATCCGCGGCATCCAGGAGAACGGCACCATCGCCGAGGTCAAGCACTACGCGGCGAACAACCAGGAGACCCAGCGCCAGAGCATCGACGAGCACATCGACGAGCGCACCCTCAACGAGATCTACCTGCCGCACTTCGAGCAGGCCGTCACCGAAGGCCACGCGGGCTCGGTGATGTGCGCCTACCCGAAGATCAACGGCGTGTTCACGTGCGAGAACCCGGCGCTGCTGCAGGGCAAGCTGCGCGACGACTGGGGGTTCAAGGGGTTCGTCCAGTCCGACTGGGGCGCCGCCCACAGCACCGTCGGGTCGGCGAACGCGGGCATGAACCTCGAGATGATCGACGGCACCTGGTACGGCGACAAGCTGAAGCAGGCCGTGCTCGCCGGGCAGGTGAGCGAGCAGCGCGTCGACCAGCTGCTGCTGCCGCGGTTCCGCACGATGTTCGCGTTCGGGCAGTTCGACCACCCGCCGACGCTGACCCCGCTGCCGACCGCGGAGCACGACGCCGCCGCGAAGCAGTTCGCCGAACGCGGCATGGTGCTGCTGCGCGACGAGCACGCCCAGCTGCCGCTCGACGACCGCGCGGTGCGGTCGATCGCGCTGATCGGGCCGTTCGCCACCAAGGCCAAGACCGGCGGTGGCGGCAGCTCCGCCGTCATCCCGACGTCCACAGTGGACCCGCTGGCCGGGCTCCAGGCTCGCGTTCCCGGCGCCACGGTGACCCTCGACGACGGCAGCGACCCGGCGCAGGCGGCCGCGCTGGCGCGGACCGCGGACGTCAGCGTCGTGATGGTCGGCGACAACGAGACCGAGGGCAAGGACCGGCCGAGCCTGGCCCTGGACGGGAACCAGGACGCGCTCGTGGCGGCCGTCGCGGCGGCGAACCCGCACACCGTGGTCGTGGTGAAGAGCGGCGGCCCGGTGCTGATGCCGTGGGCGTCGTCGGTGCCCGCGATCCTGCAGGCGTGGTACCCGGGCCAGCAGGACGGCGCCGCGGTGGCGGGCGTGCTGTTCGGCGACGTCAACCCCTCGGCGAAGCTGCCGATCACGTTCCCCGCGGCGGACGCGGACACCCCGGCGAACACGCCCGCGCAGTTCCCGGGCGTCAACGGCGTCGCGACGTACTCGGAAGGGCTGAAGGTCGGCTACCGCTGGTTCGACGCGGAGAACAAGACGCCGCTGTTCCCGTTCGGCTACGGCCTGTCGTACACGACGTTCGCGTTCTCCGGGCTGACCGTGCACAACACGGGCGACGGCGCGACGGCGACGTTCACGGTCCGGAACACGGGCAAGCGGGCGGGCGCCGAGGTGGCGCAGCTGTACCTGGGCTTCCCGGCCGCCGCGGGCGAACCGCCGAAGCAGCTGAAGGGGTTCTCGCGGGTGGACCTGTCCCCGGGGCAGGCCCAGCGGGTGACGATCAAGCTGACCGCGCGCGACTTTTCGGTGTGGGACACCGGCCGCGACGCCTGGCGGCCGGTGAAGGGCGGGTTCACCGTGCAGGTGGGCGACTCGTCACGGTCGCTGCCGCTGCAGGCGCCCCTCACGCGCCGCTGAGCCCGGCACCGCGGGGTGGCCTCGGTGCAGGTCGTCGTGAGGGGGAAACAGGGTTAGCACACCGTTTCACACTCACGACCAGCGTCGGTCAGGCCTTGCAGCCGGGGGCGACGGCCGCCGCGGCGACCAGTTCCCGGGACTCCACCAGCGGGGCGATCGGGTCGTACGTGCCGTCGACGTCCTGCTGGGCCTGCGTCAGCGCCTGCCACGCCGGGTCCTGCGATGCCACGTCGTCCGGCTTCGCGCGGTCCAGCGTCGTCTTCGCGTCGCGAGCGCGGTCGCGGGCCGTCGTGAACTTCGTGACGAACGCCTTCCGGACCGTCTCGGCCAGCGGCACCGGGGCGGGTGGGAGCGCCGTCAGCCGGTCGACGACCTCGCCCGTGCGGTCCGCGATGCCGCCCAGCTCCTCGCTGAGCGCCTTCTGCGCTTCCGCGACCGAGTTCGGCGTGGACCTCCCCGGCGCCGCCTCGTCGTTGGTGCGCTTCCGGTAGCCGTGGATGGCGGCGCAGAAGCCGTCCAGCCAGTCGAGCGTCGCGGGGTCGACCGACGGCGCCGGGGAGAGCGTGGCCGGGGCCGTCACGGTCACGGTCGGCGGCGCGGCCGGCGGCGGTGTCGAGCACGCGGCCAGCAGCAGGCCGGCCCCGAGCAGTCCCGGGACGATCTTCATGGCTTCCCCTCGCGGTGACGCTTTGCCGGTACACGCGCGAGGGGGCCCGGCGGTTGCTTCAGGCCGCGAGCGTCCCGCCCAGCGCGAGCCTGCCGTCGTCGGTCAGCTCCGCCCGCGTCCACTGCCCGACGGCCGGCACCGGCCCGAGCGCGGGCCGGATCAGCCCGGCCCGCGCCAGCTCGTGCGCCGTCGCCTGGTCGCAGCACGCCAGCCCGTCGACCCGCAGGTCCGGTTCGCAGCTGCAGGTCAGTTCGGCCCGCCCCGCGCCGACGGCCCGCAACATCGCCAGTGCCCTTCTGTTCAGCATGGTCGTTCCCCCTCCGTGGTGCTCTCCTGAAGGAGACGTGACCGCCGTCACCGAATACGCGGATTTCGCGAGGTTCCCCCGAACGGTGCACGATGACCCCATGACGGATTCGATCGGCGACCCGGCGGTGCGCGCGTTCGTCGACGCGCTGAACGCGGGCGACCGCACAGCGTTCCGGGCCGCGCTCACCGCGGACGCGACGATGTCCGACGACGGCACGGACCGCGACCTCGCCGAGTGGACCGAGAAGGAGATCTTCTCCAGCCAGGGCCACCTCGAGGTCGAGACCGCGGAGGACGAGGGGAGGAAGTTCGTCGCGAGCTACTCGAACTCGACGTGGGGCGCGATGCGGACGCGGTGGGCGTTCACCGTTCGCGACGGCAAGGTGGCGCGCTTCGAAACGGGCCAGGCCTGACACGATGTGACTCCTGGGGCGGGAGTTACAGCCGTTCCTGCAACGCATCCGCCGCCGCGAGCAGGTCCGCCGCCCAGCGGGCGCCCGGCTTGCGGCCGATGCGCTCGATCGGGCCGGACACCGACACCGCGGCCACGACCGTGCCCGCCGAATCGCGGACCGGCGCGGAGATGCTCGCCACGCCCGGCTCGCGCTCGGCGACGCTCTGCGCCCAGCCGCGGCGGCGCACTTCCAGCAGCGTCCGCTCGCCGAAGACCGCGTCCGCCAGGATCGTGCGCTGCGTGTGCGGGTCCGCCCACGCGGCCAGCACCTTGGCGCCCGAGCCGGCCGTCATCGGCAGCCGCGAGCCCACCGGGACCGTGTCGCGCAGGCCGCTCGGCGGTTCCGCCGTCGCCACGCACACGCGCTGGACGCCGTCGCGGCGGTAGAGCTGCACGCTTTCGCCCGTGACGTCCCGCAGCTTCGGCAGCACCACGCCCGCCGCGTCGAGCAGCGGGTCCGTCGAACCGCCGGCCAGTTCGGCCAGTGCCGTACCGGGGCGCCAGCGGCCGTCCGGACCGCGGCGCAGCAGCCGGTGCACCTCGAGGCCGACCGCGAGCCGGTGCGCGGTGGCCCGGGGCAGGCCCGTCCGGGTGCACAGTTCCGCGAGGCCGCAGGGGTCGTCCGCGACCGCCTGCAGGACGGCCACCGCTTTGTCCAGTACTCCGATACCGCTATGCTGTCCCACGACCCGATACTAGCGTCCCGCAGTTTGGGAAGTCCAGCATCTGGGAAAACCCTGAACTCGAGCTGCGCCCCTCCTTCGCGGCTCGCATTCGCCCCCGCGGTGCGCGCCCGAGTTCCGACGTCGAACCGTGGAAGGAGCCGGAGATGACCAGCCCGACCGGCAAGGCCCGCACACTGGCGGAGAAGGTGTGGGAAAGCCACCTCGTGCGCCGAGGGGAAGGCGCCGAACCGGACCTGCTCTACATCGACCTCCACCTGCTGCACGAAGTGACCAGCCCGCAGGCCTTCGACGGCCTCCGGCTGGCCGGGCGGCCGGTGCGCCGCCCCGACCTGACCATCGCGACCGAGGACCACAACGTCCCGACCGTCGACATCGACCTCCCGATCGCCGATCCGGTCTCGCGCACCCAGGTCGACACCCTTCGCCGCAACTGCAAGGAGTTCGGCGTCCGGCTGCACCCGATGGGGGACGCCGAGCAGGGCATCGTGCACGTCATCGGCCCGCAGCTCGGCCTGACCCAGCCCGGGATGACCGTGGTCTGCGGCGACAGCCACACCTCCACGCACGGCGCGTTCGGCGCCATCGCCTTCGGCATCGGCACGTCCGAGGTCGAGCACGTGCTGGCGACCCAGACGCTGCCGCTGCGCCCGTTCAAGACGATGGCGATCACGGTCGACGGCGAGCTGCGTCCCGGCGTCACGGCGAAGGACGTCATCCTCGCGGTGATCGCCAAGATCGGCACCGGCGGCGGGCAGGGCTACATCCTGGAGTACCGCGGCAAGGCCATCGAGGCCCTGTCGATGGAGGCCCGGATGACCGTCTGCAACATGTCGATCGAGGCCGGCGCGCGCGCCGGGATGATCGCGCCGGACGAGACGACGTTCGCGTACCTGAAGGGCCGTCCGCACGCGCCGGCCGGCGCCGACTGGGACGCGGCCGTCGCAGCGTGGAAGGAACTGCGCACCGACGACGGTGCCGAGTTCGACGCCGAGGTGCACCTGGACGCGGGCGAGCTGACGCCGTTCGTGACCTGGGGCACCAACCCCGGCCAGGGTCTCCCGCTGGGTGCCGACGTGCCCGACCCGGAGCAGATCCCGGACGAGAACGACCGCATCGCCGCTGAAAAGGCCCTGTCCTATATGGACTTGAAGCCCGGGACGCCGCTGCGGGAGATCTCGGTGGACACCGTCTTCCTCGGCTCCTGCACCAACGGCCGGATCGAGGACCTGCGGGCCGCGGCCGAGGTGCTGCGCGGTCGGAAAGTGGCGGACTCGGTCCGGATGCTGGTGGTTCCCGGCTCGATGCGCGTCCGCAAGGCGGCCGAGGAGGAGGGCCTCGACGAGGTCTTCACCGCGGCCGGCGCGGAGTGGCGCCAGGCCGGCTGCTCGATGTGCCTGGGCATGAACCCGGACCAGCTGAAACCGGGCGAGCGCAGCGCGTCGACGTCGAACCGCAACTTCGAGGGCCGGCAGGGCAAGGGCGGCCGGACGCACCTCGTGTCGCCGCTGGTCGCCGCCGCGACGGCCGTGCGGGGCACGCTGTCGTCGCCGGAAGACCTGCTGACCGCCGCCCGCTGACCACCCGAGGGAGCTACCGTCATGGAACCGTTCACCCAGCACACCGGCATCGGCGTCCCGCTGCGCCGGTCCAACGTGGACACCGACCAGATCATCCCGGCCGTCTACCTCAAGCGGGTGACCCGCACCGGCTTCGAGGACGGCCTGTTCGCCGCCTGGCGCGGTGACCAGGACTTCATCCTCAACACCGAGCCGTTCTCCCGGGGCAGCGTGCTGGTCGCGGGCCCGGACTTCGGCACCGGCTCGTCCCGCGAGCACGCCGTGTGGGCGCTGATGGACTACGGCTTCCGGGTCGTCATCTCCGCCCGGTTCGCCGACATCTTCCGCGGCAACTCCGGCAAGGGCGGCCTGGTGGCCGCGCAGTGCGAGCAGCACGACGTCGAGCTGCTCTGGAAGCTGCTCGAAAACGAGCCCGGCACCGAGGTCACGGTGGACCTCGAGACCAAGACCGTGCGGGCCAAGGACTTCACCGCGCCCTTCCAGATCGACGACTACGTCCGCTGGCGGCTGCTCGAAGGCCTCGACGACATCGCTCTCACGTTGCGCCATGCCGGTGAGATCGACGGCTTCGAGGCGTCCCGCCCGTCCTGGAAGCCGACGACGACCCCGGTCGCCGCCGGCTAGCTCGGCTTCGGGGCGGGATTCCTTGCTCCCCAAGGGATCCCGCCGTTCCCGGCCGGCTCCGACACGACACCGGGCGGACCTCCGGCGGCCCTTTCCAGGGGCGCTTCGCGAGGCGGAACCCGTCCCCCGGCAAGGGAAGGATTCCGCGTCCCGTCTGGAATTTGTGCTGCCTTGGTAATACCGTGTCGCTAGTCGGCCCGACGTGGCCGTGGACGAGTACTTCCTTCTTGGAGGACTGGAATGGCCAACAAGGCGCAGCTGATCGAGGCGCTGTCGGAGCGTCTGGGCGACAAGAAGGCCGCTTCCGAGGCGGTCGACGGTCTGGTCGACATCATCATCCGGACCGTCAACAAGGGCGAAAAGGTCAACATCACCGGCTTCGGGGTGTTCGAGAAGCGCGCTCGCGCGGCACGGACCGCCCGGAACCCGCGGACCGGTGAAGCCGTGCGGGTCAAGAAGACCAACGTGCCCGCCTTCCGCGCGGGAACCACCTTCAAGGACGTCATCTCCGGCGCGAAGAAGCTGGCCAAGGCCACGCCGGTCAAGCGCGCCACGGCCGGCACCCGCGCATCCACGACAACCCGGGCGACGGCGCCCCGCGCGGCCGCGGCCAAGCCGGCCACCGCCCGCGCGACGACGACCCGCACCCGCGCAACGGCGGCCAAGCCGGCCACGACGACGCGCGCGACAACGGCCAAGACGACCGCCGCGAAGCCGGCCACGACGCGGGCGAAGGCCGCCCCGAAGACGACGGCGGCGAAGTCGACCGCGGCCAAGTCGACGGCGGCGAAGACGCCTGCTGCCAGGACGACGGCGGCCAAGACGACTGCTGCCAAGACAACGGCCGCGAAGTCCACGACGGCCGCGAAGCCGACGACGGCCCGGAAGGCACCCGCCAGGCGCACCTCGGCGGCGAAGAACAGCTGACCGTCCGAAACTGTCGGACCCCTGCGGTAACGTGAAATCCGGGGATCCCCCAGGGGGTTACCCCCGCTGGGCGTAGGACTTCCGGGCAGGCCCCGCGCAGACATGCGCGGGGCCTGCCGCGTTTCCGGACCCGGTGTCGGAGAAGCGATCGCAGCCCACGTGCCCGGGAAGTCGGCTCGCGTGCCCAGGGAGCCGGCCCGCGTGCCTAGGAGTCGGCTCGCGTGCCCAGGGAGTCGGCTCATGTACCTAGGGAGTCGGCTTGCGTGCCGAGGGAGTTGGCTCGCGTGCCGATGGAGTCGGCTCGTGTACCTAGGGAGTCGGCTGTTGTACCTACAAGCTCGGGCGCGCACTCGGAGGTCGGCTTGCGTGCCCGGGAAGTCGGCTCGTGCGCCCGGAGGGCCGACTCGCGAACCGACGTGCAGCCACGCCAACCGACTCCAGGCAACAACCGACCCTCCAGGTACGTGAACCGACTCTGCGGGCACGCCAACCGACCGTACGAGTACATGGACCGACGGCGCGAGAAACGTGACCTTGCCGGCCAAGCCCGTCCGCGTTACCCGCTGCCAAGATCGGCCGTCCGAACGGGACCCGTGCACCACCCGCTCGGAGCACCCGAACCGCCCGGGACCGGTTCCGCCCAATTTCGCAAAGTTGCTTGAGCGCCCGGCCGAGTGATGCCACGCTGCGTTCCTCGGGGTCCGCGTCCGGCGGTGCCCGGCGGCGCGTCAACCTGGGGGCGACCACCATCGACATCCGGCTGCTCGGCCCGTTCCAAGCGCTCGTCGGCGGTGTGCCGGTCGTGCTGACCAGTTCCCGGCAGCGCGCGCTGCTGGCGACGCTGGCCTTGTCCGCGGGCCGCCTGGTGTCGATCGACGCGCTCGCGCGCGGGGTCTGGGGTGAAGAGCCGCCCGCGCACATCCGTGGCAGCCTGCAGACCTACGTGATGCGGCTGCGGCGGCTGTGCGGCGAAGAAACCGTCGTCACCGAACCGGACGGGTACCGGCTGGTCGTCGACCCGTCCCGGGTGGACGCCCTGCGCTTCCTCCGCACCCTCGACCAGGCCGCCGCCACGACGGAACCCACGCGTCGCCGGAGCCTGCTCACCGCCGCGCTCGCCGCGTGGGGCGGCGCGCCCCTCGAAGGGGTCGGTTCCCCCGCACTGGCCGCGGAATGGGGACCGCTGCTGACCGAGCGGTACCTCTTCGCCGTGGAGCAGCGCATCGACCTCGACGCCGGGCTGGTCCCCGATGCCCGGCTCGTCGCCGAGCTCACCGACCTCGTCGCCCAGCACCCGCTGCGGGAATCGTTGTGGGAACGGCTGGTGCGCGTCCTGGCCCGCTCCGGCCGCCGTGCCGAAGCGCTGGCCCGCTACGCCGGGCTTCGCGCGCTGCTGGCCGACGAGCTGGGCGTCGAGCCGGGGGAGGACCTGCGCCGCCTGCACGCCGAGCTGCTCGCCGCCGACGCCGAACCCACCGGTCACCCCGTGCCGCGGCAGCTGCCCTTCGACGTCGCCGGGTTCACCGGCCGCGGCCCCGAGCTGGCCGAGCTCGACCGCCTCCCGCCCGGCGGCGCGTCCGGCATCGTCGTCATCGAAGGCACCGCCGGTGTCGGGAAGACGTCGCTGGCGGTGCACTGGTCGCACCGCGTCCGCGACCGCTTCCCCGGCGGCCAGCTGTTCCTCGACCTGCGCGGCCACTCCGCCGGCACGCCCGTCACCCCGGACGCCGCACTGGCCGGCTTCCTCCGCGCCCTCGGCGAGCCCGCCGAAACACTGCCTTCCACAGTGGAGGAACGCTCGGCGCTCCTGCGCAGCAGGCTGGCCGGCAGCCGCACGCTCATGCTGCTCGACAACGCCCGCGACGCCGACCAGGTCCGCCCGCTCCTGCCGGGGTCGGGCAACCTCGTCGTCGTGACCAGCCGCAACCAGCTGCGCGGCCTCGTCGCGCGCGACGGCGCCCGCCGGATCGCCTTGCGCTCCTTCGACGACCAGGACGCCACCGCGCTGCTCGCCGGCAGCGTCGGACCGCAGCGCCTGGCCGCCGAACCCGCCGCCGTCGCCGAGCTCGTCCAGCTCTGCGGCCGGCTCCCCCTCGCGCTCGCGCTGGCCGGGGAACGCGCGTCGCGGTTTTCCGGCGTCTCGCTCGCGGGGATCGTCGAAGAGCTGCGAGACCAGCGGCTGCGCCTCGACACCCTGCGCGACCCGCAGGACGCCGGCACCGACCTGCGCGCGACGTTCTCGTGGTCGTACAAGGCGTTGCGGCCGGCCGCCGCGCGCCTCTTCCGGCTGCTCGGCCTGCACCCCGGCCACGGCTTCAGCCTGTCCTCGGCCGCCGCGCTCGCCGGGGCGGACCTGCGTGAGGCCCGCGAGCTCGCCGACCAGCTCGCCGCCGCGCACCTGCTCAACCAGCCCGGCACCGACCGCTACCAGTTCCACGACCTGCTGCGCGTCTACGCCGCCGAGCTCGTCGAAACCGAGACGACGGCGGCCGAACGCGCGGCCGCGCGCCGCCGGCTCCTCGACTGGTACCTCGCGAGCGTCGCCGAAGCGACCAAGCTCGTCCGCCCCGACCTCGTCACCGACGACATCACGCTCGACCCCGCGCCGCTGCCCGCCGTCCGGTTCACCCAGCACGAGCAGACGATCGCCTGGTACACGAGCGAACGCGCGGCCCTCACCGCGCTCGTCGGCGTCGCCGCCGACAACGGCTTCACCGCCCACGCCTGGAAACTCGCCTGGCTGCTGCGCGGGTTCTTCGCCGAACGCCACGACCGCGACGACTGGATCACGACCGCCCGCACGGCCGTCACCGCGACCCGCGACGCGGGCGACAACACCGGCCTGCAGTACAGCGCCAACAACCTCGGCTCGGCCTACCTGCGCACCCTGCAGCCGGACAAGGCCCTCGAGGCCCTGGAGGAGGCGCGCGCGGCGTCCGAGAGCGGCAACGGCACCGCGCTGGCCGTGGCGATCCTGTCCAACCTCGCCGGCGCGTACTACGTCCGGGCCGAGTACGCCGAAGCCGAGCGCTACGCCCTCCAGGCGGTTCGTCTCGCACGCGACCACGGCCAGCGGACGTTCGTCCCGCACGCCCTGCTCAACGTCAGCGCGAGCCGCATCGGGCTGCGCAACTACGACAACGCCGCCGAAGCGGCCCAGTCCGCGCACGAAGCCTTCGCCGACCTGGGCGACCGCTACCACGCGGCACTGGCGCTGGGAAACGTCGCCGAAGCGCTCGAAGGCGCCGGGCGCCAGGACGAAGCGGAGAAGGCAGGCCTGGAAGCGCTCGCCGAGCTGAAGGAGCTGAACGCCGACTACGGCACCATCGACGTCCGGATCACCCTCGGCCGCCTCACCCTGCGCACCGGGCGCGGCGAGGAGGCGCGAAGGCATTGGGCCGAGGCGCTGAGCGTCTGCCAGCGCCTCGGCGACCCCCGCACCCCGGAGATCCAGGCCCTGCTGGCGACGGTGCCGGCAGCCGAGTCCCCCTCGCGGGATGCGCCGTACCCCTAGCCCGGCGCAGCCCAGCGGGACCCGGAACCAGTACACCAAGATCGACTGTCATCGCTCTGTCGCGACGCCGGGCGGAAGCTCAGCGGTGGCTGGGCGACGGCGTCGGCAGGGCGCTCGGGTAGTAGTCGGCCGCCAGCAGCACCGGGCCCGCTTCGGCCGTGGGCGCGCGGAACGACAGGACCCAGAACGAGCCCTTCTTGCTCGGCACCACGCCGCCGCGCGCGGCCGCGAGCTCGACGCCGTCGCGGTCGGCCAGTGCGGTGACCAGGTCCGGGATCACGCCGCCCTGGCTGCACAGCACGGGCGTCCCGCCGTCGCCGGCGATGGCCAGCAGGCGCGCGACGCCCAGCACCGGGTCCGGCCAGTAGCCCTCTTCCGACAGCAGCGGCTCGTGCCGCACCTCGCTCCCGAGGTCCTCGGCGACGCCCTGCACCGTCTGCACGCACCGCAGCCGCGGCGCCGACAGCACCCGGTCCGGCCCGAACAGGCCCAGCACCCGCCGCAACGCCGACGCCTGCCGCTGGCCCGCGTCCGACAGCGGCCGGAGGTCGTCGTCGCCGTTCCAGTCGTCCCGCTTGCCCGCCTTCGCGTGCCGCACCAGCACCAGCGTCGTCAGGCCGACCGGCACCGCGCAGAACGCACGCAGCACCCGGACGTCTTCCGGCCGGGTCAGCAGCTTTTCCGCCGCCGTCGGGCGGAGCCAGCGCAGTTCGTCGACTTCGTCGTTCGCGGCGAACTCGCCGGACACGGCTTCGGCGCTGAAGTAGTCGACCGTCTTCGACACCGAGCCGGACCCGTTGCGCGAGGGCACCGGGTAGGACGTCCGGGCCAGGTACCGGCCCAGGACCGCGTCGAACCCGGTCTCCTCCCGCACTTCCCGCACGGCGGCCTCGGCGATCGTCTCGCCGGGATCGAGCTTTCCCTTCGGCAACGACCAGTCGTCGTACCGCGGGCGGTGCACCAGGGCGACCTCGGTCGCGTTGCCGTCGACGCGCCACAGCACGGCTCCGGCGGCCCGTACCTCCTGGGTCATCCGGCGGCCCCGTGCAGCTTCGCCAGCTCCAGCTGGTGGTCGCGCACACGTGAGCCGTCGGCCGGGAACGGCGACCACTCGCCGCTCGCGGTCAGCACCCAGCACCGCGTCGCCGGGTCGAGCGCCGAGTCGAAGATGTTGTCGAGCTGCGCGGTCAGCTTCGGGTCCTTGACGCGCACCAGCGCCTCGATCCGCCGGTCGAGGTTGCGGTGCATCATGTCCGCGCTGCCGATCCAGTGCGTGCCGCCGGCGCGGAAGTTGAAGATCCGCGAGTGCTCCAGGAAGCGGCCGAGGATCGACCGCACGTGGATGTTCTCCGACAGCCCTTCGACGCCGGGCTTCAGCGTGCAGATCCCGCGCACCACGATCTCGACCGGCACCCCGGCCTGCGACGCGTGGTAGAGCGCGTCGATGACCTGCTCGTCGACCAGCGAGTTGCACTTGATCCGGATCCCGGCCTGCTGCCCGGCCCGCGCCAGCTCGATCTCCTCGCCGATCGCGCGCACGATGCCGCGGCGGATGCCGTGCGGCGACGTCAGGATCGTCCGGTAGGTGTCCTGCCGCGAGTAGCCGGTGAGGACGTTGAACAGGTCCGTGATGTCCGCGCCGATGCTCGGGTCGGCGGTGAACAGGCCGATGTCCTCGTAGAGCCGCGCGGTCTTCGGGTTGTAGTTGCCGGTGCCGATGTGGCAGTAGCGGCGGATGGTCGAGCCCTCCTGGCGCACGATCATCGACACCTTGCAGTGCGTCTTCAGCCCGACCAGCCCGTACACGACGTGCACGCCCGCACGTTCCAGGGTCCGCGCCCAGGTGATGTTGGCCTGCTCGTCGAACCGCGCCTTGATCTCCACCAGCGCGACGACCTGCTTGCCCGCCTCGGCCGCGTCGATCAGCGCGTCGACGATCGGGGAGTCACCGGACGTCCGGTAGAGCGTCTGCTTGATCGCGAGGACCTTCGAGTCGGCCGCCGCCTGCTCGATGAAGCGCTGCACGCTCGTGGAGAACGAGTCGTACGGGTGGTGCACGAGGACGTCGCCCTCGCGCAGCGTCGCGAAGACGCTCTTCGGCGTCTCGCGCTCGCCGAACGCCGGGTGCGTCGCCGGCACGAACGGGCGGTCCTTCAGCTCCTTGCGGTCCACTCCGGACAGCTGGTGCAGGCAGGTCAGGTCGAGCAGGCCGGGCACCTCGACGACGTCGGCCGGGTCGACGTCCAGCTCGCGCAGCAGCAGCTCGAGCATGTGCTCGCTCATGTCCTGCGCGACCTCGAGGCGCACCGGGGGGCCGAAGCGGCGTTGCGCCAGCTCGCGCTCGAGGGCCTGCAGGAGGTCTTCGTCACGGTCTTCGTCGACCTCGAAGTCGGCGTTGCGGGTGACGCGGAAGACGTGGTGCTCGGTGACGTCCATCCCGGTGAACAGCTCGCCGAGGTGCGCGGCGATCAGCTCTTCGAGGGGCAGGAACGTCGCCATCCGGCTGGCGCGCTCGGGCTCGACGCGCATCAGGCGCGGGACGTTGCTCGGCACCTTGACGCGGGCGAAGCGCTCGGTGCCGCCCTCCGGGTCGCGGACCGTGACCGCGAGGTTGAGCGAAAGGCCCGAAATGTACGGGAACGGGTGCGCCGGGTCGACGGCCAGCGGCGTCAGGACCGGGAAGATCTGCTCGGAGAAGTAGCTGGACAGCCGGAGCTGGTCGGCGCCGGTCAGGTCGGCCCAGCCGACGATGTGGATGTCGTGCTCGGCCAGCTGCGGGCGCAGGTGCTTCTCGAACGCGCCGGTCTGCCGCTCGACCAGGTCCTGGTTGCGCTTGGCGATGTAGTCGAGCTGCTCGCGCGGGGTGAGCCCGTCCGCGCTGCGCACCAGCAGGCCGGTCTCGTCGCGGCGCTTCAGGCCGGCGACGCGGACCATGTAGAACTCGTCCAGATTGGACGCGAAGATCGCGAGGAACTTCGTCCGCTCGAGCAGCGGCTGCGACTCGTCCTCGGCCAGCGCGAGCACGCGGGCGTTGAAGTCCTGCCAGGAGAGCTCGCGGTTGAAGTAGCGGTCGTCCGGCAGCGTCTCGGCGGCGGTCGGCGCGGTGGCGGTGACCGCGGGCGGCGCCGACGGGACGGCGCGGAACTCCTCGGCGCCACGCGCGTTGCCCTGCGCGGAGCTGCGCCGGCGCGTCGTCGCCGGGGTGGCCGCGGGGGAGGTGGTCTTGCGGGTTCTCGCCTTGCCGGCGGTGGCACGGGCCGCGGTGTCGCGCGCGGTGGATTTCGACGGCACCTTCTTGGCCGTGGTGCTCGCCCGCGGAGTCGCCTTCTTCGCCGTCTCCGAAGATCCGTTCGCCGGGTTCCGGCGCCTTCGCGCTGCGGGCGTACCGCCGTCTTCTGTGCTCACGGCTCCCATTCTTCACTACGTCAGGCGGAATTGCGCAGGCCGCGGTGAAGGTCAGGTGAACAGCTCCGCGCGGGGTTCGCCGAGGCGGGCGGCGGTGTGTTTCCCGACACCCAGGCCGCGAACGTGGGCGAGGTCCTCCGGGGTGTCGACGTCGCTGCGCAGGCTCGGGAGCGGTTTCCCGAGCGGCACGGCCCCGGAGGCGGCGTGCTGCCGCGCCGAACCCGGCCCGAAGCGCGGGTCGAGGGGGGCGCCGGGGGCCGCCAGCAGGAGGGTGGTGCCGGTGCCCTGCCGGTCGGCCACGAAGGCCCTCCTGCCGGCCGCTTCGGCGAAGGCGTCGGCGAGGTCGCCGGCGCGCAGGGCCGGCAGGTCGGCCTGGAGCGCCCCGACGACGGAGTGCGGATCGTCTTTTCGCAGGAGGTCCGCACCGTGCCGGAAGGCGGCGTTGAGGGTCTTCTCGGCGGGTTCGAGGACGATCTCGACCCCGAGCTGGGCGAGTTCGCCGACGGCCTCCGGATCGGCGGCGACGAGCAGCACCCGCCGGACGTGGGCACTCGACGTCACGGCGGCGAGGGTGTCGGCGGCGAGGGCGAGGACGAGCCCGGGGTGCCGCGCGGCCTCGACGGCCCCACGCAGCCGCGACTTGCCGTCGCGGGGGTGTTTCATCGGCACGACCAGATCCACGTCCACGTGTCCATCTTTACCCGAACCGGCGGTCTTGCGTCGGCCGGAGGTGGGGGTTGTCCACAGGCGACGGGGGTTGTGGACAAGTCCGGGTGGGAGGGCTTCGGGGGCCGCCGGAGTTCCCAGCGGAAGCCGCCCGGAGTTCGCAGCGAAGTTCGCCCGGCTCCCTGGAAAGCCCGCTCCCAGCTCCAGCCGATGCCCGCCTCATCCGACCGGTCCCTCACCCCCGGGAAGCGCCGCCGATCGCCGTCGAAGGCACCCTCCCTGGACTGGTCTCACCCCGGCGCGGCAGGATCTGGGGAGCTGACGTGGAGGAGGAGATCGTGGCCCGGCGTGAGAAGGGCGGCTTCTGGGTGGGGTTGGCCGCCGCTGTGTTCTACCCGCTCACCGGTATCGCGCGGCGGGTCTACGTCGGGGACGAGAAGATTCCGCGGCAGGGGCCCGCGCTGCTCGTGCTGAACCACATCTCGCACCTCGATCCGGTCGTCGACGCCGTGTTCGTGCACCGGGCGAAGCGCGTGCCGCGCTTCCTCGGGAAAGAGAGCCTCACCCGGACGCCGATCTTCGGGAAGGTCTTCGTCGGCTCCGGGCAGATCCCCGTCTCGCGTGGGTCGGCCGCCGCCGGGGACAGTCTCAAGGCCGCGCACCAGGCCCTGCAGGAGGGCAAGATCGTCGTGATCTACCCCGAAGGCACCATCACCAAGGACCCGGCCGGCTGGCCGAAGGAGTCCTTCACCGGCGCCGCACGGCTCGCGATCCAGAACGACGTGCCCGTCATCCCCATCGCCCGGTGGGGGACCAGCCAGCTCTTCAACGGCTACACCAAGAAGTTCACGCCGTTCCCGCGCAAGACCATCACCCACCGCGTGGGCGACCCGATCGACCTGTCGGCCTACCGCGAAGGCAGCGTCCGCAGCGCGTCGAAGCTGCGGGAGGTCACGAAGGTGATGATGGACGAGGTCACCCGCCTGCTCGGCGAGATCCGGCACGAAGAACCGCCGTCGGCGAAGCCGGGGGACCCGGCCTGATGCGCGCCGACGTCCAGCGGGTCACCGTGCTCGGGGCCGGCTCGTGGGGCACCGCCTTCGCGAAGGTGCTCGGCGACGCCGGCCGCGACGTCACCATGTGGGCGCGCCGCGAAGTGGTCGCCGACGACGTCCGCGAGCGGCACGTCAACAGCGCCTACCTCCCCGGGATCGAACTGCCCGGGAACATCACCGCCACCAGCGACCCGGCGAAGGCCCTCGAAGGCGCCCAGGCCGTCGTCCTGGCCGTGCCCAGCCAGAGCCTGCGCGCGAACCTGACGTCGTGGCGCGGCCTGCTGCCGCCCGAGGCGATCCTCGTCAGCCTCGCCAAGGGCGTCGAGCTCGGCACGCTCAAGCGGATGAGCGAGGTCATCGGGGAGATCGTCGGGATCGACGCCGGCGACGTCGTCGTCGTCACCGGGCCGAACCTGGCCAAGGAGATCGCCGCCGGGCAGCCGTCCGCGTCGGTGCTCGCGTGCGCCGATCACGAACGCGCCGTCGCGATCCAGCGCGCTTGCGCCAACTCCTACTTCCGCCCCTACACGAACACCGACGTCGTCGGCTGCGAGCTCGGCGGCGCCTGCAAGAACGTCATCGCGCTCAGCACCGGGATGGCCGCGGGCCTCGGCCTCGGCACCAACACGATGGCGACGCTCATCACCCGCGGCTTGGCCGAGATGGCCCGCCTCGGCGCGAAGCTGGGCGCCGACCCGCTGACGTTCGCCGGGCTCGCCGGCGTCGGCGACCTGGTCGCGACGTGCTCGTCGCCGCTTTCGCGCAACCGGACGTTCGGCGAGCGCCTCGGCCGCGGCGAGACGCTCGAACAGGCGCAGGCGGCGGCCGGCGGGCAGGTCGCCGAGGGCGTCATGTCGTGCTCGTCGATCCGGGCGCTGGCCATCAGCCTCGGTGTCGACATGCCGATCACCGACGCGATGCACCGCGTGTGCCACGAGGGTGTCGACCCGCGGCAGGCCGGGGCCGAGCTGCTGGGCCGCTCGCAGAAGCACGAGTGGTCCTGACCGACCGCCCGGATGCTGGGAGCGGCTTGACCGGGCCGCGTGCCGCTGGAACGCTGAGCGCCATGTTCGCGTGCGAGATGACTGAGCTGCGGGGCCGCCACGGCCTCTGCGCCGTCATGTGCGCGTGTCGCTGTTGTCGGTGAACCCCGCCCCGGCCCAGTCGACCCCCCTTTCTTCTCTGGCTCTGTTGATCTATGCGTGGGTCCGGCCGGGTAGTTTGGGACGGTAGCCGCCGAGTGCGAGCAGGGCGAGTGAGATCAGGGCGTCCGGGTGTTTGAATCCGAAGGCCAGGCGGGTCAGCAACCGGATCTTGGTGTTGGTCGATTCGATCAGCGCGTTGGACAGGCCGTGATCGAGACTCGCGTGGATCGCCGGTAGCTCGGACCGGATAGTGCGGGCGAGCTTCACGAACTCGGGTATCCGGCAGCGTGCCGCCCAGGACAGCCACCGTTGCAGGACGTCTTTTCCGGCCTGGCCGGCGACGGCGAAGACGTGCCGGAGTCCTTCTTTGAGAAGGTAGGCCCGATAGAGCCGGGGGTCGGTCTTGGCGATCCAGGCCAATTTGTGACGTTGATGATCGGTGAGGTTCTCCGGGTTCTTCCACAACGCCCATCGCGCGCGTTTCATGCCTTGCGCGGCACCGGCCGATGCGGTGCGGCCGCGCCGGTCTTTGTGGCTGCCGCCAGGTTGGCGGCGTGCGGTGTTCCATACCTGGCGCCGGACCTGGTCCAGGGCGTCGGCGGCCCACTTGACCACGTGAAACGGATCGGCACAGCGGATCGCGTCTGGGCAGTACTGTTCGACAGTCCGGGCGATCCAGGCGGCCCCGTCCGCCGAGACGTGCGTGATCTGCGCGCATCGGCCGGCTCCGAGCAACTCGAAGAACGCCGCCAATGTCAGTTTATCGTTGCCCGCCGCCGCCCACACCAGCCGGCCGGTGTCGTGATCAACAACAATGGTGAGATATCGGTGGTTCTTCTTATAGCTGATCTCATCGATCCCGATTCTGCGCAACCCGGCCAGTCGATCCACTCTCGCGTCGATATCGGCCCGGACCCGGGCGATGATCGCCCCGACCGTCGGCCAGGCGATCCGCATCAACTGCCGGACCGTGGACCTCGACGTCGCGGTTGCCAGCCAGGCCACGGTGTCATCGAAGGCACGGGTATGCCCAGCGCCGTGCCGCGCCCAGGGCACCGCACTGACCACGACCCCGTGCTCACGACACCGCACCCGGGATGCGGCAGCTTCGACGAACGCCTGCACGGGTCCCAGGTCCAGCGCACGCCACCGACGCCGGCCCCGCCCAGCGTCATAACGAGGACAGCGCCGCGAGCACACCCCGCACCGGTCACGATCCCGCTGGCGGACTCGCACCGCGGCCACCAGCACCTGCTCGGTCTCGTCGAACTCGACCGACTCCACGACCGCCGTGTTCACACCCAGCAACTGACCCCATATCCTGACAGCGGGCACGTCGTTCTCCGTCTATCCAGTTTCTGTTCCTCGACAGCTCAGAAACCTAGACCCAGCAACGACGTGCCCCTCCGCTACCTGGGCAAACCCGCCCACACATAGATCAACAGAGCCCTTTCTCTTCCGTGAGGACTCCCATGTTCGCCGTTCCGGACAACACCCTGCTGCGTCCCGAAGACCCCGCGCTGCGCCACCCGGTGCGCGTCGCGCTGGAGGTCGCCGCCGACCGCGACCGCTGGAAGCACCTGCTGCGCTACGACCCCGAAGAGCGCTTCGCGGCGCTCGTCGAGAAGGACGAGCGGCAGGAGGTGTGGCTGATGAGCTGGCTGCCCGGCCAGCGCACCGACCTGCACGACCACGCGTTCGCCAGCGGTGCGTTCACGCTGGTCAGCGGCCACCTGACCGAGGCGGTGGCCCGCCGCGCGCCCGACGGCCGCGCGGTCACCGAGCTGCACGCGCTCTCCGCGGGGCAGTCGCGGGTGTTCGGCCCGGGCTACGTGCACGAGGTGCGCAACGACGGCCCGGACCCGGCGATCTCGGTCCACGTCTACCGCGACGCGGAGCGCGCGATGCGCTCGTACCACCTCGACCCGCTGGCCGGCCCGGTCCTGGACTGAACCACTCAGTCCAGGTCGCCGCGCAGCCGGAACTCGCGCTCGATCGTCTCCCGGTCGGCGCCTGACGCCAGCAGCGCGTGCAGCAGGACGCGGGACTTGCGCGCGTCCAGCCAGCCGGCCATCGTCGCGCCCATCGCGATCAGGCTCGACTCCGAGCCGTGGAAGCCGTACGTCGACCGCAGCGTCGGGCCCGCGCCCGTCCGCGAAGCGACGACCACCGGCAACGACGTCACCAGCCGCGACACCACCTCCGCCGTACCCGATGACACGTGACCCGCGCCCGTGGCTGCCAGCACCACTCCGCGCACGCCCGGCTGCGACGCCGCGTACGAAAGCACCGCGCCCGAGTCGTCCAGACCGGCTTCCACCACCGGTACGAGCCCCGAAAAGTCCGTCCCGGCCAGGGAAGGCGGCCGCGGCGGCGACGGGTGGAAGTAGTGCACCGCCTGCTCGACGACCATGCCGAGCGGCCCGGCGGGCGCCGACGAAAACGCTTCCAGGTGGCTCGTGTGCGCCTTCCGCACCCAGCGCGCCGCGTGGACGTCGTCGTTCACCGTCACCAGCACGCCCCGGCCGCGGCTGCGCGGATCGGCGGCCACGGTCAGCGCGTTGCGCAGGTTCGCGGGGCCGTCCGGGCTGAGCAGGCCCGCGTTGCGCATCGCCCCGGTGACGACCACGGGGATCTCCGACGGCCAGCACAGGTCCAGGAAGTACGCCGTCTCCTCCAGGGTGTCCGTGCCCTGCACGACGACGAACCCGTCGGCGTCCTGCCGCAGCCCCCACTCGCGGCACCGCAGCAGCGTCGCGAAGTCCAGCGACGCGCTGCCGATCCCGGCCAGCGTCTCCGCCAGGACGTCCATCGGCAGCTCGCCGATCCCGCCGATCAGCTCCGACGCGCCGAGCCGCGGGACCGCGCCGCCTTCGCCTCCGACGGGGGCCATCGAGATGGTGCCGCCCAGCGTGGCGACGGCGATCAGGGGACGTGCCATGCCGCCACCCTATTCAGCCGCTCTTGACCGCCTGGAGCGTGTAGCTCGCCGCCAGCCGCCGCGGGTCGTCCGTCAGCCGCCATTCGTTCTCGTCGTCGGGCGCCATCTGCCCGGGGAGCGCGTTCCACGGGACGCTGTCGTGCTCGGTGAACCCGGTCAGCGTCAGGCCGTTCTCGAGCAGCACCGTGATGATCTCGCCCAGGGAGTGCGCCCACTCGTGGGTCACGGTGTGCGCCTGCTCGCCGTCCACTTCGACGTAGCTGCCCGGCTCGTCGAAGACCAGCGGCTCGGCGTGCTCGAAGTACGGGTAGCGCGGCACCGCCGGGACCACCGTCTCGTCCAGGGTTCCCAGCATCGGGTGGCACTCCCGGATGAACAGTCGACCGCCCGGGCGCAGCAGGCCGGCGACCACCGCGGCCCAGCGCGCGACCGACGGCAGCCAGCACAACGCGCCGATCCCGGTGTAGACCAGGTCGAACCGCCCGGCACCCAGCACGTCGACGGCGTCGTAGACGTTGGCTTCGTGGAAGTCGATCACCGCACCCGCCGCCGAAGCCCGCCGCCGCGCCTCCGCCAGCGCCGGTCCCGAGAAGTCCAGACCCGTCACGGAAGCGCCGAGCCGGGCCAGGGAGATCGTGTCCGTGGCGAGGTGGCACTGCAGGTGCACCGCGCGCAGCCCGCTGAGGTCGCCGAGGCGCGGCCGGTCGAACCGCACGACCTGGCTGAGGTGCGCCGGATCCGCGAGGAATTCGTCGAAGCCGTAGCCCGGCGACGCCGCGTGCAGCACCGCGCGTTCGTCCCAGTTGGCCTTGTTGACGGCGAACGAGTCCGTCACCGCGTCGCCGCCCGTTCGGCGGCGCTGCGCAGGACGCAGAACTCGTTGCCCTCGGGGTCGGCGAGCACGGCCCAGCCCTTGCCGTCCGGCTTGCGGAGGTCGTTCACCAGCGTGGCGCCCAGGCCGAGCAGTCGCTCGACCTCTTCGTCGCGAGGGACGTCCGGCTGCAGGCACACGTGGAGCCGGTTCTTCACGGTCTTCGGTTCCGGCACCCGGAGGAACAGCAGGTCGATGCCGCCTTCGAGTTCGATGCCGACCTCGTCGTCGCCGGGCTGGTCTTCGTCGGGGATCGGTTTCCCGGTGACCTGGCTCCAGAACTGGCAGAGGGTGTACGGATCGGCGCAGTCGACGGACACGTGCAGGACGGACGACGGCATGGCACTCCTCGAAGACGGGTGCCCCCGAGTCTGGCGGACGGCCCGGACGAGGGCGAACCGATTTCAGGACGCCCGGGCGCTTACTTGAGGACGTCCGGCTTCGTCGGAGGCCAGTGCGAGGCCCGCGGTGCGGTGCACGCGGCGGCTGTCGTCGACGATGAGGATCTCGCAGTCCGGCCGGTCGGCCGCCCAGGTGATGCCCTCGGCGCCCATCGCGAACGCCGCGGTGGCCAGGGCGTCCGCCGTGACCAGGTCGCCGGCCACCACGGTGACGCTCAGGAGGCCGGTCGCCGGCATCCCGGACCGGCCGTCGAGGATGTGGGAGCCGCGCTCGTAGGCCGCCGACGTCGCGATGGCGCCGTTGCGCGACTCCAGCACCGCACACACGGCCAGGGGCTGCTCGGGGTGGCGCACACCGACCCGCCACGGCCGTCCCGGCGCCGGCTCGCCCGCGGTGACGACGTCGCCGCCGGCGTTGAGGCAGAACGTCGTCGCGCCCTCGGCCTTGAGCATGTCGGCGGCGCGCTGCACCGCCCAGCCCTTGACCACCGCGCACGGGTCGAGGCCGCGGCCGGGCAGCCGCGCGCGGAACGCGCCGCCGGAGAGCTGCTCGTAGTACGCGCAGAGTTCGAGGACCTCCAGGAGGTCGTCGGTCAGCTCGGCCGCCGTGAGCTCGCCGCGGTCGTAGCGGCTGACCTCGCTGTCCTCCTTGAACGGGCTGAACCGGGCGTCGACGGCACGGAACCAGGCGAACACCTCGTCGACGATCTCGGCGAAATCGCCTTCGTCCCGCAGGTCCAGGGAGATCGGCAGGCCCATCACCTGCTCGACGCGGGTGATCACCTGCTGCCCCGCGCGTCGATGGCCGCCCGCAGCGACGTCTTGTAGGACTCGCTCGTCTCGGTCGCCCCGGTGATCGTGTCGATGTCGGCGCTCTGCGCTTTCATCGCTTCTTCTTGCAGGCGCGGCAACGCGGTGAGCGCGCGCCCGTCGTCCGGGGCCTGCAGCAGGGTGACCGCGACCATCCGGGCGCCGGTGAACGTCACCTGGACCTGGACGGTCCCGTAGTTGCTCGACTCCGCCGGACCCTGGGTCGTGACCGTCGCGTTTGCACTGTCCGGAGTGGACGAAGCGGGCGGCGTGGCCGATGTCGAAGCCGGCGGAGCGGCCGATGTGGACGGTGCGGTGACGCTGGGCGGCGGCGCCTGCGCGACGGCGGTGTTGTGCACCGGCCCCGGCTCGAACCGCCAGACCGCGATGAACCCGGCGACCGACAGCGCGACGACGAAAATGGTCCTCTTCAACGGATCCCCCTAGGCCGCGAGGCTGAAGCGTTCGGCGTGGACCTGGGTCTTCGGCACGCGCAGCTCGCGCAGGCTGCGCAGCACCGCCGACGTCATCCCCGGCGGGCCGCAGACGAACACGTCCCGCTCGTGCACGTCCGGCACCATCATGTGCAGGTTCGCCGGGCCGAGCATCGCCCCGCGCGGGCCGACCGCCTGGTCCGGTCCGGTGAGGACGCTGACGACGGCGCCGCGGGCCTTGGCCAGCCCGTTGAGCTCCGGCAGCAGCACCGCGTCGGCCTGCGTGCGCACCCGGTAGAGGACGACGACGTGGCCGTCGATGTCCTCCAGCAGCGCGCGGATCGGCGTGATGCCGACGCCGCCCGCCACGAGCAGCGCGTTGGGCCGCTGCTGGTGGATCGTCGTGAACGCGCCGTACGGGCCTTCGGCGAACACGCGCGTGCCGACGCGCAGGCTGCGCAGCGACGCGCTGGAGTCTCCGAGCGCCTTCGCGGTCAGCCGCAGCGTGCGGCCGTCGGGCGCGGCGGACAGCGAGAACGGGTTCGCCTGCCACCAGCGGTCCTTGGTGAGGAACCGCCACAGGAAGAACTGGCCCGCCCGCGCCGGCATCTTGTCCAGGTGCTTGCCGGTCATGTACACCGAAACGACGTCCGGGGCTTCGGAAACGACCGCGGTGACGCGCAGCTGGTGGCGCACGTTCCGCCACAGCGGCAGCACGACGCGACCGGCGAGCACGGCGGCGCCGGCACCCAGCCAGAGCGTCCACCAGTAGGCCTTCGCCGTCGGCGCACTGGCGAACGACGTGCCGAGCGCGATCTGGTGGGTGAACGCCAGCACGATCGCGGCATACGTGTAGAGGTGGATGAAGTGCCACGTCTCGTAGGCCAGCCGCTTGCGCGCGAACTTCGCCGAAGCCGCGCCCACGATGAGGATGACGGCGAACGCGACCAGCGCCCGCAGGATCCCCTCGAGGGTGTTGGCCATCTCGACCAGCTCGTCGACGACGCCCTTGCTCGAGACCTCCGCGTACCCGAACGCGATGAACACCAGGTGCGCCAGCAGGGTCCACAGGATCGTGAAGCCGGTCCAGCGGTGCCACGTCGTGAGGCGGTCCATCCCGATCCGCCGGTCCAGCCAGGGCAGCCGGGCCACCAGCAGCAGCTGGAACGCCATCGCCAGCGCGCCGTACAGCCCGGCGAGCCTGCCGATGCTGATCAGCACGTTCGGGGACAGGCCGGCCTCGGCGAACAGCGCCGTGACGGCGGCCACGTTGGCGCCCAGGAAGGTGAAGAGGCCGGATTTCGCGGCGATCCGGGGGCGGATCGCCGGGCGCGTGGCCTCGGCGGTCTGCGTCATGCTGGTCACACGGATCCCCCTCGGGTTCGGTTCACGAAGCTCAGGTTCGCGACGCAGCCTGTGGCGAGTCTGGGTACCGGCTGTCGGATTCCTGTCGGCCCGCGCCACCGGTCGCCGGTCGCCCGCGCGCCGGGAGAAGATGGGGTGGTGCAGCCCTCCGAGCCCGTGCGCCTGCTCGTCGTCGACGACGAGCCGCACATCGCCGACCTCGTCGCGACCGTCGCCCGGTACGAGGGCTGGCAGGCGGTCACGGCCGGGTCCGGCAGGGCCGCACTGGCCCAGGCGGCCGACTTCGGGCCGGACATCGTCGTGCTCGACCTGATGCTGCCCGACCTCGACGGCTTCACCGTGCTCGACCGCCTCCGCGAGAACGGCAGCGCGGTGCCCGTGGTGTTCCTCACGGCCAAGGACGCCACGGCCGACCGGATCGCCGGGCTCACCCGCGGGGGTGACGACTACCTCGTGAAACCGTTTCCGTCGAGGAGCTGATGGCGCGGCTGCGGGCCGTGCTGCGGCGGAGCACCGGCGTCACGCAGCAGGTGGCGACGCGCGGCGCCGTGCTGCGCGTCGGGGACCTGACGCTGGACGAGGACACCCGCGAGGTCCGCCGCGGCGACCGGCTCGCCGACCTGACCCCGACCGAGTACGAGCTGCTGCGCTACCTCATGCGCCGGTCGCCGTCGGTGCTGACGAAGGCGCAGATCCTCGACCATGTCTGGGAGTACGACTTCGGCGGCCGGTCCAATGTGGTCGAACTCGTCATCTCGCACCTGCGGCGCAAGGTCGACGCGGGCGGCGGCGAGCCGCTGATCCACACCGTGCGCGGCGTCGGGTACGTCGTGCGCCAGGTCAACCGGTGAAGCGCTGCTTCCGCCGGTGGTACGGGGCCTGGCAGCGCACGCGGCTGGGCACCCGGATCACGCTCGGCCTCGGCGCGCTCGCGCTGGTCGTGTTCGCGGCCGTCGGCGTCACGATGGTCGGGGATCATGCACGGCTACCTCGACCGGCGGCTCGACGAGCAGCTGTCCAAGAGCCAGACGACGCAGCTGCCGCAGCTGCGGGAAACGCACGGCTCGCCGCAGTCGGTGTTCTCGTGGTATTCGGCGCTGTACGAGGTGCGTGACGGCGTCGCGACGCCCGAATCCGGCGGCCGGCCGCCCGGCGACGCCCAGCAGCTGGCGAAGATCGCCGCCGAGGCCGCGGGCGGCGACGTCACGCGCACCATCTCCCTCGACGACGGCCCGTACCGCGTGCGCGCCTGCCCGGTCGACAACGGTTCGGTGCTGCTGTCGGCCGCGCCGCAGAAGGACCTCGACGGCACGGTCCAGCAGCTGATCTGGGTCGAGGTCGGCGCGTTCGCGTTCGCGCTGGCCGTGCTGCTCGTCGTCGGGCGGCTGGTGCTGAGCCGCGGCCTGCGCCCGCTGGCCGACATGGCGGGCACCGCGCACGACATCGCGTCCCACGACCTCACCGCGAACCCCGCCCTGCCGGTCCGCGCGGCGGGGACCGGCGGCGGCGCCGAAGTCGAGGAGCTGCGGACGGCGTTCAACGTGATGCTCGCCCACATCGACACGTCACTGGCGGCGAAGACCGAGGCGAACGAGCGGCTGCGCCGGTTCGTCGCGGACGCGTCGCACGAGCTGCGGACGCCGCTGACGTCGATCCGGGGCTACGTCGACCTCTTCCGCTACGCGGCGGCGAACGAGCCCGCCGAGCGGGAAGCGCACCTGGCGAAGATCCGCGAGGAGACGGCGCGGATGAGCGTCCTGGTCGACGATCTCCTCCTGCTGGCCCGGCTCGACGCGCGGGCGGCCGAGACGCCGTTGCGGCCGGAGCGCGTCGACCTGGCCGAGCTGGCGGGCGACGCGGCGGACGCCTTCGCGGCCGGGCGGCCCGACCACCCGCTGACGTCTTCGCTGGACGAGGCTTTCGTGGACGCCGATCCGCTGCGGCTGCGGCAGGTGCTCGACAACCTGCTGGCCAACGCCGCCGTGCACACCCCGCCGGGGACCGCGGTGCACGTCTCGGTGTCGGCTTCGGATTCCGAGGCGGTCGTCCGGGTGACCGACGCCGGCCCGGGCATCGCGGTTGCCGACCAGGAACGGATCTTCGACCGGTTCTTCCGCGTCGACGACTCCCGCACCCGCGGCCACGGCGGGACCGGGCTGGGGCTGTCGGTGGTCCAGTCCCTGGTGACGGCGCACGGTGGCACGGTCACGGTGTCTTCGGAGCCGGGCCGCACGACGTTCACGGTCCGGCTCCCGCTCGCCGGTCGTGAGTGAGAAACAGGGCTAGAACCCTGTTTCTCACTCACGACCGGTGACGTGCGCCGGCGTCGTCCAGCCGGGCGAGAGGTCCGCCGACGGCTCCGGCTCGCCGAAGACCGTCCGGACCGGGAGCACCCCGGCCCAGGCGGCGTCCGCGTCGAGGTCTTCCGGCTCGTCGTCCGGGCCCTCCGCGCGCATCTTCACCGACGCCTCGGCGAGGTCGAGCGCGAGCACGCTCACCGCCGCGAACTCCTTCGCGTTGACCTCGCGCGCGTGCTCCCACGAACCCGGCGCGAGGTGGTCGGTGAGCACCTTCAGGCCGTGCATCTTCGCCTCGGGCTCGGCGACCGGAGCCGCCTTCCCGAAGATCACCGCGCTGCGGTAGTTCATCGAGTGGTTGTTGACCGACCGCGAGTAGACGATGCCGTCGAGGAGCGTCACCGTGACGCAGACGTCGAGGTCCTGCGACGCCGTGCGGAGGCTCGACGCGCCGGTGGAGCCGTGCAGGTAGAGCGTGTCGCCGTCGCGGCCGTAGCCGGTCGGCAGGACCAGCGGCGCGCCGTCGCGGACGATGCCGAGGTGGCAGATCAGGCCCTCGTCCAGGACGGCGTACAGCGCGGAGCGGTCGGTCACGGCCCGGTGCTTCTTGCGGCCGAGCGTGGTGCGGGGCGTGGTGGACAGCATGCGACCAGCGTCTCCCAGCACAGTGGCATCGGAGAACGTCCACTTCTCGTACACTTGGGAAGTCCACTCGAGGAGGTCCCGTGACCCACGCCGACACCGCGCTCCCGGTCAGCCTCGACCGTGCGGCCGTGACACCGCTGGCCGTCCAGCTGGCCGACGCGCTGCGCGAAGCCGCCGCGAGCGGGCACCTGCGCGGCGGCGACCGGCTGCCGTCGACGCGAGCGCTGGCCGGACGGCTCGGCGTCAGCCGCACGGTGACGTCGGCGGCGTACGAGCAGCTGCACGCCGAGGGCTGGATCGCCGGGCGCCACGGCTCCGGCACGTACGTGACGACGCCGCCTTCGGTGCCGGCTTCGGAGGTCCCGGCCCCCGCTGTCCCGGCGCCCGAGGCCGCCGCGCCCGCGCTGCTCGACCTCGGGCCGGGCACGCCGTGGGCGGACGGCCTGGACCGCGCGGCCTGGCGTCGCGCCTGGCGTGCGGCGGCCGACCCGGATCCGCTGGTCCGCGCGCACCGCGCCGGGCTGCCGGAGTACCGCGCGGCCGTGTCGGAGCACCTGCTGCGCCACCGCGGCCTCGCCGCCGGTTCGGTGCTGGCGACGGGCGGGACGACGGCGGCGGTCGTCGAGCTGGCCGCGGCGGTGCTGGCGCGCGGGGACGTCGTGGCCGTCGAAGAGCCCGGGTACCAGCGCGCGGTGCAGGCGTTCCTCAGCGCGGGGATGCGGGTCGTGGGCGTGCCGGTGGACGACGAGGGCCTGCGCCCGGAGGCGATCCCCGCGGGCGCGCGGGCGGTGTACTGCTCGCCGGCGCACCAGTACCCGATGGGCAGCCGCCTGAGCGCGGCGCGGCGGGTCGCACTGGTGGAGCGGGCGCGTTCTTCGTCGATGCTGGTGATCGAGGACGACTACGACGGCGAGCTGCGCTTCGACGTGGCGCCGTTGCCGATGCTGGCTTCGCTGGCCCCGGACGTGGTGGCGCACCTGGGGACGACGTCGAAGATCCTCACGCCGACGCTGGGGGCGGGGTGGATGGTGGCGCCGGAAGCGATCACGTCGGCGGTGCTGGCGTATCGGGATCTGACCGGGACGCGGCCTTCGCCGGCGGGGCAGCGGGTGCTGTACGAGTTCGCGCGGAACGGGGATTTGGGGCGTCACCTGCGGAAACTGCGCCGGGAGATGGCCGAGCGGCGGACGTTGCTGGCGGGGGCGCTGGCGTCGGCCGGGGTGCCGGTCCGGGGTGACGACGCGGGGGCGCACCTGGTGGTGCCGTTTTCGTCGGCCGCGGTGGAGGCTTCGGTGATCGCTTCCGCGGAGCGGCGCGGGATCCGGTTGGACGGGCTGGCCCGGCACTTCGCCGGGGAGCCGTCGGCGCACGGGGTGGCGATCGGGTACGCGGGGTGCGCGCGGGAGGCCTTGGTGGCGGCGCTGCCGACGCTGGTCTCGTTGCTGCGCTGAGGCTTGCGCTGGTGTCCACAGCCCGGCGGTGATGTGGACAACGACACCTCGACGGCGGCTTTTCCCGGCTTTCTGTCGGCCCGCGCCGATACGCTGGGGGAGGCGGTGGCCCCCAGGGAGGGCGGGCCCTGCCCTGATGGGACGGCGGGCCCTGTCCTGGTCCGGCTCAGCCCCAGCCCCGGGCCCAGCGGTGCCTCGATGTACCAGACGCAGCACGGCCCGCGCAGGTTGCGCTCACCGCCCGGGTGCCGCCGCCCGGCGCACGGGCCTCGGCTGTTCGCCGAGGTCACCGGGTACGGTGGCTCACCATGAGCGAGAAGATCCGGGTGGCGGTCGTCTTCGGCGGGCGCAGCAGCGAGCACACCATCTCCTGCCTGTCCGCCGGCAGCGTCCTGGGGAACCTCGATCCGGCACGCTTCGAAGCCGTCCCCGTCGGCATCACCCGGGAAGGTCGCTGGGTGCTCGGCACCGGGGACTCCGCGCAGCTCGCCATCCGCGGCCGCGAACTGCCGTCCGTCGACGACGGCAAGGGGCTCGTGCTCGCCGGTGATCCCTCCAGTCAGGGCCTCGTAGCCGTCGAAGCCGGGCGCGAGAGCGAACTCCTCTCCCAGGTCGACGTCGTCTTCCCGGTACTGCACGGCGCCTTCGGCGAGGACGGCACCATCCAGGGCCTGCTCGAGCTCGCCGGCATCCCGTACGTCGGCCCCGGCGTGCTCGCCAGCGCCGCCGCCATGGACAAGGAAACCGCGAAGAAGCTTCTGGCCGCCGATGGGCTTCCGGTCGGTACCTTCGCCGCGCTCCGCCGTGATCAGTCCACTTTGGACGACGACGGCAAGGCCAAGCTCGGCCTGCCCGTCTTCGTCAAGCCGTCGCGGGCCGGGTCGTCGGTCGGCATCAGCCGCGTCACCGGCTGGGACGACCTCGACGCCGCCATCGAGCTCGCCCGCGCCACCGATCCGAAGGTGCTCGTGGAAGCCGCCGTCGTCGGCCGGGAGGTCGAGTGCGGGGTCCTCGAGTTCCCGGACGGGCGCGTCGAAGCCTCGCTGCCCGCCGAGATCCGCGTCCTGTCCGAGGACGAAAACGCTTGGTACGACTTCGAAACCAAGTACCTCGGCGACGACGCCGAGCTGGACATCCCGGCCAAGCTCGACGACGCGCTCACCGAGAAGCTCCGCGCCATGGCCGTGAAGGCGTTCCGGGCGCTCGACTGCCAGGGCCTCGCCCGCGTCGACTTCTTCGTCGGCGCCGACGGCGAGCTGACCATCAACGAGGTCAACACCATGCCCGGCTTCACGACGAAGTCCGCCTATCCGAAGATGTGGGAGGTCACCGGCGTGGACTACGCGACGCTGCTGACCACCCTCATCGAGACGGCGATCGCCCGGGGCACGGGCCTGCGCTAGGAGAACCGCAGCGGCCGCGGCGGCAGCTTCGCGGCGATCGTGTCCGAGATCTGCTGCAGCGGGCCCGTCCCGGCGCTGTCCGGCACCGTCAGCGCCGCGTAGACCTCGCGGTCCACGACGTACCACGTCGACGTGCCCTCGCCCGGCACCTGCAGCCACTGCACCTTGTTCACCAGCCGCAGCGCCGCCGTGGGCGTCAGCTCCGGGGGCCGGTCCAGGCCGCAGCGCAGCACCAGCGGGTCGGCCGAGCCCCACGCCACGGTGGCCGGCGGGGCCGGGTTGGCCAGCTCGCGCAGCTTCAACGACGTCCCGTTGGACGTCAGCTCGGTCGGCACCGCGCCCAGCAGCGTCGTGCAGGCCGGGGCCGCGGCGAAGGGCGCCGGCACCGGGACGAGCGGCAGGGGACCGGAATCCGGGGAGTCCGAGGAGCGGTGGGTCACCGCGAAGACGGCGACGGCGACCGCCAGGGCCACGGCGAGCGTCGCCGCCAGGACGAGGACCACCCTGGGCGGGGCACCGGTGTCGGAATCTGGCACGACACCACTACACCACTCCTCAGAGGTGCACGACCGGGCAGGTCAGCGTCCGCGTGATGCCTTCCACGTTCTGCACCTTCGCGACCACGAGCTGGCCCAGCTGGTCGACGCTGTCGGCGGCGGCGCGGACGATCACGTCGTACGGTCCGGTGACATCCTCCGAGCTGGTCACGCCCGGGATGCTCGAGATCTCGGCCGCCACCGCGGCCGCCTTGCCGACCTCGGTCTGGATGAGGATGTATGCGTGGACCACGGCGCGCCCTTTCGTCGGGATCGGTCAGCTCAGGTAGGAACGTATCGCCAGCTCATCGAAAAACATAGGGCATCCGACTATCGGTGATCGATCTTTGTCCCGGTAGAGAAAGCAGAGGTGACCGGTGTCACCGAACGACGGAACGGTCGCCGAGACCGGGGAGTTCGCGCTCATCCGCGCCGTCACCGAAGGACGGCGCCAGCCGCCGGGCACGCTGCTCGGGCCGGGCGACGACGCCGCCGTCGTCGCCGCCCCCGACGGCCGGGTGGTCGCCAGCACCGACGTGCTCGTCCAGGGCGTCCACTTCCGGCTCGACTGGTCGCCGCCGGAGTACGTCGGGCGCAAGGCCGTCGCGGTCAACCTGGCCGACATCGCCGCCATGGGCGCCACCCCGACCACCGTCCTGGTCGGCCTGGCCTGCCCGCCCGACACCCCGCGCGACCTGGTCACCGCGCTCGCCGACGGCATGTGGGCCGAGGCCGAGCGCGCCGGCGTCGGCGTCTCCGGCGGTGACATGGTCCGCGCCGACCAGCTCGTGATCAGCGTCACCGCACTCGGTGACCTCGGCGACCGTGAGCCCGTGACGCGCTCGGGCGCGCGGCCCGGCGACGTCGTCGCGGTCTGCGGCAAGCTCGGCTGGGCCGCCGCCGGCCTGGCCGTGCTCGGGCGCGGGTTCCGGTCCCCGGTCGGCGTCGTCAACGCCCAGCGCTGCCCGGAACCGCCCTACGAAGCCGGTCCGCGCGCCGCCCTCGCCGGGGCCACCGCGATGATCGACGTCTCCGACGGCCTGCTGGCCGACCTCGCGCACATCGGCGAGTCCTCCGGCGTCGGCATCGACGTCCGCACCGCCGACCTCGACGTCCCCGCGCGGCTCACCGAAGTCGGCGCCGCGCTGGGCGCCGACCCCCTGGACTGGGTCCTCACCGGTGGCGAGGACCACGCGCTCGCAGCCACGTTCCCGGCGTTCGCCGAGCTGCCCGAAGGGTGGCGCACCATCGGCGTCGTCACGATGGCGGACTCCGGGATCACCGTGGACGGCAAGCCTTTTGCCCGAGAAGGCGGCTGGACGCACTGGCGCTGATTTTTGGCCGGATCAGTAAAGTCGGCGGACGTGAGAATCGTTCCGGTCCCCTTCGACCATCCCGACGCGGCCAAGCTCATGGCCGCGGTGCAGCAGGTCTACGTCGAGCGCTACGGCGACGAAGACGCCACCCCGATGAGCCCGGCGGACTTCGACCCGCCGCAGGGTCTGTTCATCGTCGGCTACCAGGGTGACGAAGCGGTCGCCTGTGGAGCGTGGCGGGCGCATGACGGCCCCGAGCCGGACTTCCATGAGGGCGACGCCGAGTTCAAGCGGATGTACGTCGCCGATTCGGTGCGCGGCCGCGGCTTCGCGCGGATGATCCTCTCCGAACTGGAGCGCACCGCGGCGTTGTGCGGCCGCAAGCGCGCGGTCCTGGAAACCGGGACCAAGCAGCCGGAGGCGATCGCGCTGTACACGTCGTCCGGGTACGTCGAGATCCCGAAGTTCGGCATCTACCGCAACGAGCCCGAAAGCCGCTGCTACGGCAAGGACCTCACTTCGGTGTGAGCTTCAGGAACGCCGCGGCGTGCGGCCGCAGCGACGCGGAGACGTCGGTTCCCACGTCCCGGTGGGCCCAGAGATCCCGCACGGTCCAGGAACCCGGGATCGCCGCGGAGACGGTCGCGGTGGTGCTGCCGGTGTTGAGCAGCACCACCGCGAACCCGCCGCCGGAAAGCGGTTTCCCCCACACCTGGTAGCCGGGGCCCACCGCGAGCTGCCGTCCCTGGCCGCCCGCGAAGTCCTGGTCGACGGCGATCGCCTCCGGGTTGGCGAGCGTCGCGAGATCCGTGTCACTCAGCTTCGCCGGGTCGGTACCGGCGAACAGCGGCGCGTTCAGCACCGCCCAGACGCTGAAGTGCGCGCGGGCTTCGTCCGCGGTGAGCGTGCCGTTGCCCACCTGCAGCATGTCCGGGTCGTTCCAGCCGCCCGGGCCGCCGCTGTGGGTCGCGACCGTGGCCTGCTGGTCGATCGTCGCGAGCACGGAGTCCCAGGTCGCGGTCAGGTCGTACGTCGTCCGCCACAGGTTCGCCACCGGCCGCGCCCAGGTCCACGGGCTGGAGACGCCGTATTCGGAAATCGCGTAGACGATCGGGCGGGGCAGCGCGACGAGCTCGTCGCGCATCTTCTCGAACGCCGCCTTCCGGTCGAGGCCGTCGACGGTGTCGGCGTTGCACCAGTCGTACTTGAGGTAGTCGACGCCCCAGCGGTCGAACGTCTCGGCGTCCTGGCGCTCGTGACCGAGCGAGCCGATGCCGGACGCCGGGTACGCGTCGTTCGCCATCGCGCAGGTCCGGCTACCGGGCACGGCGTAGATGCCGAACAGCAGGCCGCGGGAGTGGACGTAGTCGGCGAGGTCGGCGATGCCGTGCGGGAACCGCTTCGGGTCCGCCTGGAGGGAGCCGTCGGCGGCCCGCGCGGGCGCCTGCCAGCAGTCGTCGACGACGACGTACCGGTAACCCGCGTCCCGCAGGCCGGTGTCCGCGAGCGCGTCGGCCGCCTTCTTGACGACATCCTCGGTGAGGTCGTAGCAGCGGACCTGGTTCCAGCTGTTCCAGCCCATCGGCGGGGTCTCCGCCAGGCCGTTCGCCAGCGCGGGCGACGCCGTCGGCAGGCTGAGCAGCCAGGTCAGCACGACGAGCAGGAGCACGAGGGCCGTGCTCCCGGTACTGGCTTTCCTGTCCGCGGCGATGCCGTGATCCAATCGCACGGGAAGTGAAACTGCAGTTACCGATCCGACCGGAAGCAGGCCGGCCCCCGAGCAGCACGTAACCGTTGCTACGAAAGCCATCGGCCGTGACTGTAGGCGGATCGGTAACGAACGACACAGTACCCGGAGGCGGCATGCCGATCTACGCACTCGGATCCCTCGAGCCGACGATCCACCCCGACGCCTACGTCCACCCGGACGCGACGGTGATCGGCGATGTCCGGATCGGCGCGTTCGCGTCGGTCTGGCCGCAGACGGTGCTGCGCGGCGACCACGGCTACATCGAGATCGGCGAGCGGTCCAACGTCCAGGACGGCTGCGTCCTGCACTGCACCGAGCGGCACCCGACGATCCTCGGGCCGTCGTCGGCGATCGGGCACGCGGTGCACGTCGAGGGCGCGACGATCGGCACGGGCTGCCTGATCGCGTCCGGCTCGGTGGTGCTGAACGGCTCGGTGATCGAGGACGGCGGCATGGTCGGCGCGGGCGCGGTGCTCTCGTACGGCTCGTACGTCAAGACCGGCGAGATCGCGCTGGGCGTGCCGGCGAAGGTGCGGGAGAACAAGTCGTTCAGCGCGGAGAACATCGCGCTGGTGGTGGATTCCTACGTCGGACGCGGGCAGCGGTTCCGCACCGAGCTGAGGCGGCTCGACCCGCGTGGGTGACGTCGGCCACGCCCGGTAGGCTTGCGCGCCGTGACCGCACGACCGCTGCAGGACATCGTCGAGGCAGGCTGGGCGCAAGCCCTCGAACCGGTGGCGCCGCAGGTCGCCGCGATGGGGGAGTTCCTCCGCGCGGAGATCGCCGCGGGCCGCACCTACCTGCCGGCGGGTGAGCACGTGCTGCGGGCGTTCAAGCAGCCGTTCCACGACGTGCGCGTGCTGATCGTCGGGCAGGACCCGTACCCGACGCCCGGGCACGCGGTGGGCCTGAGCTTCTCGGTGGCGCCGGACGTCCGGCCGATCCCGAAGAGCCTGGTCAACATCTACAAGGAGTACGCCGACGACCTCGGCCACCCGCTGCCGTCCAACGGCGACCTGACGCCGTGGGCCGACCAGGGCGTGCTGCTGCTCAACAGGGCGCTGACGGTGCAGCCCGGCAAGTCGAACTCGCACCAGGGCAAGGGCTGGGAAGAGGTCACCGAGCAGGCGATCAAGGCCCTCGCGGCGCGCTCGGAGCCGATGGTGGCGATCCTGTGGGGCCGCAACGCGCGGAACCTGCGCCCGATGCTGGGCGAGGTCCCGTGCATCGAGTCGGCGCACCCCAGCCCGCTGTCGGCGCACAACGGCTTCTTCGGGTCGCGGCCGTTCAGCCGGGCCAACCAGCTCCTGGAGCAGCAGGGCGCGGCGCCGGTCGACTGGAAACTCCCGTAGGTTCGGTGTCCGGAACCGCGGGCCGGCTCCGACCAGGGGGAAACGGACCTTGGAGGACACCATGAACGTCACATCGGCCGACGGCACGTCGATCTTCTTCGAGCAGCGCGGATCCGGTGCGCCGGTGATCCTGGTCGGCGGCGCGTTCAACGACCGGACGACCGTCGCGGGCCTGGCCGACGTCCTGGCGACGGACTTCACGGCGATCGCCTACGACCGCCGTGGGCGGGGTGACAGCGGGGACACCCCGGCGTACGCGATGGAGCGGGAGATCGAGGACATCGCGGCGCTGATCGCCCACGCGGGCGGGACGGCGTCGGTGTTCGGCCACTCGTCGGGCGCGGTTTTGGCCTTGGAAGCGGCCGCCGCCGGGCTGCCGATCGACAAGCTGGTGGCGTACGAGCCGCCGTACGCGACTCCCGAGCACCCGCGGGACGACGTTCTTCCCCAGGTCCAGGCGCAGATCGCGGCGGGTGACCGCGACGGCGCGGTGAAGACGTTCCTGACGGTCGCGGGGACACCGACGGAGATGGTCGAGGGCATGAAGCAGGCCCCGGTGTGGGGCTGGTTCACGGCGCTGGCGCACACGCTGCCGTACGACCTGGAGATCTGCGGCCCGGGCTGCCGCATCCGGGTGGACCACCTGGCGAAGATCTCGGTGCCGACGCTGGTGATCGACGGCGGGAACAGCCCGGCGTCGTTCGCGGAAGCGGCCGAGGCGGTCGTGGCGGTGATCCCGGGCGCTCGGCGGGAGACCCTGGCGGGGCAGGACCACGGGGTGCTGCAGTACCCAGAGACGCTGAAGGACCTGCTGACCGGCTTCCTGAAGTAGCTGCAAAAAAATGGCGGGTGCTCCGAGGAGCACCCGCCATTTTCGAACTCTTCTCGCCTCAGCCGCGAACGACCTTGCCCGCCTTGATGCACGAGGTGCACACGTTCAGGCGCTTGCGCTGGGACACACCCACCTTGGCGTGGACGGTCTGGATGTTCGGGTTCCACCGGCGGTTGGTACGGCGGTGGGAGTGCGAGACCGACTTGCCGAAGCCGGGTCCCTTGCCACAGACGTCGCACACGGCAGCCACGTCGAACTCCTTTGGATCTGGGTCATAGAGATGAGCCCAGATGCACTGGGCAACTCGACCATAGTAACTAGTGCGTTCCCAGCCCCGAGCACCGGGTCGATACGCTGCCCGGGACCGGGTAGGAGGTTACGGGGTGCGGGTGCTGGACACGGCGGCGGTGTCGGCCTGGGCGACGGGCTGTGTGCACAGTCTCGCGAGCCTGCGCCCGGCCATCGACGAGATCAACGTCTACCCCGTCGCGGACTCCGACACCGGCTCCAACATGCTCTTCACGATGGCCGGCGCGGCCCGGGAGCTCGAGGAAGCGGAGCCGGAAAACGCCGCCGACGCGCTGAAGATCCTCGCGCGCGGTGCCGTGGCTTCGGCCAAGGGCAACTCCGGCGTGATCCTCTCCCAGGTCGTGCGCGGGCTGGCCGACAGCGCCCGGGGACGACTCGACGGCGAGTGGCTCGCCAAGGCGCTCGGCCACGCCGACGAGGTCGCGACCGGTGCCGTGAGCCGCCCGGTCGCCGGGACCATCCTGACCGTGCTGCACGCCGTCGCGCTCGCCGTGCGCGGTGACACGCACCCGCTCGGTGAAGTCGCGGAAAAAGCCGCGAAGGAAGCCGCGCACGCCCTCGAGAAGACACCGCTGCAGCTGCCCGCGCTGGCCAAGGCGGGCGTCGTCGACGCGGGTGCCCGCGGGCTCGTCGCCGTGCTCGACGCCCTGGTCGGCGTGCTCACCGGCGCCCCGCTCCAGCAGGAGCACCCCCTCGAAGTCCACGCGGTGCCGCTGGCCGAGGCCTTCGCCTGGGAGGTCATGTACCTCCTCGACGGCGTGGACGAGCACAGCCTGCCGACCCTGCGCAAGGAGCTGAGCGGCCTCGGCGACAGCGTCACCGTGGCCGGCGACGGCTCGGGCAGCCACGCCGTGCACGTCCACTGCGCCGACATCGGCGCCGCCATCGAAGCCGGGCTCGCGCTGGGGCGCCCGCGCCGGATCCGGGTCGAGCCGCTGCTCACGCCGACGCCGATCGAGCCGGGCGGCGGGCTCGACCGCACGGTCGTCGCCGTCGTGCACGGCGGCGAGCTGGCCGAGGTGCTGCGTGCCGAAAGCATCCCGGTGCTCGCCGTGCCCGAAGGCGAAACCCCCAGCGTCGAGGACGTCATCAGCCTGCTCAACGAAGCCGCCGGGCGGCACGTCACGGTCCTTCCGGGCAGCGTCGCGCTCACCGCGGCGGTCGACACTGCGGCCGGGCACGCGATGGCCGCCGGCCGCGACGTCGTGGTCATCCCGTGCGTCTCGCCGGTGCAGGTGCTGGCCGCGCTCGCGGTGCACGACGCCGGGCGCCGCACCAACGACGACGTCGTCGCGATGGCCGAAGCGGCCGCCGCGACCAGGCGTGGCGAACTGCGGATCGCGCGCGAGGAGTCGCTAACCTGGGTGGGCCGGGCCCAGTCCGGTGACGTGGTCGGCTTGATCGACGACGAGGTGGTGCTGATCGAGCCGGCACCGGCGTCGGAGACCAACCTGGTCGCGGCCGCGATGAACGTGCTGAACCGCATGCTCGCACTCGGCGGCGAGCTGGTGACGGTGCTGAGCGGGGCCGCCGCCCCACCCGGGGTCGCCGAGGAGCTCGCGGAGCAGCTGCGGCTGGAGCACCCCGAGGTGGAGCTGGCCGGTTACGCCAGTGGCCAGGCGGAAGCCGTGCTGCTGATGGGAGTCGAATAGCCGATGGCCGGACTGCGCGACAAGCTGCCGCTGCTGCTGGGCGCCAAGACGGCGAAGGCGCTCGCCACGGCGTTGGACATCGAGACGGTCAGCGACCTGCTGCGCCACTACCCGCGCCGCTACGCCGAGCGTGGCGAGCTCACCGACATCGCCGGCCTCGAGCTGGGCGAGCACGCCACCGTGCTGGCGCGCGTGGAAAAGGTGAGCAAGCGGCGGATGAAGTCCCGCAACGGGACCATCCTCGACATGGTGATCACCGACGGCAAGCGCCGGCTCACCTGCGCCTTCTTCAACCAGGCCTGGCGCGAGAAGGACCTCGTCCCCGGCAAGACCGGCCTGTTCGCCGGCAAGGTGTCCGCCTTCCGCGACACCCTGCAGCTGACCAACCCCGAGTACGAGCTGTTCGAGGCCGACCGCGCCGACGAGGCGATGGACGACTTCCTCGCCGCGATCATCCCGGTCTACCCGGCGGCGCAGGGCATGCCGACGTGGTCGATCGCGAAGTGCGTGCGCCAGGTGCTCGACGTCCTCGAGGTCGACGAGGACCCGATGCCGGCGGAGCTGCGGCGGCTGCACCGCCTGTCCGACCTCGACACCGCGCTGCACGGCATCCACCGCCCGGACAACTGGGCGCACCTGGAGGCGTCGAAGAAGCGGCTCAAGTGGGACGAGGCCATGGCCGTCCAGCTGATCTTCGCGCAGCGGCGGCACTCGGCCATCTCGCGGCCGGCGAAGGCGAACCCGCACGTCAGCGGCGGCCTGATGGACGCCTTCGACAAGCGGCTGCCCTTCGACCTGACCGCGGGCCAGCGGGAGATCGGCGCCGAGATCGCCGCCGACCTCGCCTCCGAGCACCCGATGAACCGGCTGCTGCAGGGCGAGGTCGGCTCGGGCAAGACGATCGTCGCGCTGCGGGCGATGCTGCAGGTCGTCGACAACGGACGGCAGACGGCGATGCTGGCGCCGACCGAGGTCCTCGCCGCCCAGCACGCGCGGTCGCTGCGGGAGATGCTCGGCGACCTCGGCCAGGCGGGCGAGCTGGGCGCGGCGGAGAACGCCACTCGCGTCACGCTGCTCACCGGGTCGATGGGCGCGAAGGAGCGCAAGAAGGCGCTGCTGGAGATCGTCAGCGGGGAAGCGGGCATCGTCGTCGGCACGCACGCGCTGATCCAGGACCACGTCGAGTTCGCCGACCTCGGCCTCGCCGTCGTCGACGAGCAGCACCGCTTCGGCGTCGAGCAGCGGGACGCGCTGCGCACCCGCGGCGCGGGCGACACCAGCCCGCACGTCCTCGTCATGACCGCGACGCCGATCCCGCGCACGGTCGCCATGACCGTGTACGGCGACCTCGAGGTTTCCGCGCTGCGCGAGATGCCGGTCGGCCGGTCGCCGATCTCGACCACGGTCGTGCCGGTCGCCGAAAAGCCCGCCTGGTTCGACCGGATCTGGCAGCGCGTGCGCGAAGAGGTCGGCAAGGGGCACCAGGCCTACGTCGTGTGCCCGCGGATCGGCGACGAGCCGCCGTCGGACAAGAGCGACAAGCGGCCGCCGCTCGCGGTCCTGGACGTCGCGCCGGACCTGGAAAACGGGGCGCTGCAAGGGTTGCGCGTCGGCGTGCTGCACGGCCGGATGCCGCCCGACGACAAGGACGCCGTGATGCGGGCCTTCTCCGCGGCGAAGCTCGACGTTCTCGTCGCCACCACGGTGATCGAGGTCGGCGTCAACGTCCCGAACGCGACGGCGATGGTGATCATGGACGCCGACCGCTTCGGCGTCAGCCAGCTGCACCAGCTGCGCGGCCGCGTCGGCCGGGGCAGCGTGCCGGGCGTCTGCCTGCTGGTCACCGAGGCCCTCGACGGCACGGCGACCCGCGAACGGCTGGCCGCGGTGGAGTCGACGACCGACGGCTTCGAGCTGTCGCGGCTCGACCTGGAGCTGCGCCGCGAAGGCGACATCCTCGGGGCCGCGCAGTCCGGCAAGCGGTCCGGGCTGAAGCTGCTTTCGCTGCTGCGCGACGAGGACGTGATCGCCGCGTCGCGGGCCAGCGCGCAGGAGATCGTCGAGGAGGACCCGGACCTGAAGAAGTACCACGGCCTGGCGCAGCTGGTCGCCGACGTCGTCGACGTCGACCGCGCGGAGTACCTGGAGAAGAGTTGATCCGCCCGGCCACCGTCGCCGACGCCGCCGTGATCGGCGAGATCCACGTCGCGTCCTGGCAGGCGGCGTACGCGGGCCTGATGCCGGACGACTTCCTCGCCGGCCTCTCGGCTTCCTCGCGGGCGGAGTCGTGGGCGCGGCTCATCGGTGACGGCGGCCAGGTGCTGGTCGCCGAGCAAGACGGCGTCGTCGCGGGATTCGCCGCGTACGGGGACGGGCGGCTCTACGCGCTCTACCTGCTGCCGGAGTACTGGGGGCGGGGCCTCGGCCGGGCGCTGCACGACCGGGTCGTCGAAGACCTGTCCGGCGACAGCGCCGTCCTGTGGGTGCTTTCGACGAACGAGCGCGCGAAGGCCTTCTACGTCCGGCAGGGCTGGGCGCCCGACGGCGCCGCCCAGACCGAGACGATCGACGACGGGCGCGTCACGCTGGAGGAGCTGCGGTTCCGGCGTCCGCTGCCGTGAACACGCCCGCTTTCGCCGCCGCGGCCGCCGCGGCGGCCGCGACCCCGGCGTCCTTCGGCGTCACGCCTTCGCGCGAGACGAACAGGCGGTAGAAGATCGGCCCGCACGCCACGCGAACGACTTCGACGGCGTCGGTGCCGGCCGGGACTTCGCCACGCTCGACGGCCCGCTCGACGACCGCGGCCGAACGCGCGTGGCGGTCGACGTAGAACTCCCGCAGCGCGTCCGCCGCGCGAGCGGACAGGAATGCCGCCGAGATCGACGCCGTCGGCAGCTCACGCTCGCCCGGCGAGGTGAAGTAGTGCACCAGCTCCAGGTTGATCCCGCGCAGGTCGCCTTCCAGGGACCCGGTGTCCGGGGCCGTCCACTCCTGCTCGGTCCCCAGCAGCAGGGCCGCCGCGACCAGGCCTTCGGCGGACTCCCACCGGCGGTACAGCGTCGTCTTGTGCACGCCGGAGCGTTCGGCGACCGCCTCGACGGTCAGCTCGGCGTACCCGCGTTCGCCGAGCAGCTCGAGGGTGGCGTTCAGCGCGGCGAGGCGGGTCCGCTCGGTGCGCCCGCCCGGGCGCTTGGTGCCGGAAATCTCGGTTGCCAACTGCTACTCCTGTTGCGTTAGTGTGACCAGTATGCCAGACACCGGCCCCCTCGACGTCCCGTCCGTCGCCGCCCTGATCGGCGACGCCGAGGTCGTCGCGATCGGCGAGAACAACCATCACATCCGCGAGTTCGGCGTGCTGCGCGACCGCCTGCTGCGCCACCTCGTCGAAGAGCGCGGGTTCACCGTGCTCGGGTTCGAGGGCGGGTTCCCCGAAGGGCACCTGGTCGACGCGTGGCTGCGCGGCGGCCCGGGCGACGTCGCCGACATCGCGCGGGACGGCTTCACCTTCGGCCTCGGCGACTCGGCCGAGGTGCATTCCATGCTGACCTGGCTGCGGGGTCGTGACGTCCGCTTCTACGGGGTCGACGTGCCGAGTTCGGCCGGGTCGCCGGTACCCGCGCTGCGAGCGGTCCGCGAAGTCCTCTCCCGGGTGGATCCCGCCAATGTGTCCCTTGTGGACACAGCGCTGGCGGCGTGCGAGCCGTACGCGTCGGTCAGCAGCGCGGTCGCGCCGGGGCGGTACCAGGAGATGAGCGTCGCGGCGCGGGACGCGGCCACCACGGCGCTGACCGTCCTCAAAGGACATGTCGAGTCGCTGGCGCCCGAGGCCGCGCACGACGCGGAGGGCGCGCTGCGCGTCGACCTGTACCTGCGGGAGCTGGCCGCGCTGATGGCCGGGCAGGCGCCGGAGCCGCAGAGTTCGTCGCGGGACACGTACATGGCGGCGACCGTGCGGCTGCTGCGCCGCCTGCACCCGGGCGAGAAGATCGTCCTGATGCTCCACAACGGACACCTCCAGCGCGTGCCGTTCTCGCCGATGCCCGGCATGACGGCGCCGTCGGCGGGTACGCACTTGGCCGCGGAGCTGGGGGATCGCTATTTCGCGCTCGCTTTGACCGCGGTCTCGGGGACGACGACCGGGCTCGTCCCCGACGAAGGTGAGCGGCTCGGGTTCCGGATGTTCGAGCAGGCCCTGGCTGCGCCGGCGGCCGGCAGTGTCGAGGCGACGCTGGCTTCCGAGGCGCCGTGCGTGGTCGCGCGTCCCGCGGCGACGGGCATCCGGCACGCGCACATGACCGTGTCGGTCGACGTCGCGGCCGCGTTCGACGCTGTCGTCTGCCTGAAAGGGCAGGAAACGATTTTCCAGGCGGCGGCCGGTTAGGTGTGCCCGTTCGGCTGCTTGCCGTAGCGCCCGCGTGGGCGTTTCCTGCCGGTATGGCCGGGCGGAGGCGGGCGTTGATCGTCGCCAACGGCGAGTACGAGAACGCGGGGCTGCAGCGGCTGGGCTCGCCCGCGGCGGACGCGGACGCTCTGGCGGCGGTGCTGTCCGACCGGTCGATCAGCGACTTCGAGGTCCGGGTGGTCCGCAACGAGGCCTCGCACGTCGTGCAGGGGGAGATCGAGGACCTCTGCGCCGAGGGCCGTCCCGACGACGTCCTGCTGATGCACTTTTCCTGCCACGGCCTGAAGGACGACTCGGGCGGCCTGTACTTCGCCGCGCGCAACACCCGCCCCGACCGGCTCCGGTCGACGGCGGTGCCCGCGCAGTTCGTGCAGCAGTGCCTCCGCCAGAGCCGCTCGCGCAGCGTGGTGCTGCTGCTGGACTGCTGCTACGGCGGGGCGTTCGGGCAGGGCGTGGCGGTGCGGGCGTCGGGCGACGCGAACGTCCTGGACAGCTTCCGCGGCGGCCGCGGCCGGGCGGTCATCACGGCGTCGAACTCGATCGAGTACGCCTTCGAGGGCGCGCGGCTCGCCGAAGGGCAGCCCGCCCAGCCGTCGGTGTTCACGTCGGCGCTGGTGGAGGGCCTGCGCACCGGCGAGGCCGACCGCGACGAGGACGGCTGGATCGCTTTGGGGGAGCTGTACGAGTACCTGTTCGACCGCGTCCGCGAGCGCAACCCGAAGCAGACCCCGAGTCGTGACATCGAGATGCAGGGCGAGCTGTACCTGGCGAAGAGCAGGCGCCGCCGGATCAAGCCGTCCGCGATCCCGGCGGACCTGGCGGCGGCGATCGCGGCGGAGAACCCGTTCACCCGGCTGGGAGCGGTGGCGGAGCTGCGACGCCGGCTCTCGAGCGACAACCTGCCGGTGGCGATGGGAGCGTTCGAGGCGTTGAAGGGCATGGCGGCCACGGACATCCAGCACGTGGCAGCGGCGGCCGAGGCCGCGAGGGCGGAGGTCGCGGTGCGCACCGACTCCCCGACGGTCAGCTTCGCCGGGAACGTGGTCGAGCGGCGGATCCGGCTGCTGGGTCCGCCCGTGGCGCGAGCTTGCACGTTCGAGACGTCCCACGCGTGGATCGAGGTCCGCGAGACGGACGGTGGGGCCGAGCTGAGGGTGACACGGGGGCCCGAGCCCCGCCGGGGCAAGGTCGTGGTGACGGGTCCGACGGGGGCGACGGACGTCGCGGTCGAAGCGGCGGCAGCGGAGCCCGTTGCCGCACCGGTCGAAGCCGGGCTGGTGGCGGAGGCCGAGCGGGCCGAGCCCGTTGCCGCGCCGGAGATCGCGTCGGTGGAGCCCGAGCCGGCTGCCGCGTCGGAGTTCGCGGCAGAACCACCCGGAGTGGCCGGGTCCGCCGGCACGCCGGAGACCGGTGCGACGCAGCCCGCCGCGGCAGCCGAACCCGAGGGGGTTTCCGGCCCGCCCGAGCCGGCGGCGGCACACCCGCCGCCGGCTCGGGCGGGCCGCGCCGTGGCCTCGCCCGGTCTGCTCGCCGTGGCCGGCGGTGGGCTGATGCTCGCGAGTCTGGCGTTCGAGTACCAGTACAACCTGGGTGACTACAGCCACACGCTCGCGGGCGCCCTGCCCGGGTTCGAGTGGTACGTCTGGCCGCTCGCGCTGCTCGCGATCGTCGCTGGAGGCCTGGTGACCGCTTCGGGCGCCATGGCGCGGCCGGCCGGCTGGCTGGCCGGGATGGCCGTAGCCGCTTTGTGGGGTCTGGTGATGGCCTACTCCACCGGTAGGTCCCTCACGGCGGAGGACGGGTACCACCTGGGCGCCGGGTTCGGGTTTCTGTTCGCCGGCGTGCTGGCCGTCTTCGCGGCGGGCGTCGGGGCGGTGTGGCCGGTTCGCCGTGAGCTGGGCTTCCGCCGGCCCGACCGGTACTCGTGGGCCGCGATGGGGGCGGGTTTGTTCGGGGCGATCGGCCTGATCATCCAGTATTCGACCGACAGCAGCGCCGGGGCGTCCGGGATCGGGGGCACCTTCGCGCTCACGGTCGTACTGGCGGTCGCCGTCCCGGTCCTGGCCGGAGCGATTCGTCCGGCACGCTTCGGCGGCCAGGTCATGATCGGCTGGTCCGCGGCCGCGCTGTGCGTCGTGGTGGCCATCGCGAAGTCGGAGCCCAAAGGCAGCGAAGCGAACCTCGTGGGCGTGATCTTCTTCGGGAGCTCTCTCTTCTTCCTGAGCGTCGCGGCGGGTTGGCTGCTCCGGCGGAATCAGCCGATCGAGCGACAGCCCTGAGTTGTCGCCCGGTCGCCGCCGGGGTACCACGACGATCATGAAGATGCTTCTCGCGGCGGTGGCCACCCTGCTCGCCGGGCAGCCGGGGGCCGGCGGGGTGCAAGCCGATCCGCCCAGCTGGGGGCTCGACCGGATCGACCAGCGCGCCGGGCTCGACCACGCCTACCACTACGCGAGCGACGCCTCGGGCGTGACGATCTACGTCATCGACAGCGGCGTCGACGCCAAGCACCCGGACTTCGAGGGCCGCGTCGCGCCCGGGCGGGACTTCCTCGGCGGCGGCTCCGACACCTCCGACACCAACGGCCACGGCACCCGCCTCGCCGGGATTGCCGCGGGCAAGGACTACGGCGTCGCGAAGGGCGCGCAGATCGTGCCGGTGCGGGTGCTCGACAAGGACGGCGGGGGCGCCACCGACCAGATCATCGCGGGCATCGACTGGGTCGCGCAGAACGCGCAGCAGCCCGCGGTCGCCGTCCTCGGCATCGGCGGCGTCCCGAACGACCAGCTCGACGCGGCGGTCAAGCGCCTCGCGGCGGTGGTCCCGGTCGCGGTCCCGGCGGGCAGCGAGACGGCGGACGCGAGCGGCTTCTCCCCCGGCCGGGTGCCGGAGGCGCTGACGGTCGGGGCCTCCGACAGCCAGGACCACCCCGACAAGGCGTCGAACTTCGGCCAGGACGTCGACCTGTACGCGCCGGGCGTCGACGTCCCGGGCCCGATCGCCGGCGGCACGGGCGCGGGCCCGGAGTCCGGCACGTCGATGGCGGCGGCGTTCGCGGCGGGCGTGGCGGCGCTGTACCGCGCCCAGCACCCGGATGCGGCGCCTGACCAGGTGGACCAAGCGCTTGTTCAGGCGGCGACCCCGAACGCGCTGAAGGGGGTCCCGGACGGCACGGCCAACCGGCTGCTTTACGCCCCGCCGGGATCCTGAGAAGCTGCCCGGACGTCTTCCCGGCGAACCTTCCGCGGCGCATGATGTCCATCACCTGGTACTGAACTCCCGCAGAGCGGGAAGAACCGGGTAACGTGCGGTGACTTACCGATCCATACGGGAAGGACCGGGCATGTTCCGCAAGGTGCTGGTGGCCAACCGCGGGGAGATCGCGATCCGAGCGTTCCGCGCCGGCTACGAACTGGGCGCGGGGACCGTCGCCGTGTTTCCGCACGAAGATCGCAACTCCCTGCACCGCCTGAAGGCCGATGAGGCGTACGAGATCGGCGAGCCCGGTCATCCCGTGCGCGCCTACCTCTCGGTCGACGAGATCGTCGCCGCCGCGAAGAAGGCGGGGGCCGACGCCGTCTACCCCGGTTACGGTTTCCTCTCCGAGAACCCCGATCTCGCGCGCGCGTGCGAAGAAGCGGGCATCACCTTCGTCGGGCCGAGCGCCGACATCCTCGAGCTCACCGGCAACAAGGCCCGCGCGGTCAAGGCCGCGCGCGAGGCCGGCGTGCCGGTGCTCGGGTCGTCCGAGCCCTCCAGTGACGTCGACGCGCTGGTCGCGGCCGCCGACGACCTGGGCTTCCCCGTCTTCGTCAAGGCCGTCGCCGGTGGTGGCGGGCGCGGCATGCGCCGCGTCATGGAGCCGGCCCAGCTGCGCGAGTCCATCGAGGCCGCCGCGCGCGAGGCCGAGTCCGCCTTCGGCGACCCGACGGTGTTCCTCGAGAAGGCCGTCGTCGAGCCGCGGCACATCGAGGTGCAGATCCTCGCCGACGGCGCCGGCAACATCATCCACCTCTACGAGCGTGACTGCTCGGTGCAGCGGCGCCACCAGAAGGTCGTCGAGCTGGCCCCCGCGCCGAACCTCGACCCCGAGCTGCGGGACCGGATCTGCGCGGACGCGGTCAAGTTCGCGAAGCAGATCGGCTACCGCAACGCCGGCACCGTCGAGTTCCTGCTCGACAAGCAGGGCAACCACGTCTTCATCGAGATGAACCCGCGCATCCAGGTCGAGCACACGGTCACCGAAGAGGTCACCGACGTCGACCTCGTGCAGTCGCAGCTGCGGATCGCTTCCGGCGAGACGCTCGACGACCTCGGCCTGAGCCAGGACAAGATCTACCTGCGCGGCGCCGCGCTGCAGTGCCGCATCACCACCGAAGACCCGGCCAACGGCTTCCGCCCGGACACCGGGATGATCTCCGCCTACCGCTCGCCGGGCGGCTCGGGCATCCGGCTCGACGGCGGCACCGCCTTCTCCGGCACCGAGATCAGCGCCCACTTCGACTCGCTGCTGGTGAAGCTCACCTGCCGCGGCCGCGACTTCGAGACCGCCGTCCGCCGCGCGCGCCGTGCCGTCGCGGAGTTCCGGATCCGCGGGGTCGCGACGAACATCCCGTTCCTGCAGGCGGTTCTCGACGACCCGGACTTCCGCGCCGGGCGCGTCACGACGTCGTTCATCGAGGAACGACCGCAGCTGCTCACCGCGCGGCAGTCTGCCGACCGCGGCACGCGGCTGCTGACCTACCTCGCCGACCAGACGGTCAACAAGCCGCACGGCGAGCGCCCGAAGACGCCGGACGCCACGGTCAAGCTCCCGAAGCTGCCGAAGGACGCTCGGCCGGCCGACGGCTCGAAGCAGCAGCTCGTCGAGCTGGGCCCGGGCGGGTTCGCGGAGTGGCTGCGGAAGTCGCCGCACATCGGCGTCACCGACACGACGTTCCGCGACGCGCACCAGTCGCTGCTCGCCACCCGCGTCCGCACGAAGGACCTGCTCGCGGTGGCGCCGGTCGTCGCGAACACGCTGCCGCAGCTGCTTTCGCTGGAGTGCTGGGGCGGCGCGACCTACGACGTCGCGCTGCGGTTCCTCGCCGAGGACCCGTGGGAGCGCCTCGCCGCGCTGCGCGAGGCCGTGCCGAACATCTGCCTGCAGATGCTGCTGCGCGGGCGCAACACCGTCGGGTACACGCCTTATCCGACCGAGGTGACCACCGCCTTCGTCCAGGAAGCCACGAAGACCGGCATCGACATCTTCCGGATCTTCGACGCGCTCAACGACGTCGAGCAGATGCGCCCGGCCATCGAAGCCGTGCGCGAGACCGGGACCGCCGTCGCCGAGGTGGCGCTCTGCTACACCTCGGACCTGTCCGACCCGGGGGAGAAGCTCTACACGCTCGACTACTACCTCAAGCTGGCCGAGCAGATCGTCGGCGCCGGCGCGCACGTCCTGGCGATCAAGGACATGGCCGGGCTGCTGCGCGCGCCCGCGGCGGCCCGGCTGGTCACCGCGCTGCGCAAGGAGTTCGACCTGCCGGTGCACATCCACACCCACGACACCGCGGGCGGCCAGCTGGCCACCTACCTCGCGGCGATCAACGCGGGCGCGGACGCCGTCGACGGCGCCGTGTCGTCGATGGCGGGCACGACGTCGCAGCCGTCGCTGTCGTCGATCGTGGCGGCCACCGACCACTCCGACCGCACCACCGGGCTGGACCTGGACGCGATCGGCGAGCTGGAGCCGTACTGGGAGAGCGTGCGCAAGATCTACGCGCCGTTCGAGGCCGGGCTGGCCTCGCCGACCGGGCGCGTCTACCACCACGAGATTCCCGGCGGCCAGCTGTCGAACCTGCGCACGCAAGCCATCGCGCTGGGGCTGGGCGACCGGTTCGAGGACATCGAGGCGATGTACGCCGCCGCCGACAAGATCCTCGGGCACCTGGTGAAGGTGACGCCGTCGTCGAAGGTCGTCGGCGACCTCGCGCTGCACCTGGTCGGCGCGGGCGTTTCGCCGGCCGACTTCGAGGCGGAGCCGAACAAGTTCGACATCCCCGACTCGGTGATCGGCTTCCTGCGCGGCGAGCTGGGCGACCCGCCGGGCGGCTGGCCGGAGCCGTTCCGCACCAAGGCCCTCGAAGGCCGGGCAGCCGCGAAGCCGGTCGCCGAACTGTCCGAAGAGGACCGTTCCGCGCTGGCTTCGGAGCCGCGCCGGACGCTCAACCGCCTGCTGTTCCCGGCCCCCACCAAGGAGTTCGAGGCGCACCGCGAGGCCTACGGCGACACGTCCGTGCTGCCCAGCAAGGACTTCTTCTACGGCCTGCGGCCGGGCGAGGAGTACGCGGTCGACCTCGAGCCGGGCGTGCGCCTGCTCATCGAGCTGGAAGCGATCGGCGAGGCCGACGAACGCGGTGTGCGCACGGTGATGTCGACGCTCAACGGCCAGCTGCGGCCCATCCAGATCCGCGACCGGTCGATCGCGTCGGACATCCCGGCGACCGAGAAGGCGGACAAGGGCAACCCGAAGCAGGTCGCGGCGCCGTTCGCCGGCGTGGTGACGCTGCAGGTCGCCGAGGGCGACACGGTCGAGGCCGGTGCGACGGTCGCGACGATCGAGGCCATGAAGATGGAGGCGTCGATCACCGCGTCCGCCGGGGGCAAGGTCGGCAGGCTGGCGATCACGAACGTCCAGCAGGTCGAGGGCGGTGACCTCCTGCTGGTGCTGGAATGACGCTGGTCAACGCGGTCCCGCAGCGCCAGGGCGCGGTGGGACCGCGGGCGGCGGGGCTGCCGGACGGCTGTCTCGCGCTCGCGGAGCTGGCCGGGCACGTGCTCGGCAGGCCCGTCCACCACGTCCGGCAGACGCGCTCACTGTCCGAAGTGGACGCCGGGGTGGCCAACCGCGCGGTGCTGACCGGAGCGAACCGCGCGGCGCAGCTGGCCGCGCTGGAGGCACCGGGCGGACCGGTGCTGACCATCGGCGGTGACTGCGGGGTCGAGCTGGTCCCGATCGGCGTGGCCCGCTTCCGGTACGGGCCGGGCCTGGGCGTCGCCTGGTTCGACGCGCACGCCGACCTGAACACGGCTTCGACGTCGCCGTCGGGGGCGTTCCACGGCATGGTGCTGCGGTCCCTGTTCGGTGAGGGCGACCCGGAGTTCGCGGCCGACCCGGCCCTGGAACCCGGGCACGCGGTGCTGGCCGGGACGCGCGTGTTCGACCCGGAGGAGCGGGCGGCGGTTTCCCGCGGCCTGGTGGTGGAGTCGTTCGATGCCCTTGCCGGGGTGGACAAGCTGTACGTCCACGTGGACCTGGATGTGCTGGACCCCGGGGAGTTCCCCGGCCTGAACTGCCCGGAGCCGGCCGGCTGGACGATCGAGCGGCTGGTGGCGGAGCTGGACGCGCTGGCGGCGTTCGACGTCGTGGGCGCGGGGATCACCGAGTGCGTGGGCACGTCCCGCGAAGTCGAGGTGCTGGAACCGGTGCTGGCCGCGGTGGGCCGGCTGCTCGTGAGTGGGAAACCGGGTTAGCACACTGTTTCCCACTCACGACCGGTAAGCCGCGCGGACGGCGGCCAAGGCCGTGTCGAGGTCCGCGCCGAGGTCGCGGGCCTGGCTGACGAACCCGGCCGCCGCGGAGTGCAGCAGGGTCGCGGGATCCGGGCGGCCGGGCGGGATCGTCACCACCGTGCCCCGGGCGCGGGCCGTGGCCACCCAGCCCGCCGCCTCCAGCTCCCGGTACGCGCGGGCCACCGTTCCGGACGCCAGCCCCAGGTCCCGGGCCAGCTGGCGGATCGGGGGCAGCCGGGCCCCTTCCGGCAGCGCTCCCGTCGTGATCGCGTGGACCACCTGGTCGTGCACCTGCCGCCACGGCGCGAGCCCGTTCTCCGTGTCGACGACGATCTTCACGCGGCCGCCGGCAGCCGTTTCACCGGGGCCGTGACGGCGAGGAACGCGGCCAGCCCGGCCACGACCACCAGCAGCGAGACGAGGTTGCCGCCCGGCCAGCCGAGCGCGGCGCAGGTGCCGATGCCCAGCCCGATCGCGACGCGCCCGCTGCGGCGGCGCAGGGCCAGGTCGGCGCGCGGTTCCCCGATCGCCGGGCGGCGCACCGCGAGCGCGGCGATCAGCCAGCAGAGCGCCGTCGTGCCCGCCGCCACGGCCAGCAGCGTCCACTGCCGGGTCCAGGCGAGGTGCGCGATCGCGCCCGCCGAAGCCAGCCCGCTGAGCACCAATGCCCAGATCGGGACGACGTCGCGCAGCGTTCGCGGGACCAGGACGGCCTCCCGGCGCGGCCCGCGCGCGGGCCGCTGGGCGAACAGCTCGGCGATCAGGCCGCCGAGCAGCAGCGTCGCGACGATCGAGCCGGCGCCGGTGCCGTCGAGGACCGGCGGGATGACCAGGAACAGCCACGGGTACCAGAGCCGGCGCCGCTTCAGGTACCGGACGGCGAGCGCCACCTCGGCGGCGTCCGGATCCGGCACGCCCCAGCGTTCGAGCAAGCGCTTTCCGTGCTTCTCGCCCGGCCAGAGCACGATCAGGATCGCCAGGCCGATCAGCCCGGTGAAGATCGCGACGGCGAGCACGTTGTCCCACGGCATGTCCGGACCTCCTCGCTTGTATCAACCACATGATACAAGCGAGCGGCCCAGTGTGCGCGGCGGTTCCCGGTTCCGCCGTTCGTACGTACAATCGTGAGCAGTCGGCGGGGTGGTTGTCAGCGTTCCGCAGCCCGGTCTCGTGAACTTGTCACGAAGATGACAAGAAATCGGTTTCCCTTCGAAGGTGTGACACGTTCCGGACTACTTTTTCGATGTGTCCGGTGTCACCCCGCACCAGGTGGGGTGCCCGGCCGGGATCCCGGGGCGGAGCGAAGGAGCTGCGATGTCGGTGGAGCGCGGATTCGATCACGCTGCGCCGCCGCCTGCCGCACTGCCTCGCAAGCTCGCCGACATCCTGCGTCCCGAGCTGGCCAGCCTCGCCGCCGAGATCGTCGACGAGATCCGCGCGACCATCCCGGCCTACGCCCGCCCGCTCGACGGCCCCTACGGCAAGTCGATCCGGGCCGGCGTCGAGTACGCGATCACGCTGTTCGTGGCGCAGATCGCCGACCCGACGGTGTCGAAGGAGCAGTCCCACGAGGTGCACCACCGGCTGGGCCAGAACGAAATGCGCGAAGGCCGCAGCCTCGACACGCTGCAATCGGCCTACCGGGTCGGCGCGCGCGTGTCGTGGCGGCGGATCATGCGCGTCGGGCGGCGGAGCGGGCTCTCGTCGGCGGTGATGTCCCAGCTGGCCGACGCGATGCTGGCGTTCATGGACGAACTAGCCTCCGTCGCGCTCGACGGCTACCTGGAGGCGAAGGCGCGCACGGCGGGAGCGCTCGACACGTGGCGCCGCAAGCTGCTGCACCTCATCCTCGAGACGCCGCCCGCGTCGCCCAAGGCGATCGCCGAGCTGGCCCAGCTGATCGGCTGGCCGGTGCCCACCGACGCGACACCGGTGGCGGTCTGCCCGGCGAGCGGCGTCGCCCCGGCCCGCCGCCACGCCGGGCTGGACGCGGACATCCTCGCCGAGCTCGACACGCCCGACCCGAAGCTGGTGGTCCCCGGCGAGCTGGGCGGCGCGCGGCTGGCGACGCTGCAGGTGGCCCTGCCGGACTGCCGGCTCTCGATCGGCCCGTGCGTCCCGGTGGCGTCGGTGGCGGATTCCCTGCGCTGGGCCCGGAACGCGCTCCACCTGGCCGAGCGTGGCGTGCTGGCGCCGCGTCCGGTGCTGCGCGCCGAGGAGCACCTGGCGACGCTGCTGGTCAACTCCGACACGGGCCTGGTCGGCACGCTCCGGCACCGCCTGTTCGCGCCGCTGGCGGACATGACGGGCAAGCAGCAGGAGCGGCTGCTGGAGACGCTGCGCGCGTGGCTCGACAGCCAGGGCAACGTGGTGGAGATCGCGGAACGCCTCGGCGTGCACCCCCAGACGGTCCGCTACCGCATGAGACAGCTCCAGGCGACGTTCGGCGACAGCCTGCGCGACCCGGCGGCGCGGTTCGAGATGGAGCTGGCGCTGCGTGCCGGGGCGGCACCGCTGCCGTTGCGGTATCCGGTGAGCGAGCTGCTGCCTTCGCCGCGCACCGGAGCGTCTCGTCCACAGTGGACGAACAGCTAGGACCGCTTCGGGACTACTGCGGTCCGCGGATCGGCAGCACGGGCTCCGCTCTTCATGCGTCCCCCTCAGTGCGAGTGCTTGACCGCCTTCTTCGCCGCCGCTTCCGGCGGGGGGCCGTCGGACCCCGGCGGGCACTGGGTGTGGTCGGGTTCGGTGCACACGATCAGGTTGTAGGTGTCGACGAAGGCCTGGTTGCCCTTGCCGGAGCCCATCCCGGTGAGCAGCGGGTCCAGGTCCTGGCCGGCGGCGCCGCAGCCGGTGAACCCGGGAAGCTCGAAACCCGTCTTCTCGTCGGTCCGGATGTGCCCGACGCCGAACGCTTCGTACGGGCCGTTCAGCGTGAGGGTCACCTTGTCCTTGGTCACGCAGTCGGGGCCGAGGTCGAGCGGGACGCCGTTGACCTTCGCGTTGCTCAGCCGCGCCATCACCTGCAGCGTCGTGTCCAGGAACGTGGCCCCGGTGTCCGGGTCGGTGGTGATCTTGCCGGCGATCTCGATGACCTTGCTGTTCCGGTAGTCGACCGGCAGGAACTCGACGGTCGCGGTCACCGGCACGAAACCGAAGCCGAGGAACGAGGTCGTCGCCGGGTTGAAGGTGGTCGACCCGGTGACCCGCGAGGTGCCGTCGACCAGGTTGAGGATGAACAGCCCGTTGAACAGGAACGCGGGGTCGGCGGCGACGGTCGCGCCGAGCTTCTTGACCGTCGACTTCGTCAAGATCGTGACCAGGCTCAGCGGCACCGCGAACTCGTCGTCGGTCGGCGGATCGCCCGGGCCGGGCGCGTCGGCGGCGGCCGCGGCCGCCTGCTGCTTCTGCTTCGTGCCCGGCACCGTCTTCGGCAGGACCATGATCTTGCCCAGCGCCGTCTGCTGGCCGGGGTCGAGGGTGCACGCGACCAGCGGAGCCGGCTGCGTGACCGCGGTGTCCGGCGGCGGGACGGCTTCGAGGGCGAGCGTCGGCGCGGTGACGTCGAAGGTGACCGCGCCGACGGTGTTCAGGGCGATCTCCGGCACGGTGCCGGTGGCCGCCAGCGTGAGGTCACCGGTCTCCGGCAGCGGCGTGGCCGGGACGATCAGGTCGACCGGCACCTTGTCCGCGCGGTCGCCCTGGTGCACGGCCAGGTCGACGTGCACGTCGCCGCGCAGCGATCCGGCGGTGGCGCCGTCCGGGAGGTAGGAGAGCGCGACGTCGCGGGGGAGCGTGAGCTTCGCCGAGAACGCGCCGATCTTGGCCGACGAGCCGGTCTTCGCCTGCGAGGGCAGCGTCGCCGCCGTTTCGGCCGTGAGCTTCCGCGCTCCGAGCGGGTCGGCGAACGGGCAGGTCACCGAAACCGACGCCGTGGCCTTCGTGTCCGGCGGGACCGCGGGCGCGGGGGCGGCCGAGCCGACGCCGGTCAGCGCGCCGTTCACCGCGGAGAGCAGGCCGACGGCCGCCAGCGCGGACACGGTGCGGGTGCGGGGCCGGACTCGACGTGGCATCAGGTTCCCTGGGTGCGTTCGGAAAGGACGGGACGTCCCGGTGCGGGCCTGGGGAGGGCCCGCACCGGGAACCCGGTCAGGAAACGGTGATGCTCGGGCTGAACGCGGTGT